>BTQE01000039.1:0-25486 GCA_036985715.1 Rhodothermia bacterium
AATAGTAATTGAGAACAGCGAGCAGATGTGTTTCTACGTTCTGGATGAATGCAATGTAGCCATGGTACCCGGACATGCTTTTGGCGGCCCCTACGGTGTAAGAATATCGTATGCCGCTTCGATGACTGACCTGGAGGAAGCGATGAGACGTATTGATGCGGCATTCAATTCTCTTTCCTGATTTATCTCTTTTCGTTAAACTTATTGCCGCTCTTATTGCCGCTCTTGATTGAAATTCTGCAACCGGGTGAAAACATCGGCTGCCTAGATTCGTACGGTAGGCTTTCTTTTCACGTCAACCTTAAAAAGAGTCACACTCGTTGGAGCAACCAGATCAACCGGGGCAAACAGGACGGATATTCGGAAGACGAGCCTCGGTTCAGGGAGAACTCTATCCGCATGCCGAGTCCGACGTTAAAGATCGCTACTGGCTTCACGCACTTCTTTTTCTAGCCACGCTCATCTCGACCATCATAGCCGGTGGTCAAATGGCCGGCCGGTATGATTTCTATGCCGCCTCCGAAAATTGGATCAGCTTATTCGGCAGCCGGATCAGTGTGGAATTCCTTCTGGACGGTCTTCGATACGGAGCATCCCTGCTTCTATTTCTCGGTGTCCACGAGTTTGGACATTACTTCGCCGCCAGAAAGCA
This sequence comes from Rhodothermia bacterium, assembly GCA_036985715.1. Classification (GTDB taxonomy): domain Bacteria; phylum Bacteroidota; class Rhodothermia; order Rhodothermales; family UBA10348; genus SMXL01. Next base: position 653 of record BTQE01000039.1, read on the forward strand.
CAACGTGAGTACGTCGCTACCGTATTTCATCCCATTTCCGTGGAATGGAATTGGCACATTTGGAGCTATCATTCGAATCCGGGAGCAGATTCCCTCGATGAAAAAGCTTTTTGACATCGGTACAGCCGGGCCCATGGCGGGTTTTGTTGTGGCTCTGGGTGTGTTGATCTTCGGGTTGGCCACGTTGCCGTCGCTCGACTATGTCGCCGACCTCTATGAACACCAGGCGCTAAAGGATTATGTACTCGAGTTTGGAGCGTTCCCAAAGTCGCTCGATGAGGTCTCGGTTGGTGCCGGCGAATATCTTCTCGTTGTGGGTCAGACTCCACTTTATTGGCTGCTTACCCAATTTTTTACAGATGTCCCACCGATGTGGGAGATGTATCATTATCCGGTGCTCTTCGCCGGTTGGTTGGGGTTGTTCTTTACCGCAGTCAATCTCCTACCGGTAGGACAGTTGGATGGGGGTCATATGTTGTATGCCCTGGTTGGACCGAAGTGGCATCGTCGTCTTGCGAGAGGATTTGTGTTGATACTTCTGATTTCCGGGGGGGTCGGTTTTATTGACGACATCGGTCCGATGATGAGCGAGTGGACCTCGGTGGCCGGATTCCCGTCATGGCTGATTCTCGCGTTCGTGCTTCTGTTTTACCTCCAGAAAATCTTTAAAGACGAGCCGCGATTAATCGTTGGTTGGCTATTTGGTGTAATCGCTATAATCGCGGTTCTTCGCTGGAGTCCGTGGATGGTAGAGCAGATCGGCTATACAGGTTGGTTGATCTGGACCCTGTTGATCGTCTTGCTCATCCGAGTGGACCATCCTCCGGTCCTGCAAATGGAGCCACTTACGTCCAGGCGTAAAATCCTGGCCATCTTTGGGCTAGTTATTTTTGCACTTTCATTCAGCATCAAGCCTCTCTACATTATATAGCCACTCAAGCAGCGGGAATGACTCCAATTCAGGCCGCATGCTTCTGATCAGCACCTTATGATCGTCAATCGCTACTGATTCTTTCTTTTTCCAAGTGATGCAGGTGATGCCGTAAGGCGGACAACTGCTTGTGCTGATTCATGCGCAACTATTTCGAATTCTTACCAGTACTGCTGCTTTTTGTAGCATTCGCAGGGTGTGATACGGCCCCGGGTGTCGTAGAGACGGAGAACCGATCTCCCGTTCTTTCGGGCCTCTTTTTCTCTCCGTCGAGTGTGCTGCTGGATGAATTGCCGGCTGGAAGTATTCAAGCCGGTATCGCCCGCTTCATGCTGAACGTCGCGGTCGATGTGGCCGACGCAGATGGTGATCTTGATCGAATATTTTTTCTTGTCGTGTCGCCCATTCCGGGTCGCGACCCTGCCGCATCAGAAGAGATTGTCGTCGCAGAAAACGGCCATGTTGCGCTAGATATCAATCTCCAGATTCCGGTGGCTGAAATCGGCAACTACACCGTGCAGGTGTTTGCTTCGGATCAAGCTGGGAGCCTGGGTAATCAGGTCGTTGGGACGCTCATTGTGGACGCTATCAGTGAGCCCCCGCAGATCGACGCGATAGATATTCCCGATCGCGTTACCCTACCGGGCCCGAGTGAGCCGGCCATACAGGTACCGATTATCGCACACGTATCCGACCCCGACGGGCTCGCGAACATACTGTCCGTGCAGGTTGAAGTAAACGGGAAATCAACGTTGCAACTCTGTGACGACGGCGGAGGGGCTAACTGCAACGCAGGATTTCCAAACAGCGGGGACGTCACGGCCGGGGACGGTTTATTTACGCTGACGATTGAGCTTGATTCGTCGAATACTCCGGGCGACAACATTTTTGTCTTCAAGGCCATAGATCGCGCAGGCTTAGAGAGTGAGACGGTCACTAAAATCATCGTGGTGGAATGAGTCTTGGGAGTTAGACGATCATATCTGATTGTGTTCAGGCCAACGTTTCTGTCCGCATTTCTGCTGGTGTGCGGCACGTTGAGTCTATTTGTCGCTCCGTCCAAAAGTTATGCTCAAACCGCCGCGGTTGATTCGAAATTCGGCCGTGCCTTGGCCCAAAGCAAATACGGGATTCTGAGCAACTCGATCGCCAATCTTCAGGCCAACGGAGATTCGCTCTGGGTTGGTCCATATATGAACCTGACGACAAACGGCGGTTTGTCCTGGAGCCAGGTAGAGTCGGATTCGTTGTTCGGGTCGTCCAATCGAGCGTTTTCTCTCGACGTATCGCAGAATCTCGTTGTCGTCGGCCTGGGGAAAAATGACCTGTCTACTGGCGACAACGTTCAGACCGCAGCCGGATTTCTGGTCTCTGAAGACGGTGGGTTGAATTTCAATTATCGATTTCCTCAGTTGGATCAACCCACCGACACGACCGTCGTTTATGGATCATCCGTTCTCGGCGCTCTGGCCGTTATTGTCCCCCAGCAAAGTCCACCTTTCGACGTTTCAATCGATCCATCGTCGGGGGAAATCTGGGTGGCGGGATGGGCGAGCGGCATAAGGCGGTCCAGCGATTCCGGTCGGAGGTGGAGCCGTGTAGTCTTGCCCCCGGATAATCTTGATTTTATACATCCGGATTCCACGTATTCGTTTCGTTTGGAACCGCAACGTGGAGGCAGTGGATCGCTCAACCACATGGGATTTTCCGTCTTGGTTGACAACGCCGGGACCATATGGGCGGGAACCGCAGGAGGTGTGAACCGATCGTCAGACGGAGGTGTATCGTGGACACGATTCAAGGCTGAGGGCACCAGCGGCTCACTAACAGGCTCGTGGGTGATTTCTATCGAGGAGCAGCAAAACGGGTCTGAATCAACCCTTTGGATGGCCACGTGGAATACGAGTGGTGTCTCGGGTGAACAATTTGGTGTTACGTTTACGCGGGATCAGGGCGAAACCTTTCACCAGGCTCTGCGGGGGGAGCGCATCTATGATTTTGCATTCGACGGACTCACGGTCTACGCAGCAGGGGAGAACGGGCTGTTCATCAGTCGAGACGGTGGATCGTTCTGGGAATCCGTCCGGGAGTTCAGGGATCGAACACGTAGCGAAAGAATCGTACGCCCTGGATCCAACGTATTCTCCGTAGAAGTGACGCGAACGGCAGTCTGGGTTGGGACGGGTGACGGCCTGCTAAGAACCACTGATGGGGGCGTTTCCTGGGAGCTTCATCGCACCGATGTGCCACTCCATCCAACCGAGCCCGACGATCTCGTACCGAGCGTAGACACGTTCGCATATCCGAATCCGTTTTCGCCCGCTGCTGACCAGTTTGTTCGAATAAGGTACGAGTTGGCCAACGCATCAAATGTAGACATTCGAATTTTTGATTTCGGAATGAACCTCGTGCGGACCGTGGAAGACAGCGCCCCGCCCGGGATTTCAGATACCCGGTGGGATGGCAAGGGTGACGACGGAGCTCGTGTTGCCAACGGCGCCTATTTCTATGAAGTTCGTGCGGGGAGTGCCCGATTTCGTGGAAAAATCCTGGTAATAGAATGAGCATTCTACGAACCATATCGGCCAATATTTCCCTTATTGCGATTTTGGGATATGGTGTGGGCTACGGTGTAGGCTCCAGCATCAGCCGCGGGGCGATGGGGCAATCCGCCGGGGCCTTTTCCCGGATTGGTTTCGGAGCCAGGGGGATCGCCATGGGCAATGCCGTGGGTGCCGACGCCTCAGGCGGGACGAGCCCCTACTACAACCCGGCTCTGGCTACAGCCATTCAACGTCAGAATATCGATGCGACCGTTGGTCTATTGAGTTTCGACCGATCCATTCAATTCCTCCAACTGAGCTCCCCTTTACGACAAAAAGCCGGCGTCGCTGTGGGTCTCATTCATGCCTCCGTCGAGAACATTGATGGTCGAGATAACAGCGGATTCCATACGGGTGACTTCTCAATTGATGAATATGCAGGCTTCCTGTCATTTGGTATTCAATTTTCTGACAGGGTTTCCGCCGGAATAGGACTTCAATTCTTCCGGACCGATCTTTTCGAAGGGCTCGATCCGGCTGTTGCGATTGGGATTGACTTTGGCTTGTTGTTTCGCCTCTCTCAAGACCTTCACTTGTCATTTGTTCTGGACGACTTATTGGCTCGATATCAATGGAGCACAAACAGCATAAACGGTTCGGGCGGGAAGAAGACGACCGACCAATTTCCTTCTCGACTGCGAATTGGTATCATGAACCAGTGGCTGGATCAGCGTCTTCGCCTGGTCGGAGAAATTGAGGCTCGATTCCGACGGGTTGACGTGGTTTCCAAACGTGTTTCCATCTTTGGAGGTGAGCCTGTTGAGCGGTCGGATACGGACCGACTTGTCCTATACGAAAGTCGGTTACGAGCCGGAATGGAATATCAACTTGTGAAGCAGTTTGTAGTAAGGGCTGGACTGGAGCAGCTTGGTGACGAGGTCTTCGGGGGCGTTCGACCGTCTGCCGGATTCATGATAGAGCAGACCGTCGGAGAATTGGATGCCCGTTTTGAATATGCGTTCTCGGTCGAATCTCCAGCTTCCGGAACAATGCATCTACTCACACTTCGATTATTTTTGTAACAGAAGGAATGAAATGGGAAGAGTTCTCCTGCTCATAGTGACTATTTCTCTCTGTTTTAGTGCAGCATCGACAGCGATGGCTCAGGACAGTGGGCTTTCTTTCTTACGCTTCGGCGTGGATGCAGCTGGAATGGCCCGAGGAGACGTTGGTGTTGCTTCCGAAGATGGTGCGTTTTCGACCTACTGGAATCCCGCAGGTATTGCTGCACCCGGTCCAAACGAAGTGGCAGTCTCCCACCATGTGTGGATCGCTGACATCCGTACCTATGCTGCATCGTCGAAATTCAGACTCGGTCAGAAAACGGGTGTTGGTCTCTATGTAACGGCAACGGGAGCAGGTGACCTGGAGGCTCGGGAAAGGCCGGGAGAGGCGCTCGGTTTCTTTGACGCCCAGTTCGTCAACGCCGGTATCTCGCTCGGCCGAAACCTGGGCGCTATCCGAATAGGAGTTACAGCCAAGTACCTCTCGGAGCGGATTTTCGTCAATTCAGCGCATGGATATGCTTTCGACTTCGGTGTTCAGACATCGCTCATACGCGGTGGGCTTATTCTCGGCGCTGCGTTTCAAAACGTTGGGAAGATGGATCGCTTGAATGCGGTGCGCACCAAGTTGCCTCAAATACTTCGAGTGGGCTCGGAGATATTTCCGTTCAAAATCCTGACGGAAAACGACGGGTCTGCGCTCTTGAAAACTTCGTTGGTTTTAGAAGTCTCACACAACAGCGTTTCTGAATCCACACAACTTCATGTGGGTCTGGCGGGGGAGGTGCTTGATACAGTAACTGCGCGAGCCGGCTACATTTCCAACGATGCTCTAAGAAAATTTTCATTTGGGATTGGTCTGGCAATCGCGGAGATCACTTTTGACTATGCGCTAATTCCATTTGAGGAAGGATTTGGCGGTTCAGGCCACATTGTTTCGCTCGTGTACGCCTACTAGTCCACCAGAGGACGTCCGTGATCTAGAGCTTGTCAAGTATTTCGAAAAATGATCCGGGGGTAATACCCGAAACACCGGTCCGGATTCGAAGCGAAGAGAAAAGATCGAGGAGCAGCATCTGAACCGCGTGAATAGGGACGGCGATCCAAAATGAGCGCGATCTCCAGACTAGAGCCCCTAGCGCTACGCCGCCGACGATCGCAAGGAGAGCCTCAGATATTGGCTTTTCGTAGTGAAGAACGGCGAATGGAACGGTCTGGATAAAGATGGCATAAATACCGAAAACTCTGGCTGTGCCGAACAGAACGAATCCTCGCCAAAGGTATTCCCACCCCATCCAGTAGAAGATAAATACGGCTTCGTACACGAAGAAAACATTCCAGTCAACGGCTGCAGGCCCGTAATGAGGATAGTTCGCCTGAAAATTTCCGCTGTCTGACAACACCCATGTACCGAGAATGACAATGGGCAAATAAATGCCGCCGATGACAGAGGCGAACCGCCAATCCCCAAGGCCGAGACCCATCTCTTTCAACGATCGCTTGAATCCGTAGCGGAGAATCAGGACGGGAAAGACGAAACCCAGGATACCCTGAACCACAAACCACCACGTCCAGCTACCGAGGCCAACGGATTCAATGCCTACCGACGGAGCGATCTCAGTCCGGAATAATGCCCGGTCTCCCAATTTCATCTGAAGAATGACCGCAACTGCGCTGAAGAGAAGAACGACGACGGTCTGTTGGTCGAGGCTCGAGATGGCCGCGCGGATCGAGCGCATTTCTCGGCGCAAATCGAAAATCCTTGTGCTCTTATCCGATTCGTCTTTCAAGAATTCAGAGACAATTGAATCAAGGGTCGCTCTCAGACGTGTTGTCCGGCATGATAAGAAGAACGAACCAGTGGACCACTCTCGACATGCTCAATCCCTTTCGATTCTCCGGCCACCTTGTATCGACCGAATTGATCGGGATGAATGAATTCGTGAACAGGCAAGTGGAGGCGCGTCGGCTGCAAGTATTGGCCGATGGTCATTACATCGACACCGATTTCTACGAAGTCGTCCATGAGTTGCAGAACTTCCTCGTCCTTTTCTCCCAGGCCAACCATGATGCCACTCTTCGTTCGTAGTCCGCTGTTCTTGGCGATCTTGAGTACTTCCAGGGAGCGTTCATATATCGCCTGAGGTCGAACCGTGCGATAAAGGCGCGGAACGGTCTCTACGTTATGGTTCAGAATATCCGGTCGTTCGTCGAGGACGATCTGCAGGGCCTCCCGATCTCCTCGAAAGTCCGGTATGAGCACTTCGACCGTGCAACCAACGATTTCCTCTCGCAGGCATTGGATCGTCTTTGCGAATATGGGTGCGCCGCCATCCTGTCGTTCATCCCGGTTTACACTGGTCACCACCGCGTGTTGGACTCCCATAAGTTTTGCTGCGCGGGCGACTCGATGCGGTTCATCGTAGTCCAGCCCCGGATCCGGTCGACCTGTCATCACTGCGCAAAAACCGCAGCTCCGCGTGCAGATATTTCCGAGAATCATGAACGTAGCCGTCCCGGCCGTCCAGCATTCACCCATATTGGGGCATCTAGCGCTCTGGCACACCGTGTGCAAATCATTCGAGTCAATGATCTCAACCAAATTGCGGTAGCGCTCTCCGTACGGCAGTTTTACGCGCAGCCATTCAGGGCGTCGTCCAGGGTCGGAATCCTGGGTTGTCGAATCCACTAAAGGCAGCTCAATCAGAAGGTTTTCGTCCCCGTTCGACGAGGGTCTAGCCTGCAGGGAAATATCGCCTGGGCGAAAAGCAGTTCGAATTTTCTTTTTCTCGATCATAATGGCCGATACCGCACGGCTTTCTAACCTGTATGCCTCTTCACGGATTGCTTCATCACGCGTGTCGGACCTACATACCGTCGGCTGTTATGATCCCTAAATGGACCGAGCCTGGCGATGAAGTTTCGACCGAAAAGTTCTATCTTGATGCGCTTCTAAAATGGGCCTACCCGTTCGGAAATCGATTTATTTTCCACTGAGCGGATCGATCATGCATCGTTCTTCTCTATAAAAAATGACTATATGGAATTGACAAAGGTGCAGAACATCTCTCCGGAAAACGTCGAGGGAATTTATCTGGAGCATTTGAATGCCAAGGGCATGATGGACATCGTCCTGGATCTGGCCAAGAGTCAAGGCCTTAATCTTTACGATCAGCGATCCCAGAAAAACTATCTGGACTTCTTCGGATTTTATGCTTCCAGTGCTCTAGGAATGAATCATCCCAAACTTCGCGAGGATGAGGAATTTCTTGAACGGTTGCTTGAAGCTGCGGTGAACAAAATCACCAACTCCGATATCCAAACAACACCTATGGCGCGATTCCTGGCCACCTTTGCAAGAATCGCCAAACCGGATTATTTGCCGTACGCATTCTTTATTTCTGGTGGTGCTCTGGCGGTCGAAAATGCTCTGAAGGCGGCATTTGACTGGAAGGTCAGAAAAAACTTCCAGAAAGGGTACGATCGTGAAGTGGGGGAACAGGTGCTCCACTTTGAAGAATCGTTTCACGGTCGATCGGGCTACACCCTTTCGCTGACGAATACTGCAGACCTGCGGAAGACCAAGAACTTTCCGAAATTTGATTGGCCGCGGATATCCAATCCTAAAATCGAATTCCCGCTTGAGGGTCATCTTGAGGATCTCGAGAGGCGGGAAAATATTTCACTGGAACAGGCGAAGACAGCGTTTTTGGATCGAAAGGACGAAATCGCCTGTATCCTTATCGAACCGATTCAGGGAGAGGGAGGCGACAATCATTTTCGTCCGGAGTATCTGAAGGCCATCAAGGATCTAGCTCATGAGAACGATGCGCTCATGATTTACGACGAGGTACAGACCGGAGTCGCCATGACGGGTTCATTCTGGGCTCACCAAGCGCTGGGGGTCAAACCCGATATGATGTGCTTTGGCAAAAAAACCCAGGTCTGTGGTTTTTTAGCGAGTTCCAAGCTGGATGAAGTCGACGCGCACGTTTTTCGTGAGGGCAGCCGCATCAACTCAACCTGGGGCGGTAATATCGTAGATATGGTCCGCTTTGATCGGATTCTTGAGGTCATCGAAGAAGATCATCTGGTTGAGAATGCCGCGCAGGTTGGGGACTACCTGCTCGAGCGCCTCCAGAACATGCAGAATGAACATGAGTCCGTTACCAACGCTCGTGGCAGAGGTCTTTTCTGTGCCGCTGACTTACCAAGCGTCGCCTTCCGGGATAGCGTGCTGAGTCAATGTTATGATGAAGGCCTGATCATGTTGGGCTGTGGACTACAGTCCATCCGGTTCAGGACTCCTCTGACTGTAACCATCGACGATATAGACAGGGGTTTGGATATTTTGAATGGGGTAATCGCAGTCGTCGAGAATCAGTAGCACGGATCGACTGTCGTATATTCAAGTCAATAAAAAAGCGGACGTTTCAATAAAACGCCTCCTTTTTTTAAAGTCCCGAGGCAGTTCCTATCACTCTTCAGCCATCGCAGCCAGCTTTTCAGGAGTGATGTCTCGGTTGAGTTCAATTCTTCGGATGCTCGCCGTTTGGGACCCAAAAGAGCCCATGTCTACTTCAGTCGAACGCGCGATCTTCACGCCATCAATGGATTCGTAGTCTAGAGATCTCACGACGAATGGATCTCCACCCATCGGAGAGGGAATTTTCGTCGCGACTAGAAGCAGTGAATCGTGATCATAAAATAATGTGGCATTTGGTTCGCCCTTCATTTCGATGACGTAGGCCATCGAACCATCAAATTCCTCTGATTCGAGCATTACAAACATGGAATCTGGCTTGGTGAGCCGTGTAAGCTCTTCTTTGACCTGCATGGCCGACTCATACTGAAATCGCTGGGCGGCTGGCAAGCTGGATAAATCCTGTCGTCCCTGGAAGCTATTAATCCATCCCTCGTCAGGAGTGATATACGCAGTCACGTTCCCGGCTCCAGCCGGAAATTCAGGGGGTGCATCGTTAACCTTGACTTTTGAAAACAGGTAATCCGGCTTGATAACCCACGATTCAGTTGAAAGCGTCAAACTCATTTGCTGTATATCCATGACCATTTCCATCTTCACGTACATCGTTTTGATGCTATTCCACGCCTCCAACCCCCCGGTCGCTTCGATATTGGCCTCAAAAACTTCCTTGGGGGTTTTGAGATCCTGACCTGAAGTCACGGACGTCAGTGTCAGGAGAAGTACCCAAACGACCAGGCCGACTTTCCTTGCATACATAATAATTTCTTAGTCTTGATTAGTGGTAAAACTGAAGAGTCCGGGTCCCGACTTGTAGCGGAGGTGAGTAGCGGAAACAACGTATAGACGGTTACGGTTCGTCGTTCTGATCGTCTTCGTTCAAATCGGAGCCATTTTCCTGTCCATTCTACTCGTCGAGGATGACACGGGTGACATCAGCGATGGCATCATCATTTTTCAGATTAATGACTCGTACGCCTTGCGTGTTCCGTCCCATGGATCGGATTCCAGAGATCTTAAAGCGAATCATGATCCCTTTTTCGGTGGATATCATGAGATCATCAGACTCGAGAACACCTTTTATGGCCACCATGGGACCGGTGCGGCTAGTGGCCTTCATGGTAATGATGCCTTTTCCGCCGCGCCCCTGCCGTCGGTAGTCTTCGATCTTCGAACGTTTCCCGTATCCGTTCGCGCTCACGGCTAAAACATCTCGTGGTCCGTCGTTCATCACAATCATACCTACGACCGACTCGGATTCTGAGAGCCTGATGCCCCGAACTCCGCGTGTATTTCGACCCATTGGACGCGCGTTCTCTTCTGCGAAACGAATGGCCTTTCCGTTGGATGCTCCTAATAAAATATCGGCTTCCCCGTCTGTCATGTGCGCTTCGATGAGTTGGTCATCCTCATCGATCGAGATGGCAATAATTCCGTCCACGCGTGGCCGGGAAAACGCTTCCAATTTCGTTTTTTTAACCTGGCCGCGACGCGTCGCCATCATGACATTATGGGCATTCAGGAACTCGAAGTCTTCAAAATCCGACTTCGTAATATTCAGGACTGCCCGGAGGCGATCTGACGGAGCAATCTGAATGAGATTACGGATAGAGCGGCCTTTGGCCGTCCGACCACCCTCAGGTATCTCAAATACACGCAACCAGTAACACCGGCCATGGTCGGTGAAAAACAGGAGGTAATCGTGGTTCCTCGAGACAAACAGATGTTCGATGAAGTCTTCGTCTCGCATACCTGAGCCGCGAACACCAACGCCGCCGCGGCCCTGCTGTCGATATTCTGTAGTGATCGTACGTTTGATCAGGCCCTGTCTTGAGACCGTCACGACAACCTGTTCATCGTCAATCAAATCCTCGATAATAATATCACCGCCGCCCGTGTAATCGATGGTAGTTCTGCGTTCATCATCGTATTTGTCCCGCATCTCAAGGAGTTCATCCTGGATGATCTGCATCCGCAAATCCTTATCACCCAGGATTGTCTTCAAGCGCTTGATCTCTTTCAGGACTGTCTCAAATTCGTCTTCAATTTTCTTGCGCTCCAACCCGGTAAGACGGCTCAAGCGTAGATCCAGAATGGCCTTCGCCTGGATCTCGGAGAGCGTGAAAAGAGATTCGCCATCTGTTGGAAGTCCCAACCGTTCCAGCTGATCCGTTGTAAGGTGGGACGGTAAGACCCCCGCAATCAGGTTTTCCTGGGCTACGGCGGTATCCGGAGAATTTCGGATAATGGTAATCACTGCATCCAGGTGATCCAGTGCAATGGTCAATCCTTCCAGAATATGGGCCCGCTGTTCCGCTTTACGGAGCTCGAACTCTGTCCGTCGTTGTACAACCTCATGCCGATGATCGACATAATGAAGGATCATCTGCTTCAGATTAAGTGTGCGCGGTCGGCCGCTGACCAGCGCAACCATATTTACGCCGAAGGTCCACTGCAACTGGGTATACTTGTAGAGCTGATTCTCTACGACAAGTGGAACGGCATCCCTCTTCAGTTCGATCACAATGCGCATGCCATCGCGATCACTCTCGTCGCGAAGATCTGATATACCGTCAATTTTCTTGTCGTGCGCAAGAGCAGCGATTTTCTCAAGGAGCGTACTCTTATTAACCTGGTATGGAATTTCGTTGACGATTAAGGCCATGCGGCCAGCTCTGATCTCCTCCTCTTCGATCTTCGCCCGCATCACGACACGGCCTCTGCCCAGGTGATATGCAGCTCGCACACCCGCATGCCCGTAGATGATTCCACCCGTCGGAAAGTCAGGAGCAGGTACATGCTCCATCAACCCATCAATATCGATCTCGTTATTCTGTATGTAGGCAATAACCGCATTGATGACTTCGCCAACGTTATGGGGAGGTATTTTGGTGGCCATCCCCACGGCAATGCCGTCTGACCCGTTAATGAGCAGGTTGGGAATGGCAGCAGGTAGCACTTGTGGCTCCTGAAGCGATCCGTCAAAATTTTCCTGAAAATCGACCGTCTCTTTGGCGAGATCAGTAAGAATGTCCTCTGATAGGCGCGTCATTCGAGCTTCCGTATACCGCATGGCGGCTGCAGAATCTCCATCTATTGACCCGAAATTTCCCTGTCCGTCAACGAGTGGATAACGCATGGAAAAATCCTGGGCCATGCGCACCATGGTATCGTATATCGCTGTATCACCGTGAGGGTGATATTTTCCGAGCACCTCACCCACGACGGTCGCGCTCTTCTTGTAGGGCCCTCCGGCATTCAGACTCAGCTGGCTCATACCGTAGAGCACGCGTCGGTGCACCGGTTTGAGTCCATCCCTGACGTCTGGCAGGGCTCTTCCTACAATCACCGACATCGAGTAATCGATGTACGACGATTTCATTTCCTCCTCGATGTTTATCGGGACGATTCGATCGGTATCGTTTTCCATGCGGACCTGAAATGAGAAGAATTACGATGCATCAGAGATTGCGTATACAGTCCGGTTCGACCACGGCAACAAACCCGGAACAACGCTTTTGGATGAGCCCGTAAGAAGTGTCAAATATGAGTAGAAAATCTTCCGAATTTGGGTAGCCGAAAGATACAAATTGTGCCCCTCATTTACTACTTCGTGAGGGCAAGAAAACGTTAGTCATAAGCGTAGTAAAATCAAATTTTTATAACACATTATTCTGGATCCGTATCTGGGCCCGGTTTCCCTGATTCCCGGGCAAATACATGCCCGCTTTGCAGGTTCGTTTCAAACACTCTGATCGGGCCATTTTTTTACTGTCAGAATGCATCGTTTAGGGCCGATCACTCGTGATACGCGTTGCAGTGATTTCACGTGCACAAGACCCCGAAAGGAGTCCGGTATAACTCTGAGCAGCCTAATCGCACCGACTCGATTTCCCTCACGCAGTAGTCCAGACGAAGGCTGGAATTATGCAGCGTACCGAGCGGCCAATTCATTACAAATCGCCTCCAGGAATTCCAGATCCAACTCGTCAAATGCAGCAGCGTTGTCTGAGTCGACGTCCAGCACCGCCACGGTCTCTCCTGATGACGTTACGATCGGAACCACGATTTCAGACTGCGTAGTCGGCGAACAATCAATGTGACCCGAAAATTGGGTTACGTCTTTGAGGAGTTGCGTCTTCTGGGTCCGTGCCGCAGCCCCGCAAACCCCATTCGTAAATGATATATCGATACATCCGTGCCCGCCTTGATAGGGACCCACTTGAAGCCATTCTGGACGTATTGTCCGGTAGAATCCGGTCCAATGGAAATAGTCAAAGGCATGGTGGAGTTCACAGACAACGGTAGCCATTGCACCCACCCAGTCGGTGGACTCGTCGATCAGGAGCCAAATACGCTCCGCTACGCGCTCGTAGGCTACTCGTTTTTCTTTTCCGTTTATCAAGCTCTCGTACACAATATGGTGGCTCCTGGAGCGTCATGGACGGTAATAGAACCCGATTATCCTGCGTTGTGGCGCTAAGTCAAACAATCTTGTGATTCATGTGATCCAAATACCCTTCAGAGTGCAAGAAACGGGTTTCTTCCCGTACTAGATAGGTATACCAGATCTGGTACCCTCAGAATCGTTCTAAAATGTCGAATTTGAGCCCCTCTGTCCAAATCGGAATGAAAACTGTGTTTGTCCCGGCAGCAACAACCGTTGACTTAATCTCTAAGACCCTTAACGAGGAGTTCCCAGGAACCGTATTCGCCGTTCGCCTCGAAGATCCGGTCAATGTGATCACCGATATTCGTGGCGTCGACGTCATCTGGGTCGATGGCCCGAAGCGCGATGAAGTCGAGCAAGTCCTCGAACGATTTCAGGGTATGTCGTGGGATCCCAGAACGGGTGTCCTTGAGGGTCGATCTCACTTTGTGGTAGACCCAGAGGGTAATCTGACACGGGTATTCTATAACGTGGATTACATCTTTTGCGATGGTCCCGTTTCGGCAGCGCTGTAATCAGGAGTTTTCCTTGTCCAGGAGGCATTGCATGATCGCGACGTCTCTCCACACTCCGTCTACTCTCCCCACTTCTTTTTGAACCCCTACGAGCGTAAATCCGCAGCTCCTGTGGAAGGCTATACTCGAATCGTTGTCAGCCCAGATTTTTGTTACGACGTGGTGGTACGCGGCCGACTGAGCGAATTCCAAGAGTCGAGATTGCAAGAGCTTTCCAAGGCCCTGACGAAGACTTTCGCGGAATAGATAGACGGACGTTTCGCAGGCGACCGCGTACCCTGGGCGATCGCTGTATTCTTTTACGATGCCCCAGCCCTGTAAGCCGGACTCGGTCAGTATGACGAAAACGGCCTCTCTTTTAGTGAGCGATTCAAGCAGAAGCAGAATATCCGCCTCCGAGACAGGCTCCGTGTCCATGGTGCTGTCTCGTGCGAGTATAGACTCTGAATAAATCTGGGCAATACCGGAAGCGTCATCTGTCACCGCAGCGCGAATCAATGGAAATTCAGACATGATCGAAGTGGAACGCAATCAGCTGGATTTACTTCCCAGAATGTACTGTTTCTATGGCTTCGGCTGCGTTTATCAGGCGACCGATCCGGGCCGTGTCCCGGATATCTCGGCCCGTATCTTTGAGCACTTTGTACGCGTCCTCTGCACTCAGGTCCGGATTCAGTGAGCGCATGACACCTACGAGACCGGAGACTACCGGTGTAGACATGGATGTTCCACTCATGCGAACGTATCCGCCTCGTGTTCTAAGAGAGAGAATATTGACACCAGGGGCTGCAATTGGCCGTCCTAGAGATGTATTCGTGTTCGAGAACGAAGCTTTTCGAAGATTCTCATCTACAGCCGAGACGACGATGACACCTGGAATGTTGGAAGGCATGTGGTCAATGGCGTCCTCGTTCGAGTTGCCTGCCGATACGATCACGATCACATCGTTTCTCTGAGCATATTTTACCGCATCGACAATCGTTTTCGGAGCCGTCGGAGACTTGCTACCGAGCGACATCGAAATAATATCGGCTTCCGCCCTCGTGGCATCCAGAATTGCCTGAGCAATGGACTCGACGGTTCCCATGCCTTGATCATTCAAGGCCTTGTAGCCGGTTACCTCAACAAATCGACCCTCCCAGTTCAATGAAGCAATACCGACGCCGTTGTTGGTAGCGGCGCCTGCAATTCCCGCACAGTGGCTTCCGTGTCCGTGAACGTCAGCGTTTCCTGGGCTCGCTGCAAATACGGAGCTGATGTCTTCATGCGAGGCATCCACTCCCGTGTCCACGATGGCCACGCGAGCTTTCCTTACCGGAGTCAAATCTTTCAGATAGGCATGGGCCTCATGCCCTTTGATAGCCTGAAGACTCCACTGCTCTTTGACGAGCGGGTCATTTTCAAGGACTTCGACCGCATCAAAATCGACGGATTCGGTGACGATCGGTTCTTCCAGCCCGATCGTCCAATTCAAATCTACATAGTCAATATTTTCAGAATCTGCGGTGAGGGCACGAATTAGTTTTCTTGCACGCCGGCCATCAACCGAAACAAGAAAGACCTGCGACAAATCTTCGTCCATGCCCAACGTGAAGTTTGGAAAAGCTCGTTCGTACCGCGCATCAAACTGAACGAAGAGTTCTGCAAGCTCATCAATTTGATCATCTGGACCGAGTTCGACAATCAGAGTCGCTTTTTCCCTGACGTCAAAATCGGATCGTACGAACCGGCCAATTCCAATCAGGAGAACACTCGCAATCAACGATAGAAATCCGAGATAGAAAAAGGGACGCGCCATCATCTTCTTGCGTGCAAGAAATCCGGCAACCAGGACCAGTCCGATCCCGAATTCGACGGTGAGTGCCGTCACGGCGGCGAACAGCGAAGTAAACGTTAACGTGTGTCCAAGAACGGAAAGAGCCAGAATGGCGATGCCAGACAGCATCATGATTGGGCTCTTCTCTGGCCTTGTAGCAGCTCTGGCGATGAGAAGAAAAGCTCCGACGGTCAATAATCCGGTAATGAACATGATGCTCAATGTGCTAGTGTATGTTACAGGGTGTAAGGCTTTCCGAACTCATCACCTGGCCGAAATCGACGTAACCTTAACGTGCGTTCCCCACATAGTCGTTCCCAACAACTGAACAGGCTCGACGTTCGCACTGATCTCAAGACCATCTACCTGGACTTCTTCCGGTAAGTGCTCAATGGGGACGTATTTGTCTCCACCTGATCCGATAATTCCCCAGAATCCCCCCTCCAAATCCTGATACGTGATCTTTCCTTCTATCTTCATGGGTGCTGTTAGACCGTTCGTTGATCGGAAAATTGGAAATTTAGTAGCGATCGTACGGCCATAAATAATTAAGAGTCACGGATGGTCCGCACGATTCTGCAAGCGCTCTCTTTTTAGTTCCAGGAGGATACGAGCTTCAAACGAGGGGGTTGCGAGAAATATTATCTTTGTGGTTCTGAAGAGACCCTGAAGAAACATTACGGAGCGGCCAAAAAAAACGTCCACATTCCGTTGAAAACGTCTTTGATGCCGTCTAATCTCGTCCAGGAGTTTTTTGTGTCTATTCGGCATCCA
This sequence comes from Rhodothermia bacterium, assembly GCA_036985715.1. Lineage (GTDB taxonomy): Bacteria > Bacteroidota > Rhodothermia > Rhodothermales > UBA10348 > SMXL01. Next base: position 17,229 of record BTQE01000039.1, read on the forward strand.
TCAGAGCATTCTGGCGTTTACAAGCGTCTCCCGTAACAAGAGGCTTCATGGCCAAGATTCCGCAGGAAATAATTGAAGAAGTACGCTCACGGGTAGACATCGTAGATGTTGTGAGCGACTATGTCCAGCTTAAAAAGCGAGGATCGAATTTCGTAGGATTGTGTCCCTTTCACCAGGAAAAGACCCCTTCATTCAATGTCAATCCGGCTCGGGATATCTATAAATGTTTTGGGTGCGGCGTAGGTGGAGACGTTTATAATTTTGTTACCGAGATAGAGAGTCTGAGTTTTCCCGAGGCCATCAGACTGCTGGCCGATCGTGTCGGCGTCTCCGTACCTGAATCGAACGAATCGACAGAAGAGGGCTCTGAGACGGACGCGATTTATCATGCTCTTCGATTTGCCGCAGGCCATTTCTTTGAAACCCTAAAAAACTCCGGTGACGCCAAAGAGGCGAGACGATATCTGAAGGCCCGAGGCGTAACAACCGAGTCAGTTAAGAGTTTTGGGATTGGATTTGCACCGAATAAGTGGGATGATCTGCTTACGAGTAGTGAAAAGAGTCACTTGAAGCCAGAGCTTCTCGAACGGGCAGGACTCATCATACCGAGGAAAGAAAAAGAGGGTTACTATGACCGTTACCGGAATCGAATCGTATTTCCGATCGTCAGCCACGTAGGCAAGGTGCTCGGTTTTGGAGGCCGAGTCGTTGATGCGAAGGATGAACCCAAGTACATCAATTCGCCTGAAACGCTCGTCTACAACAAGTCGAGAGTGCTCTACGGCTTGTACCAGGCGCGTCAGGAAATCAGGGGTCGGGAAGAGACGCTTCTGGTTGAGGGATACACGGATGTCGTTGCCCTTCATCAAGAGGGATTCAAATACTCGGTTGCGACCTGTGGGACCGCCCTCACTGAGGATCAGATTCGGCTCTTAGGTCGGTATGCGAAACGAATTGTTTTGCTCTATGACGCCGATGTCGCCGGAGCTCGAGCCGCCATCCGTTCCATAGACCTCATACTTGGTCAGGGACTCTCGGCCTACGCAGTTGCGCTTCCCGAAGGCCACGATCCTGATTCTTATATCAAGGAATTTGGGCGAGAAGCATTCGAGTCCTATTTGAAAGAACATCGGGAAGATTTCGTTCACTTTATACTTTCCAGATCGCGCATGGCCGGGCGGATGGATACGCCGGAAGGACAGGCAGACGTACAGCGCGCCATCCTTCGATCGATATCCCAAATCCCCGATCCCCTTGTGCGAGAATCCTATCTAAAACTTGCGAGCGACGCCTTGGACATTCCTGATATGGAGCTGAGAGGCGTCTTGAGAGAAATAGACAAGAGCAATAGGCGGTTGTCCGGGAAGCGGGTGGCAACAAAAGAGCGAAACCGGAGGACCGGCAGCTATGAGACCGCCGTAGACACAAGAGAACAGGCTCACAGTCCACGAAGTCATCCTGCTGAGAAGACCCTGTTAAAACTGATGCTGGAGGAGGGCCTTCCGCTCGTAGAATTGATTCTGGGGAATACGGCTCTCTCAGACTTCTCGCCCGGCACGACACGCCACATGGCGGAATGCCTTGTAGAAATGTATGAAAAGGGTGCTATCGATCAGAAGGTATTTGTAAGCGGTACTCTTGGAGATGACGTTCGAGAGCTCTCGACTGAACTTCTGACCACAGACATTGAGCCATCGGAAAATTGGAAACGTCGAAAAAATATATCGGTCCCGAAATTTAATGACGATGCCGTCGAAGCAGCGAAGAGTGCCATTATGCATCTGAAGCTGGATCGGATCGATCAGACAATTAGGCAACAGAAAGATCGAATATTCAAAGAGGAGCAGGCTGGTAACGATGTGCGGGACTTACAGAACGAAATGATGAAGCTTCACGAGATGAGAAAGTTCGTCGCGGAGCGAAAGTTTATTGTTGACGTTTAACGATTTTTTTAGGGAATAACTGGTGTAGAGATGGGTAATCGCTCGGAAGTGATGGCGGAAACGGACGGAAGACTTTCGACGAATGGAGCCAATCGTGTTGTCGAAGAAGTTGTGCCGCATGCTACCGTTCCTCGAACAGTACCCAAACGGGCAGCGCTTTCGGACTCCCGGCTGTATTTCAACAGAGAACTCAGTTGGTTGGATTTTAACTGGCGGGTTCTGTACCAGGCCATGGACGATCGAACACCGCTACTCGAACGCGTCCGCTACCTTTCGATCACGTCCAACAACCTGGATGAGTTTTTCAGAAAACGTGTTGGCGGCCTGAAGCGCCAGGTGGCTGCGGGAGTTCAAAAATTATCGCCCGATGGTCGAACCCCGCTCGAGCAACTCGAACTCTGTCGACCGGCCGTTTTGGCCATGAGCCAAAAGATATCGGAAGTATGGGAAGAGACGCTAAAACCATTGCTTGCCAAACAGGCTGGATTTCGCATATACCGATATGACGAACTCACGAACGCCCAGAAACAGTGGCTCCGAGATTATTTCCAGACCCACATCTTTCCCGTTCTCACTCCGCTGGCAGTTGATCCTGGACACCCGTTTCCGTTCATTTCGAACTTGAGTCTGTCTCTGGCAGTCCTGCTCAAGCATCCGAAAAGAGATACCGAGCATTTTGCGCGACTCAAGGTGCCTTCCAACCAGGAGCACTGGATCAAGCTCGAAGACACAGGCGGATACGTTTCTCTGGATCAGGTTATCGCAAATAATATATCCGACCTGTTCAGGGGTATGGACATTGTGAGCGTCCAGGCGTTCCGTATCACGAGAAATGCAGACCTGCGCCGGGACGACGAAGAGGCGGATGATTTGATCGAAATGATCTCGGAAGAGCTTCGGGAGAGGCGTTTTGCCCCAATCGTTCGTCTACAGGTCCAGAAGAACATGCCCAGAGAGGCCCGCTTGCTGCTTATGCGCGAACTCTCATTGACGGATGAAGATGTCTACGAAGTAAACGGTGATCTGGATCTCACGCATGTTTCGTTTTTTGCAGGCCTTGACTCACCGGATAACCTTTTTCCGCAATGGGACCCGGTGACACCCGCGCGCCTCCGACACGAAGGTGAATCAAAAGACCGCGCCAACATTTTCGAGGTGATCCGAAATGGAGATATTCTGGTTCACCATCCTTATGAATCTTTCGGAGCCAGCACACAGCGATTTATTGAAGAAGCTGCGATCGATCCGAAAGTATTGGCGATCAAACAGACACTATACCGGACGTCGCACCAGTCTCCTATTGTCCAGGCCCTCCGAAAAGCAGCCGAACTGGGCAAGCAGGTGGCTGTGCTGGTAGAGGTGAAAGCACGTTTCGACGAAAAGAATAATATTGAATGGGGTCAGATACTGGAGAAGTCGGGTGTACACGTGACGTATGGTCTGGTGGGCTTAAAAACGCACTCGAAAACGACGCTCGTAATCCGTCAGGAGGAAGACAAACTGCGAGCGTATTGCCACGTTGGAACGGGGAACTACAATCCTGCGACTGCCCGTCTTTATACCGATTTAGGACTGCTGACCTGCTCTCCGGATGTCGGTTATGATGTGATTAACCTGTTCCACTATTTGACCGGGTATGCTCCAGAGCAGCACTACAGGCGCATGATCATTGCGCCGAGAGACATGAGATCGTCATTTATTCAACTGGTTCGAAAGGAAATCGAATTACAGCGAAAGCACGGAACCGGACGAATCATTGCAAAGATGAATGCTCTGGATGATCTGGAGATGATCCGGGAGTTGTATCGAGCATCCGAAGCCGGTGTGAAAATTGACCTGATCATTCGGGGGCATTGCCGACTTCGCCCGGGGCTTCCGCGTTTTAGTGAAAACATTCGTCTGGTGAGCATTATCGGTCGATTCCTGGAGCATAGTCGGATCTATTACTTCCGGAATAACGATAATCCGCGAGTTTTCATCGGGAGTGCAGATTGGCAACGAAGAAATCTTGACGATCGGGTTGAAGCGATCGTTGAAATAGATCAACCTGCTTTGAGAGCAAGGCTGATTCGCACAGTACAGATCGCTTTAGCCGATCCGCGTTCGGCATGGGAGCTAAATCCAGACGGTCGCTACCTGCTCAGAATGTCGTCGGAAGGGTCGTCGGGAATAGGTTTTCAGGAGATCCTCATGGAGCGGGCGAAGGAGCGTCTAGCCCAGGAGGATTCACCCTGGGATATCGAGTAGAAGAGAGCGTGGTTCGCCTTAGTTTCGGCTCGCGAGGTTCATAAGGTGATCAAACAGGGGTTTCATCTCCGACCCCATTCGTTCCGGATGAAACTGTACGCCCAGGAAACGTCCGTCAGTTGATTCGATGGATTCAGTGACCCCATCCGGTGCCAGGCCACTCACGTCGAGCGATGTCCCTACATTCTCAATGGCCTGGATATGGCGGGAGTTGACGGTCTGATCGGACTCCCCGAGTAGCCCATGGATACGACTACCGGACTCCGGTCGGAACGCGTGCACGGACGCTCCTCGTTTCTCACTGTGTGGTGCCTCGAGTGCACACTGCGCCTCGACGTCGGCGTAAATCGTACCTCCAAAATGAGCGTTTACGAACTGCATCCCGTAACAGATACCCAGGATGGGGATTTTCCGCTCCATCGCGCCTTCAAGTATCCAGGAGTCGTTGTCGATTCTCCTCTGATCGGTCGGAACGATGTCGTCGGGGAGCTCACCATTCAGACCCTGCGTAATCGCCGGACCTCCAGGAAATAAAAGACCATCTACAAGGCTCAGGAAGGATTCAATGGGTTCGGAGTCGGCGAATACCGGGATAATTACGGGAGTACCTCTTGAGTGAACGACCGCACGGACATAACGCGAGTCGAGTTGCTGTTCGCCTTCAGAAAACGACGTCGAAATGCCAACGATTGGTTTCAAACGATTTTATTCGCTGTCGGATCGGTTATTCGCCCGGAACCCCGGGTTCAGTCATATTTCGCACGTTAAGGACCTGATCCAACTCATCTTCGCTCAGCAGACCCATTTCAATTACGACATCTCGAACGGAGCGTTTTTCGGCGGCGGCCTTCTTGGCGACCTTGGACGCGTTATCATATCCAATGGATCGATTCAGTGCAGTCGCTATCGAAGGATTGAGTTCGAGCAACTCCCGACAACGGTCTCGGTCGACCTCGATGCCGGTGAGGCAACGAATCCGAAACGCCTCGATTCCTCCAGACAGTATGCCAATACTCTCCAACATCGCATGGGTCATAACCGGCATCATGACATTGAGCTCGAAATTTCCGTGTTGAGCACCGATCGTGATCGTAGTGTGATTTCCCATTACTCTCGCGGCTACCATCATAACGGCTTCGCTCATCACCGGATTGACTTTCCCCGGCATAATTGACGAACCGGGTTGAATGGCAGGTAGCTTGATCTCAGACAATCCGCTTGTCGGTCCGCTCGAAAGGTGTCGAATATCGTTGGCAATTTTAAACAGCGACACAGCGATCGTATTGAGTGTCCCCGAGGCCATTACATAGGCGTCCTTTGCGGCTTGTGCCTCAAAATGATTGGAAGCCTCCTTGAAAGCATACCCGGATTCCTGCTGGATTTTTTTGATGGCTTTCTCAGCGAAGCCCGGTGGACAGTTGATACCGGTACCCGTGGCCGTTCCTCCAAGGGGGAGCTCCGACAACTCTTCAGATGCACGTCGCGCCCGCTCAATGCCCTTTGAGATTTGTTCGGCATATCCGCTAAATTCCTGTCCCAGGCGAACCGGTGTTGCATCCATCAAATGCGTTCGTCCGCTTTTCACAACATCGTCGAACTCCGTGGCCTTTTCGTCGAGCGCTTCTTTCAACGCTTGAAGCGCGGGAATCAAGTCTTCCTCGAAGGCTGTCCTTGCCGCCACGTGCATGGCCGTTGGGATCACGTCGTTGGACGACTGGGACATGTTTACGTGATCATTCGGATGAATCAGCTTGCTCCCGACCTCGCCGCCAAGTCGGTCCGTAGCCAGATTGGCAATCACCTCGTTGGCATTCATATTGGAGGACGTTCCGCTCCCTGTCTGATAGATATCCAGGACAAACTGGTCGTCAAAATCTCCCGCGATCACCTGGCGGGAAATATCAATTATGACGTCGCTCTTTTCTTCATCCAGAAGGCCGAGTTCCTGATTTGCGTCGGCAGCTGAAAGCTTGATGATTCCCAGCGCCTGAATGAACCGTCTGGAAAAGCGCGTACCCGAAATCGGGAAATTGTCCAGTGCGCGCTGGGTTTGCGCACCGTACCAGGCATCGGTGGGTACCTCGACTTCTCCAAGTGAATCTTTCTCTATTCTAAAATCTGTCATACTGTTCTCAAGAAGTCCCTGAGGGTCGATCAACGTTCATGCGAGTGTGAAATATACCGATGGAGCACGGAGGGCGCCGGAGGAAATAGGGCGTACCGAAATCTTTAGCAGAATGCGTTTTTTTGCCCTGTACGGTGTTGACCGATTCGCCCCACCACGGGGCGTTTTGTAGCTTTGCCTGACAAAATGGCTCAGAATCCGTGCTCGTAATAAAGTCCATTCGTGAAATGCGGGAATTTTCTCGCTCACGCTGCCGCGACGGCTCGACGATCGTACTCGTACCCACAATGGGTGCGTTGCACAGGGGTCATCTGACGCTTGCGAGGGCCGCGAAAGAGCACGGTGATCAAGTAGTTGTCTCCATTTTCGTCAACAAGACACAATTCGGTCCGGAGGAAGATTATTCCGCGTACCCGAGAACATTGAACGAGGACTGTAAGAAGCTGGAGGAAGAGGACTTGGCAACGGCAGTTTTCGCTCCGTCGCACAGAGAAATGTATCTGGACGGTGATCCAAAAACGTGGGTAACCGTCGATCGACTGACGGATCATCTTTGCGGCACGTCGCGACCGGGTCATTTCAGGGGTGTAGCTACGATCGTGACCAAGCTGTTCAGCATTTGCCAGCCCACCGCCGCGGTCTTCGGACTCAAGGATGCTCAACAATTCTACGTAATTCGAAAATTGACCGCTGATTTAAATCTTGGCGTAGAAGTCGTTGGCGTGCAAACGGTTAGGGAAGAGGATGGACTTGCTCTTTCATCTCGCAATCAATATTTAACGCCAGAAGAGCGCACTCAGGCACCGATCCTCTACAAGGCTGTTTCCAGTGCGAAAGAACTCGTAAAGTCAGGAATAAGGGACGGTGGACCGATTCGAGAGCAGATGCTTTCTCATTTTCAGAAGGCAAGTCTAGGACAACTTGACTATGCTGAGATCGTAAACTCGGACGATTTTTATCCCATTGAGTCGTTTGAATCAGGGATGACTGTTGTGGCCGCTGCGGCGGTTTACTTTGGTTCGGCCCGGCTTATCGACAATCAGATCATTCAGGTGCCGTAACCTGAAGTACGGTGACAGCTACGATTCGTCGTCCTCTGTGGGTGCTGCGGACTCCGAGGATTTAGGACCGTTCGGGCCATTGTTGTTGCCGGCATCCGAATACGCTTTGATAATCTCTTTCACCAGGCGATGGCGAAGTACGTCGGTTTCGTCGAAATAAACGAAATCGATTCCCGAGACCCCGGAGAGTATCTCGACCGCTTCTACCAGGCCGCTTTTGGAGTGACTTGGAAGGTCCATTTGCGTTACATCGCCGGTGATAATGGCCCGACTGTCGGCCCCCAGTCGCGTGAGAAACATCTTCATTTGAAGCGCAGTCGCATTCTGTGCTTCATCCAGAATCACGAAGGCGCTGTTCAACGTGCGACCACGCATATATGCCAGAGGGACAATCTCGATGATGTTTCGATCCATGTAAGCCCTGAGTTTATCACGCGGTAGCATGTCTTCGAGGGCGTCATACAAAGGTCGCAGGTACGGATCTACCTTTTCCTTCAGGTCACCTGGAAGAAATCCGAGTCTCTCGCCCGCTTCGACGGCCGGGCGGCACAGGACGATACGTTTTACCTGTCGTGATTTGAGTGCGGAGACGGCGAGTGCCACTGCTGTGTATGTTTTTCCGGTGCCCGCCGGCCCGATTGCAAAAACGATATCATTCTGCCTCGCACTCTCTACAAATACGATCTGATTAGGTGTCTTTGCCTTGATGGCACCGCCTGACGGTGTGAACAGAAGGGTATTATGCGTGTCTTTGGCGAAAGCCGCGATCTTACCATTGCCTGTTGTAAAGAGCGTAAGAACGGTGTCAACGTCATTTTCGGTAAGATTTCCGTTACGATTGAGGAGCATAATCAGCTCATCAACGATGCGCTCGATTCTGTC
>BTQE01000040.1:0-24258 GCA_036985715.1 Rhodothermia bacterium
ATAGGGTTTCTTTGAGGAACTGCCCGATGAAGGACACGTAGCAAACGCGCGAATTACAGCCCTGAGGGCTTTTCCATGCATATCGGCAGTATAAATTTTCCGGATCACCCCATCTTTCTCGCTCCCATGGAGGACGTGAGCGATCCTCCGTTTCGTGCGCTGTGCAAGCGATTCGGAGCTGATCTGCTCTACACCGAGTTTATCTCTTCGGGTGGCCTGGCGTACGGCGCCAAAGGCTCTCTAAAAAAGCTGGATATTCTGGAGGAGGAACGTCCCGTCGCAATTCAGATTTTTGGAGGCGATGTCGAACAGGTTCGCGAGGCCACGAAGATTGTCGACCGGGTAGAGCCCGATTTCATTGATATCAATTTCGGTTGTCCGGTGAAGAAAGTTGTCTGTAGAGACGGGGGTGCAGGAATTCTTCGAAATCTTCCCAAAATGGCCGAGATTACGGAAGTCGTTCTTGAACAGGCAACTCGACCCGTTACGGTAAAGACGCGCCTCGGATGGGATGACAACAGCATCCAGATTCTGGATGTGGTCCGGATGCTTGAAGAGCTCGGCGTTCAGGCGATCGCGGTTCATGCCCGGACGCGTTCCCAGATGTATCGGGGAGAAGCGCGCTGGGAATGGCTCCGCAGGATCAAAGACGAATCCGGAGTTCAGATTCCGCTGATCGGAAACGGAGATGCATCATCCCCCGAAACGATCGCTCGCATGTTCGAGGAAACGGGTGTCGATGCGGTAATGATTGGAAGAGCCGCCATTGGCAACCCGTGGATTTTCCAGGCGGCAAAAACCTTTCTCGCGACGGGCGAGGCCCCGCCTGCGCCAACATGGGATGAGCGCAAAGCTGTTGTCAAGGAACATCTCGAACTAAAATGCGAGTGGCTGGGTGAGAGAACCGGCGTACTGGAGATGCGCCGGATGTATGGCGGATACTTCAAGGGATTTCGAAACGCGAGCAAGCTGCGCTCACTAATCATGAAGGAGACCGAGAAAGCCAGAGTGATTGACGTATTGATGAACTTCCAGGAAGATGAACCGGCGCTCGTGGTTCCGGTTCATGGCGTTAAGTCCGCGATGATTCCATCTCAGTCTGTCTGATAAATTCTGCCGATCTAGTCGAGTCCATTCTCGGCCAGATACTCGCCTCCGCGGCCCTTGATGAACTCGTCCCAGTGCTGCATCCAACGGGCGCCTTCAGTGGTCAAGCGCGACCAGTCCACCTCCATGCGGGTGATGTTCAATGAAGCCATCCAATCCGGCAATAAAGAGGTATCCAAGTCGTTTCGGACGGGGATGCGGAAATACTTGTTGGCCTGGTTAACGAGCGCGCTGTCGGATGTAACGAACTCGTAGAAACGCCTGGCGATATCTGGATTGGCTCCTCCGGCTACGATGGCGATCGCATCCGTTAAAACCGGCGTGCCACTCTCAGGTATGGAAAACCCGAATGGATAGCCGTTCAACTCAGACTGGATGTACGTATCCGGCATGTTCCACAACGACACATCACCTTCTTCGCGCGCAATTTTCAGATAGAGCTGGGTGGGATCGGCGGCGTAAGTCTTCGTGTTTCGATCGAGTCGAGCGAGCCATGCATAGCCGTCCTCCTCAGACGGTTGCCTCATGATCAGCGCCCCCCAGATTGTTCTCATGGTGGAGGAGGCCAACGGATATCGGATAACGATCTTTCCTTTCCATTCCGGTTTGAGAAGGTCGTCCCAATCGCGAGGCTGCTCGCCTTCGGGAACGGTTCGCGAATTGAAAAGAATGATCTCAGGGGTTAGAAATGTGCCGTACCACAAATCGTCGCGGTTGCGGTTGGATTCGGCCACTGCATCCGCCCAGGAAGGGCGATAAGCGTCCAAAAGACCCTCTGATGCGGCCCGGTCAAACGACGGTCCGTCGCCGCCCCACCAGATACTCGCCTGCGGATTTTGACGTTCAGTGCGGATTCGATCATACGCATTCTGACCACCCATGTCGATCCACTGGACATCGACGTCTGGATTTGCAGCTTCGAATGCATCCTCGTAGTCGGAGAGCATCTCTTTGCCGTGTGGCGAATAGACAACCAGAGAGTTTCTGTCGTCCTGGGCGCATCCGGTAAAAAGCGCAAGAAACAGTACCGGTAAAATCGTTTTCGCCATTATCCAATCCGTTTCAGTCGTGCAAATTTGAGGAGCAGTTTTTTCTCACCCACATCTCGAAAATAAACGACCGCCTTCGTCTGATCGCCTCGTCCTTCCTTCGCGATCACTTTGCCTTCTCCGAACTGGCCATGCTCTACGCGCATACCCGGAACGATTTCGCCCGATTCTTCCTCATCATAAACGACTCTCCGCTCGTCAGGCGATGAAGACGCACTTCTCAGGCTCTTTCTATAATAATGGGGGTCCAGTTCCTCATACTTCACGTTCAGGCCGCGGCCCAGCTTCAGTCGATCGGTATTCTTCTTAAATAGTTGCCCTGCTTCGGTTCTCAGGACGCTCGGATCGATCTCATCAAAAAATCGACTTCGTATCGCCGACTGCTGTTCGCCGTAGCGGTAGCGGCTTCTGGCGTGAGAAAGCATGAGAATTCGTTCAGCCCGCGTTGCACCCACGTAGAACAAACGTCGCTCTTCTTCCAATTCCTGGCGATCCTGGGTGGCGGACGCAAGCGGGAAAAGCCCTTCTTCCATTCCGCAAAGAAATACAACCGGGAATTCGAGTCCCTTGGACGCGTGGAGCGTCATCAGCGTCACCCGATTTTCTGACGGATCCGAATCGTCTGCGTCGGTAAGAAGAGAAATTTCCTGCAGAAATGTCGAAAGGGTCCGCTCGTCATCGCCGGATTCCGTGAATTCTGAAATGGCATTCAGCAATTCCTGGACATTTTCCCACCGAGCCAGGTTTTCAGGGGTGTGTTCTTTTCGAAATTCTTCCAGAATCCCGGACTCCTGGATCAGCGCCCTTGCCAGTTCCGAGGCGGGCATATCATTTATCTGTTCGCGGTGCCGGCTGACCAAGTCTCGGAACTTCGAGATTGCTGCGGCGGCCCGGGAGGTTAGGAAACCTTCGTCAACCCGGCCCAACGCTTCCCACGTGCCGATTCCTTCGCCGTCGGCAAAGCCAAAAAGTTGCTGCTGCGTCTTGTCGCCGATCCCTCTCGTCGGCGTGTTGATCACTCTCCTCAAACTCGCAACATCATCCGGGTTGACCACCAGGCGTAGATAAGCCAATGCGTCCTTGATCTCGCGGCGCTGGTAAAACGACATTCCGCCCACTACGCGGTACGGGATAGACCCTCTTCGGAGTGCGTCTTCGAAAGAACGACTCTGGGCGTTCGTTCGATAGAGTACAGCAAAGTCCGAGTGAAGAAGGCCCAACCGGACCTGGATGTCCCGGATTCGACGTTCAATTTTCTGCGCCTCCTCGCGCTCGGAAAGCGCTTCAATCACGATGATAGGATCGCCCTCGTCGTTCTCTGTGAAAAGTTTCTTTTCGAGCTGGTCTTTGTTATTTCGAATAATCGAATCTGCCAGACGCACGATATGCTTCGACGATCGATAGTTCTGCTCCAATCGAATCGTCGCAGCGTCGGGATAATCTTTCTGGAAAGAGAGAATATTACCAATATCAGCACCCCGAAAAGCATAGATGCTCTGCGCATCGTCGCCCACGACACACAAGTTTTGCGTCTTAGAAGCAAGAAGCTGCGCCAGGAGGTACTGGGCCCGATTGGTGTCCTGATATTCGTCGACGTGGACGTATTTCCACATGCTTTGATACTTCTCCAGAACGTCTTCGTGATTCCGAAAAAGATCTATGGGTCGTAGAAGGAGATCATCGAAATCCATGGCGTTTGCGGTCCGAAGTCGATCCTGATAGGGTTGAAAAACCCTGGCAGCAACGTCCTGAGCCGGGGAAGCAGCCATGGTCGCATATTGAGTCGGAGTTATCATCCGATTCTTTGCCCCCGATATCAGATTTTGAACAAGTCGAGGCCGATACTGTGTCGTATCAATATGATGGCTCTTCAACAGATCGCGAATGATACGCTGTGAATCATCCGAATCGTAGATACTGAAGTCTGATGTGAATCCGAGCCGAGTGCACTCGGCTCGCAACAGGCGGGCAAAAGATGAGTGGAACGTGCCGATCCACATCCCGCGCGTCGTGCCTTCCCCAACGAGTCCGGTGACTCGCGAGCGCATTTCTCGCGCCGCCTTATTCGTAAACGTGATCGCCAGAATCTGATGAGGAGAGGCCTTTCCCGTCGCCAGAAGGAAGGCAATCCGGTGTGTCAGAGTTCTTGTTTTCCCCGATCCGGGACCGGCGATAATAAGCAGTGGACCGTCCGTGACTTGAACGGCTTCCTGTTGAGCGGCATTCAGACTCGATAAAATGGCATCCGCGTCCGCACTAATTTGCGATTCATCGGACTCACGGGTCAAAACGAATTGGGTCACGCTTGAGACAGCAGCATGAAATGAAAAATAGTTCCCACTCACGGTACAAGGGGAGAGTTCCATAGTCTGCGGAAGATAGATGCGGCGGATTCACACTCAAAGCCGCTGTTGTCATCCGACTCACAATCCACAGAGCATTCTCTATCATGGTCTCTTTTGGGTAGGCGTTATCGAAAACATGTCTAAGGTGTATATTTGCTGATCACCCGAACCACGGTCAACCGGCAGAACTGACTTCTTCAGTACCGATTCGGGCGTTTTTTGCTCTTCTCGAATGACATCCTGATACGCCCATGGACCCCATCGCCTTGCTCCGCGGATTACTCGGACTGACGGTCCTCATCGGATTCGCCTTCGCCATGTCCAACAATCGAAGGAATATTAAGTGGCGGACCATCGGTGCTGGACTGGGTCTTCAGATCTTCCTGGCCGTTTTCATCTTGAAGGGCGTAGCGATGGGAGAGGTCTTTGCGCCCTTGGGGTGGCTGAAGCTGTTTCTCAGGTGGGTAAGCTCCTTTTTCGTTCTGGTTCTACAATTTACTACGGAAGGGGCTGAGTTCATTTTTGGGAACCTTGCTCTTCCGGACGGCACACCGGGAAGTCTCGGCGCGTTTTTTGCTTTTCAGGTTCTTCCGACCATCATTTTTTTCGGCTCATTGATGGCGGTCCTCTACCACCTGGGAATCATGCAGAAGGTCGTCCAGGGGATGGCGTTTCTCGTAGCCAAGTTTCTAGCCACATCGGGAGCCGAATCGCTCTCCGTGACCGCCAATATTTTCGTAGGTCAGACGGAAGCTCCGCTGGTCATACGGCCCTATCTGGAGAAGATGACCATGTCAGAATTGATGGCCGTCATGACGGGAGGAATGGCGACGATCGCAGGCGGTGTTATGGCCGCGTACATTCAGATCCTCGGAGATCCATATGCCATCGCTCAAGGCATATCCCTGGAGGCCGGTCGTCTTCTTTTTGCCGAACAACTTCTCGGGGCCAGTGTCATGGCGGCACCGGCCGCACTCCTTCTGGCGAAGATCATGATCCCCGAAACCGGCGAACCCGAAACAAAAGGGGGTGCCAAAATCGAGATCGAGACGACGTCGGCCAATGTGATCGATGCGGCTGCCAACGGCGCGTCTGATGGCTTGAGTCTTGCCCTGAATGTAGGTGCAATGCTTCTGGCGTTTCTGGCGCTCATCGCCATGGCCGATTTCATAATCGCTTGGGCAGGCGGCCTATTTGGGGTTGATATTACTCTGGAAATGCTTTTGGGGTGGGCAGTCAGTCCGATCGCCTGGCTTATTGGCGTGCCCTGGGCGGATGCCGTCTCTTTTGGGTCGCTGCTCGGCACGAAGGTGATTCTGAACGAATTCGTAGCCTACTTGAGCCTGGCTGGAGAGATAGCGGCCGGTACCCTGGATCCAAAAACTATTGTCATGGCCACGTTCGCCCTTTGCGGTTTTGCCAATCTTTCATCCATAGCGATTCAGATAGGCGGTATTGGCCCCCTGGCGCCCTCGAGAAAATCCGATTTGGCCAAACTGGGTGTGAAAGCAGTCCTCGCTGGAACGATGGCCAACATGATGACGGCGACGATTGCGGGGACATTGGTCTAGGCCAGAGCCTCAGAGCACGCTTGCGAAATCGACCGTAAATCGTGCCCAGGAAGCGATTGGGTTTGCTTTCCGTCCTTTCAGCAAATACGCCGGCTGCCACTTCATTTGAGTCATGGCACGGACGGCAATCCGATCCAGTACCGGATGCACACCGTTCAGCTTTTTGATGGCAACCGGATCCCCTTCGTCAGAGATGTAGACCTGCATGAACACCCGGCCGACTATGCTTTTGTCGCGAAGGCTGTCGGGAATCGGAACGGGAATATCGAGTCCCATCTTTGTCAGACTGTACGGTTCTCGAAAAAATCGGGTGATCGTACGATATCCCTCAAGCTTAAACGTCTTGATGACAGGTCGGACGTCCCCTTCGATTCGCGCATTGGCCATTTTCGGCACAACAAATCGCTCGAAAAGCGAGTCGACTACATCCGGTTGATTGCGAAATAGAGGAATTAAACTTTCTTTTACGTACGTGACGAGTCGACGCCTCGCCTCTCGATCCGATTCGCCAGACCGTTGGCCAAAAGGCTTCAGACCCGAGGCAGTCGCAACCCCCATCGCCTTGAGTGTTTCAAGATTTCGAAAAACACCGGTCGTGTCCGAGGCAGTCCGCCACCAGAACACGCCGTCATTCTCCCAGCCATCGGGGATATCGAGTGGAATGGATTCCGCCGGAACGCATCCCCAAGTGAGGACGGCAAAGCATGCTGACAGAACCAGAGAGAATATTGGACGGGTTACCAAACTGGCGGTACAATATTATGTTGGTTTGACGCGTTGAATCAGGCCATAAATGGACCACGAAGCCCCACAAAAGTTGCCTGAGATATTCGGAAAGGCGGGAGAGGTGAACAGAAGAATGCCTGTTATGCCGTCACCTGAGAATCTTCTGGCTCGTCAAGACGAACGAAATATTTTCGCCGGTCCATCGCCACGACACGAATGTTACTGCCCGACGCGATGAAATCACCTTCGGTGACGACTTCGATTCGTTCACCGTCGATTTCCGCGATGCCTGTCGGACGGAGCGGGGTTACCGCGAGGCCCGTCTTTCCCAGATATTTTGCCCGTTGTTCGCTTTCACGAACAACCGAGGACTCGTCTGTTTTCAGGCTTGTCGAGAGTACAAAGCGTTCCCACGCTCCAGTCTGCCACATCAGATAAAAGGTGCCTCCAGCCAAGAGCATCGCACCGATGAGTGTTAGAGATCCGCCGAGAGCGCCCGTTTCAGAGAAGGCATAACCCACGGCAAAAATAAGCACCATCGCGCCCAGGATGCCGAGGACATTGAAACCTGGAATCAGATAGACTTCACCAATGATGAGTCCAACACCAAGTAGAATCAGAACAATAGGGATAAGAAGATCCAGCACGGGAATTGCCGGGAACGGGTATCAGTAAAGTGGTGAGAGTTTACGACAATTCAATCAGATGTTTCACGCGCCTACGACGGCGGTTTCACCTCGCGAACCTCCACACGGCTACCGCGGACGCTCACCACGCGTATTTCCTTACCGGCTTCGATGTACTCTCCAGATGTGGTGACATCGATTCTTTCGTCATCGATTTCTGCAGATCCGGCAGGTCTGAGCGCGTTGATGGCGCGCCCGGTCATGCCGACCAGATTCGTTCTGGACTCGGCTGCCGTAAAACCTTTTTCACTCGATAACTCGGGCGACAGGACCAGTAGGTTGAAGCGACTCGACCGAGGGGCATACTTTGCCAACGAAAAGCCAAGGACCACCAATAATATCAGCGTGATCGCCAAGGTCCAGATGGCGGACGAGATCATCTCAATGGGAGGAAATGAAAAAACAACGTTGCCAATGAGCGCGACCGCCAGCGAGGCAACGATAAGCACCAAGCCAGCAATGCCGGCCACACCGAACCCTGGAAGAATAAATATTTCAACGAGCAGGAGGCCCACACCGATAATGAATAACAGGATCTCCCAACTTTCTACGAGTCCAAGCAGAAAGTTCGGGCCAAAGAAAAGCGCGGCTCCCAGCGCCGCCATTATTCCTGGAAACCCGACTCCGGGAGTTTGGAGCTCGAAATACAGTCCACCGAGCATCATGAGCATTAGAATGGACTGAATAACCGGCGATCCGAAAAAGCGAAGGGTCCTTTCGAGAATCGTTGTGGTATACTCGACTCTGGGCGTATCGTCTAAATCCAGATACGTAATCACCGCGTCGAGATTCGCAATCTCGGCATCAGCGACACCAAGCGAGACCGCTTCGCTTGTAGACAGAGTGAGCACTTGACCGGCAGGGGAAACGCCCGGGACCTCTAGATTTTCGTCTACCATGGCCTCGGCAATTTTCGGATCTCGCCCGTTGGCTTCTGCCGTCGCTCGCATCAAGCCCCGCATGTAGCTCTGATATTTGTCGGGAGCCGCTTTTCCTCCTGCACCCTCAACGACCGTCGCCGCCCCGATCGACGATCCGGGAGACATGAAGATGGTGTCGGCGGCGTACGAGATGAGTGCACCGGCTGAGGCCGCATTATGATCGATAAACGCAACGGTCGGAATTTCTGTGCTCAAGATTGTCGTACGGATCATATCGGCCGCGTCCACGAGTCCGCCAAACGTATCAATGTGGAAGAGAAGAACAGCAGCGCCCGCACTCTCCGCATCCGCGACAGCGCGATCGATATACATGGCCAGTCCTTTATCGATCGGGCCATCGATCGGGACCACGTAAACGGGGGCCGAAGATACCTGAACAATCTCCTCCGAACTGTCTTGCGGGGCATCCTGGTCTACGTCAACGTCTTGCATCGCCGCCAGGAAAGTCAGCGTAACCAGCGATAGAACGATTCGGTTTGCAATGTCCATAATCACTCCGTTCCGATAAGAAAAGTGTGGGTGATGGCGTCAAACATCAGGTATCAATAAGGACGGGTGTGCCCACGTCGACCCAATCCCACAATCGATCGATCTGATCATTCCTAAGGGCAATACAACCGCGTGTCCAGTTTGCGCGGCGTCCGGTTCCGTCACCGTGGATTTCGATCCAGCCGCCGAGTTCGGTCCCCATCGGGGGCATTTCAAATAATTTGTCCGCCTGTTTGATGGACTCGTACTCAGCCTCGGTAATGAGTCCCGCATATCTTCCTCGCTCCGCATCTTCGAAGTTGGGATAATTCAGAACCAGCGCTCGGTAAAACTCGCTTCGTGGATTTTTGGAAACGACATAAAATTCGCCCTCGGGCGTTCGCCAGTGATCCGGATTGGCCGTCGTACCCCGCTTTTCCTTATCCGCAAAAAAGTTGTATCCCAAATCCGTCGGATATTGAGCTATCAGTGATGCTCCTTTGTAAACAGAGAGCGTTTGTGACTCCTTGGAAATCCGAATCCAAACATTCGACAATTGCGACGTTCTGACCATACCGTTGGCCCCGTCCAGCGTGCGTACTTGACTCCATTCCTTACCGCTGCGAATCACGTACACCTGTTCTCGAAACCGCAAATGGAGATACGGTCGAGTTGTATCAGCGGGGCTGTACATCGTAGTGCCTTGCTCAACCGTGTAATACAGGTCTGGATCCTGTCTAAAAGGTTGGGCGCTGGCCGAAAAAGTACCACCGAGAAATATCAGAGCACTATAAATAGCGAGAAGCTGAGGTCGCAAGACAATCTGGAGATATGTTTCTTACGGATGCCTCTCTTACGACCCATTCTCACTCGCGTTTCGTCTGCTCGTTGAAATGAATGGCGTCTCGAAAGGCCTCCACAACACCGGCGACATCCCGCCCGATGGTTGAAACGTCGACGCTGTCTTGTACCCGTTTAGTCGCATTCGATGGCGCATACGATCTGCCGACAACCTGTAAAGCGCCCAGGTCGCCGTCCGTGTCTCCTATGAAGGCTACTTCGGACATCTCGAGTTCAAACAACGATGCGAGCCACTGTACTCCCGCCTGTTTGGTAAGGTTGGGAACCACGACATCGACCGAAAAAAATGTCCTAAATATCTCCAATTCAGGATGGTTGTCTGAAACGTACGTCTGTATTTCGGGGAAAACTGCCTGTATGGGTTCGGGTCCTGGCGCGACCACGGAGGCCTGCGTCTGCTTGGCCAGATCAACCATCAGCACCGTGTTTTTGACCAGTTGGTTCAGGAATGATTTTACGTGTGAAATATCGTCCAGCATCGCTCTATTTACGTCCGTATGCCACACGCGCTGAGCCGCGACGGGGTCAAACATACCAGCCCCCGATTCGAAGAGGACGGGCGTGGCGAGGCCAAGTACTTGGCTCATCGCTTCGACGTAAGGGTACGGTCTACCAGAACAGATCGAGAAAGATGGAAAAAACCCGTTTGTACCTGGCAGTCCCGCCTGTTCAGCAAGAAGTCTGAGTTCTGCGAGTTCGTCCAGTAAGAAAGGCTGATAAGGTGTGGCCAAACAGCCGTCGATATCAGAGATAAAGAGCCGAATCATTCATTTGCCAGCTTAAGAGGTGCGGAAGATGGCGTTACGAAAAAGCGCCTTCCAGATCTGCCATAAGTTGGTCCGACATGCCCATCGTGCTAAAGCCACCATCATGAAAGAGTGTCTGCATGGTAACCATTCGAGTCATGTCAGAGAGCATGGCCACGGTATAGTCTGCACAACTTTCTGCATCGGCGTTGCCAAGTGGGGCCATGCGCTCAGCGTATTCGAACAGAGCATCAAATCCTTTGATTCCAACACCGGCCGTGGTTCTGGTAGGACTTTGAGAAATCGTATTGATTCGTATTCCCTTCTTTCCCAGACGGTACCCGAATGAACGTACAATGCTCTCGAGGAGTGCTTTAGCATCTCCCATTTCAGAATATTTCGAATAAACCCTTTGAGCTCCGATGTAGGAGAGGGCCACAATCGAGGATCCTTCGTTCATGGCGTCGGCTTCGAGCGCAGCATGAACAATCCGGTGGAGGCTCATGGCGGAAATGTCGAGTGTCTTATGGTACCACTCGTAGTTTAAATCCTCATATGGCCTATTTTTTCGCACATTCAGGCCCATTCCGATCGAGTGGACAATGAAATCGAGCGATCCGAACTCGTCTTTCGCTTCAGATACGACACCGCTCAAGGCTTCAGAATTAGCAGCATCTGCCCAAACAATGCGACTTTCCGTTTTGTCTGCCAGCTTATCAAGTGTGTTTGCTCTTTCGACAACCGGAGCGTTCGAAAGTAGAAATCGACCACCCTCTCTATAGACCGCCTCGGCGATATGCCATGCCAGGCTGCTCTCGTTTAGAGCGCCAAAAATGATGCCTTTCTTGTTTGCCAGAATTTGGCGTCCATTCGGTGCCATGAGGGTCGTCTTCTGATTCTGAGTTTTGCAGGAGGCGCAAAGTAGCAAAAGGGTATGTGCGGTGCTACTTCTCTACCCTGAAGAAATGCGTCAACAGGGTCGCAGAAGTTGCGCGATCATGTCATCGACCGTATATATTCGTCCCCGTTGATTTGAAATACGATAAAGGTGAGCCCGATGAAGCGTCCAATTTCCTTTATTCTGCTTGGCATTTTTGTCTTTCTGACGCCAGCATTCGTTACCGATCTATTCGCACAGGACGGGTATCAAACACCTCCGCCGGCACTCGCATCTCTCATTGATGCGCCGTTGACACCCGATGTAAGCGTCAGCCCGGACGATTCGCGGCTCCTGATAATGACGCCCCAGACGCTTCCTTCCATTACTGAGCTTGCAGAACCGGAGCTTCGGCTAGCAGGAAGGCGCATTAATCCACGGAACAACGGACCATCACGAGGCCGGTACTTTACTTCGATCCGCTTGGCCAATGTATCTGGGAGCGGAAACGTATCCATTACAGGGATTCCCGAACCCGCCAGGATTTCAAACATTTCCTGGTCGCCGGATGGTGCCTATATCTCATTCACCAACACGACGTATTCTGGTATTGAACTTTATCTCGTCGTCGTATCAAACGGTTCAGCCAGGAAACTGATTGAGCGGAGCCTGAACGCTACGCTTTTTGGAACCGTTGTGTGGATGCCAAACAGTCGGCAGTTGCTGGTTCGTACGATCGATCCGAACAGAGGAGATGCCCCCGAAGAGCCAGCCGTTCCTTCCTCACCCATTGTCCAGGAAAACGTAGGTAAAGTTGCCCCGGTCCGAACCTACCAGGATCTGCTTTCAAATCTGTATGAAGAAGACCTTTTTTCCTATCTGGTGAATAGTGAAGTCCTACTCGTGGACGTTACCGGTTCATTCGAACCGTTCGGTAGCGGTTTGATCACCCGAACATCTCCGTCTCCAGATGGCCAGTACATTCTCACGGAAACGATGCATCGACCCTTTTCATACCTCGTTCCTTCAAGACGCTTTCCAAGTCGAGTGGAAGTCCGCAAACCGGACGGCACGGTGGTCACAGAAATAGTTGATAGGCCGTTGGCAGAAGAAATCCCAGCCGGGATCGGATCCGTTGCGACGGGAATGAGATCCATATTCTGGCGGCCGGATGCGGATGCAACGCTCTACTGGACGGAGGCGCAGGATGGGGGTGATGCCAGGGCAGACGCCGATCTTCGCGATGCAGTCTACATGCAGGCGGCACCTTTCACGGCCGAGCCGAGTCGGATCGCAGACCTGCCCTTTCGCTATGGGGGAGTGAGCTGGAGTACGGACGGGTTTGCTCTGGTAAGCGAATCATGGTGGGCCTCTCGCAGCGCCCGGGTTTATCAGATATATCCGGACAATCCGGGTAGTGGACAACGCGTATTGTTCGATTTTTCGTACGAGGATCGCTATAGCAATCCCGGCGTTCCGATGATAGAGCGTACCGATAGAGGTACGAATGTTATTCAGACAACGGACAACGGTACCGCCATTTTCCTGACGGGAACCGGCGCGTCGCCCGAAGGAAACAGACCCTTTGTTCGAAAAATGGACCTCCGCACGGGGGAGACCACAGAACTGTTTCGATCTCAGGCGCCCTTTTACGAACGTCCGATTGGCTGGATTGGTGAAGGAGAGCAGGTCCTGTTGACCTCTCGAGAGTCCGTCTCCGAACCCCCTAACTATTATCTACGAAATTTGGAGTCGGGGTCGCTCGAGCAGACGACGTATTTTCCACATCCCTATCCAGAGTTGGACGTGATCCAGAAGGAATTCATTGTGTATGAGCGAGAGGATGGCGTACAACTGACTGCCACCCTGTATCTACCTCCAGGATATTCACCAGCGTCCGACGGTCCATTGCCCGCGTACATATGGGCCTACCCACGCGAGTTCAAGAATGCGAGCGCGGCCGGGCAGATCTCAGATTCTCCATATCGATTCAAGCGCGTTTCTTACTCAGGCGCTGTCCCCTTCGTGACACAAGGGTATGCCGTCATCAATAATGCGTCCATGCCCATCATTGGAGAAGGGGATGAAGAGCCCAACGACACATTCGTCGATCAGTTGGTCATGAACGCTCAGGCTGCCATCGACGAAGGTGTTCGGCGTGGAGTAGTTGATCCGGATCGGGTGGCCATCGGTGGACATTCATACGGGGCCTTCATGACGGCGAATCTTCTGGCGCATTCCGATCTATTCAGAGCCGGAATTGCCCGCAGCGGAGCCTACAATCGCTCCCTGACCCCGTTTGGATTCCAGGCCGAATCCCGGACGTTTTGGGAAGCGCCTGAGGTCTATTTCGCCATGTCGCCATTCATGAATGCGAACAAAGTGAACGAACCGATCCTCTTGATACACGGCCTGGCAGATAACAATTCCGGGACGTTCCCCATTCAGAGCGAGCGATTCTACCATGCACTAAAAGGGATGGGCAAAACCGCGAGGCTGGTAATGTTGCCTCTTGAGAGCCATGGCTATCGGGCACGCGAATCGGTGATGCACACGATCTGGGAGACGCTCCGCTGGCTCGAGATGTACGTCAAGAACGCACCTCCTCGTGACGTATCGGTGGAAGAATCGGTAGGAGGATCGTGATCGAGCTTTGCGTGTGAACTGACAAGCCTCGCGACAGGCTACACATGTGCCGACGTACGTCGCATACAATTACAAGCCGAAGATCTAGTCGTAGATCTCGAGCATGGGCGTCAGGAGATCTAACATCTCGGCGTGTATATGACCGTTGGAGGCTACAACCTGGTGGTCGAATGCCGGCTCATCGTCGCCTCGATAGTCTGAGATACGACCGCCTCCTTCTCGCACGAGAACGATGCCCGCGGCCACGTCCCAAGGCTTAAGGCCTGTTTCGAAAAAGCCATCAAAACGTCCACAAGCTACCCACGCCAGATCGACGGCAGCAGACCCTGGTCTTCGCACACCGAGTGCGAGTTCCATGAATCGTTTAAGGACGGACAGGTACTGATCTACGTGGTCGAAGGCCCGATATGGGAAGCCGGTCGTGATAAGGGCCCCGGCGAGCACCGATGTCTCGCTGACTACGCATTTCATTTCATTGACCTGGAGTCCACGGCCCTTAATGGCAGTGTAGATATCTCCATGCGCCACATCGAGTACGACCCCGATCACCAAACATCCATTGTGACTCAGTGCGATCGATACCGCATACGGAGGAATTCCGCGCGTAAAATTGGTGGTGCCGTCGATCGGATCAATGATCCACAGATACTCGGCATCTTGTGACCCGTTATTGGACGAGTCCGGGTTTTCCTCTGCAAGAATTTGATGATCCGGATACGCTTCCAGAATCGTATCTACAATCAGCTTCTGCGCCTCTTCGTCCGTATCCGTGACGAGGTCGTGAACGCCCTTGTCCCGGACCATGTCGGGACTGATGTGGCCAGCAACTTCTTTGATTTTCTTACCCGCGATTCGGGCCGCCAGAACAGCCACGTCGCGGGCGTTTTCATAATAGATGAGATCCTGGGATACGTCGGTCTGCATGAAGGATAGACTCAGTCTTGGGAGTTGGCTTGTTGTATCTTCTGGCCGCCCGTTAACTGCCCGCCTACCCTATTTGTTCGTTCCGTGTCGGAATACCGAATCCGCATAATTCCATCGTTTTTTGTTGTCCTCTTGACCCTCGCAGGTTGTGGCAATAAGTCGGTTTCTGATCTCTCGGAGGAGGATAAGGCCCATCAAGATTCTGTTCATACGGTGCTCAATAACGTCAATCGTTCAAACTTTGAGAACGCCTTCGACCGTCTTTCAAATTATGCTTATCAACGATACGTCCGAACAGAGCAATACGACGAACAGGACTTTCTGATCGCATACGATGAGGTTCGAATTCAAGTCGATGGACCGGTCGATGAGCGGACGACGACCGTCGAACGAACGGACTCGGCGGGAGCATTCGACTTCGGGTTTTTCAACCGATTTGTATCTGAGAATGTCGAAAGCGTGGACCCTGTGGATCTGGTTCCCTACGTGCTTCCGGATGAATTGGGGTACACGAACCCTCGAAACTCCGGCCGATACAGTTTCCGGATTCTTCCGGACACACTCATGTGGGATCGACTGGCGCGCGTGATCGAAGTGAGGGCGAAGCGAGATCTGGCTGACGGCCTCAATATCCGCGTCGTTCGTCAGTTCGTCGATCGCGCGACCAACTCTCTGGTCGGTGTCTATCTGGAGCGCATCGATCTGGGACTGCTTTTTAGAGAGGAAAGTAATTTTTATGTCGATCTGAGACGTGCAGATGACGGGGAGTTTGTACCGAACAACACGCGTTTCGAGTCGACCATCAAGATGCCGTTCAGAGGCACGTACAAAATCAGAACGGTGTCGACGTACTCGGACTATCGGTGACTACCGGTCTCTGAGAAACTCGTCTAGCCGAGTGTCGCTCAAGAGCTTCTTGAATAGCTGTTCATTCTGTAGTTGTTCCGGTTTGACGATTCCTTTGGTCAAGCCCTGGCGTAGCACCGTGATGGCATTTTCATCCTGATTGACGTTCGCGAACACGCGTGCCAACTGGAGATAGGCTTCTGAATTCGTCGCATCGCCGGCAAGAGCAATGCGAGCGTATGCCTCCGCCTCATCCAGTCGCTCCAGCGAGACCGCGCACTTTGAAAGTCGGATATGGAGATCGTGTTGATCCATGAGCAAATCAGCAGATCGTTTCAAGGCGGCTAGACCTGACTTTTCATGTTGCGTCCGTACGGAAGTCTCACAAAGAAGAAGCTGAGCTTCGCCATCATCCGGGCCCAACCGGACCGCACGTTGAGCATCCAGAAATGCCTGATCGGCCTTGCCCATGGTCAGTAGAATTCCGGCTCTCAGTTTTCGGGCCTCCAAATCATCCGGTAATTCCTTAATAACGCGGTCGATACGCGCTTTCGCTTCAAGCAGGCTGTTACCGCTCTTCCACGCTGTCTCCGCGCGGTGGAATTGAACGTGTAGCTCAGGTGGTCGAACGCTTCGCCGTGCTCTTATGGGCCGCTGTGCGTAGGCATCTACCGTCGAGCCAGATACCAACAGGGCAAAAAAGAACCCTGCTAGAACTCGTCTGAATCGATAAGTTGATCTACCTTTCATTCATATGAATTGGTTACTCGCTGTGTGGCTTCGAGCATTGCTTCGAGCGTTGGTTCGAGCGTTGCTTCGAGCATGGCCCCGAAGTCGAACAAGAATTGTACCACCAAGATAAACTAGACAACGAGAGCTCTTGACCCTCACAAACGTCCTAAATATATGACAGACAGGTCCACTCATGAGTGGTAACAGAGACGC
This sequence comes from Rhodothermia bacterium, assembly GCA_036985715.1. Lineage (GTDB taxonomy): Bacteria > Bacteroidota > Rhodothermia > Rhodothermales > UBA10348 > SMXL01. Next base: position 16,739 of record BTQE01000040.1, read on the forward strand.
CATAAAATCGCTCCGAATTCGATTCCAGGAGTCGCTTGGCACATATGCACTGGGTCAAACGACTCGCTGGATGGCCCGGTCCTCGTCGACGAATACGGAGGCGCGCGCGTGGGCGGATTCAGGTGCGCCGCACGGAGCACTCGTTTTCGCGGATCACCAGACCGCCGGGAAAGGGAGGCACAATCGGACCTGGAGCACCGCCCCCGGACTCAATTTAACCGTGTCTCTGGTTCTCCGTCCCGAACTCCGTCCTGCTCAATATGGGCTGATTACGTTGGCCGCAAGTCTTGCCGTACTTCAGACCATCCGCTCGAATTGCGCAGCCGTCTCTTCTCGCATCAAATGGCCGAACGATATTCTGGTCGATGGGAAAAAATGCTGCGGAATGCTGCTGGAATCTGCGATCGGTCGGGATCAGACAGAGTCATTCGTGATTTTGGGTATCGGTCTCAACGTGAACCAGACCGATTTTCCGGATACGCTCCAGAATTCAGCAACGTCGATCATGCTTGCGTGTGGTAGGCCTGTTGACCGAAGCCATATCCTTGCAGATCTTCTCGGAAGGCTTGAGACTATTCTTGCCACTCTGGAAAAGCAGCCAGAGGCCATCGCATCTCGATATCAAGAGGAATTGGAAGGAATCGGAAAGCCGATGACCCTTACAGATGTTCGCTCAAATCGGTCGTACAAGGGTATCTTGTACGGCATTGATACTGCGGGAGCTCTACAGATGGAAATAGAGTCCAAGATTCATTCTTTTCATGCAGGCGACGTGCGACTCCAGATTGAAGGCTTATGATATTAGGATTTGATATCGGCAATTCGTCAACGAAAGCAGCGTTTTTCGAGAAGGGAAACTGTCTGGAGGTATTTACTTTTTCGGACTCTGACCTTCAATCATCGGAGCAGATCGAACAAATACTCAAACAGTTGGCCGGCAGGAATGATATCAGTGACGCTGGGTGTGTCTCTGTCGTCCCGGAGATCACCGACCGACTGGAAGAAGCCGTTGGCGCTGTATTTGGCCTTCAACTCCGACGACTCACCACCGCTTCCCCAGTCCCGATTGAGGTACGATACGAGACACCGGAAACGCTCGGAGTGGATCGTCTGGCAGCAGCCGTCGCTTCCCACATCCTCTTCGGAAGAACAGACGATGGTACACGCCGAGCCGTCATTGCACTTGATGCCGGCACGGCCGTCACATCGGAAGTGGTCATGGCAGGTGGCGTATACGAAGGGGGGACCATCGCACCCGGACCAGATCTGATGCGTCTTTCGCTGAATCGCGGCACAGCGCAACTCCCCAATGTGGAAATGGTGATTCCAGATAGCTCGGTGGGTCGTTCAACCGATACGGCCATCCGATCGGGTATCATGTTCGGATTCCTGGACTCCGTTCAAGCGATGCTTCTGCGGACCATCTCCGCATTAAATGAACCCGTTTTTGTGGTCGCTACAGGAGGATGGGCTGACTGGTTGTCTTCTCGAATCCCGGAAATCGATCGGGTCGAACCCCAATTGGTCCTTCACGGCGTACGTCTGATGATGGAACACGACGAGGCTTGAGAGCAGCCTTAGAACAGGTTCTCAGCGTGAGATTCCTCGGCGTAGGATTCCTTGACCAGCATTCGTATCCGAGCCAGAACGAGGTCAATTGCAACGCGGTTGTGACCGCCGCGCGGGATGATAATATCTGCTTCTCGCTTTGACGGTTCAACAAATTTCAAGTGCATCGGCCGGACGGTCCGCTCGTATTGCTCGAGAATCGATTCCAATGATCGACCCCGTTCCAACGTGTCTCGTTTGATTCGACGGCTGAGACGTATATCCGAATCGGCATCAACGAATACTTTGATATCCATTCGATCCACGAGGCGTGGCTCAGATAAAACGAGTAGGCCTTCAACAATAATAATGGGAAGCGGAGTGATTTCCGTGGTTTCATCCGTGCGCGTGTGGTTGGTAAAATCGTAGACAGGCTTCTCGATCGAGCGGCCCATCTTCAACTCATCCAGATGGTCCAGAAGAAGGTCCGTCTCTAGCGTATCCGGGTGGTCGAAATTGAAGAACGCCCGTTCTTCCAATGCGATGTGGTTCAGATCGCGATAGTACGCATCGTGATCCAACACGCCGACGATATCGCTTCCCAGTTCGTCAACGAGGGTTGAAAGCACGGTACTTTTACCGGAACCGGATCCGCCGGCAATTCCTATTACTACCGGATAATGCATACTTATACTCACGTATGGCATCAACGGGGCGATGCCTGCACGAGCCCTATTCGGAATAAAAAAATCTACGATTGCTGGAAAATCAGTGCTATGCTCCGATTAACCACGTTTGACCATGGTGAGGGCGTGCGTTTTTGTGGATTCGTCGTACGAAGATAACGACTTGTCTAATTTGTAGCCGCTTGGATGCCTCCATTCGGAGAAGAGCTCCAAATCTTCCAGTGTCTCTTGGACAATAAAGTTAACCACTTTTCCTCGTAGTGGTCTGATATCCTGCGTGGCAGGTATCAGTTCTCCTTTGACCTTCCGCATAAACTCAATGCGGGCCATGGCCTCGTATGTGTGGTCATCGATCCAAGCTTTCTCGTGGGTTTCAGGAAGCAGATTCCAGACAAACCGGCCTGCTAGCGTTTTGTTGAGCTCTCTGCTCAGTGTGTCTTTCCAATACTCGGAGACGGATCCTATTCCCGGGACATCGGCATCCATGGGGAGTCGGTATTCCGGAATCAGATCATCCGGACGGAGCAACCCGAACAAACCCGAAAAGATGATGCCTTCTTCCAACAATCGCCTCTGGGCGCCGGTAGGCAAGCCTTGAAAATCGGTGGCCTGGTACAGGACGCCCGGATCATACCGATCCAAGGCGGACATGAGCGGTGCTCCATAAATGTTCAGGTCCGCATCGATTGCTTCCTGAAGCTTCTCTCCATTCGCGCCGAGTAACTTTTCAATCCCCCCCTTATCCTCCCGAAGGGCTAGGTGAAGGGCGTCAATCAGTTTTCGACGTTCAGGATTGAGAACTTTGAAGTAATTGAATGTATTTGCTGTTCGGTAGTCAAACATGTCAGGGGCAAACGGATTGCCACCGGATGTCTTACCCTCCGAAGGGGCCAGAAGGATAGAAAAATTTGGCATGGTGATCGATCGGGGAAGAATCGAGGCGATTGTCGAGCGACAGCCAATTCAGGTCAAGGTGTCTCCTGTCCTTCACGCATTTCGCCCAGTAAGGCGTCAATGTCAGTGCGAATTTTTTCTGCTTTCTCCTGGGCGTCGTCCACTAGAGCCTTACCATCACGACGGGCCTCCCCCTCGGATTCCGGGCTAAGGGTTTTTTCTATGAGGTCGGCAACCTGTTCACTGATGTGATCGAGCTGATAGGCAAGTTTTCGACGCAGTCGTCGGCCCTCCTCTGGTGCAAGCAACAGTCCGAGTCCGAACCCGGCTATACCACCGAGAACGGCACCCCAAGTGCCTGCTCTAAATGAGCGCCCTGCTGAACGATCTTTCATGGAATACCTTCTTTGTAATCCAGAGCTATTTAATGGGTTATACCGTGGTTTGCACAATGCAGTTTCGCGGACATTAAAAAAGCCGCCGATCTAATGTGGCGATCGACGACCGAGATCCCTAAGGATCTAACCGAATTCCAGGAAGACTACTTACCTTTCTTCTTGTGACGGTTCTTACGGAGCCTCTTTTTTCGCTTGTGCGTTGCGATCTTATGTCTTTTGCGTTTGCGACCGCTGGGCATACATTACCTCCTGTTAAAAAAATGTGGCATGACTCCAAATGAGCCACACATAAAGTATACGTCATTTTTTGCAGCCCGTGCAACGACAGGATCGCATTCAGGTTCGTGAGTAAATTGTAAAAAAGAGCACATTTATGGGAAAATTTGAGGTGAATGAGATCAATTGCGGTTCTCATCGTCGTTTGAACTTCTCTCTAAACTCGTCAATATTGAATCTCGAACATGAACATTCGGAGTCGGAGTTCAATCAGTACTATCGAATCGATTTAAGTTTCGCCCTTCAGATGACGGCCAAAAAATGACCCATCGTCGATTTTTTATTAGAGAAAATGGCCCGCATCGTTACATCGATACGGATCCTGATTCTACGACGAACCCGGTTGTACTTCTGCACGGAATGGTGGGCGACGTTGAAAACTGGAGTGAGACGATCCGTTTTCTCTCCGACTGCGGATATCGCGCTATTGTCCCAGTCTTACCCGTGTATACGATTCGCCTGGCTGATGCGAACCTGGGCGGTCTTGTTGACTACGTCCAAGAATTTCTCGAGGCAATGTGCGTTTTTCGGTGTGTGATCTGTGGAAACTCCATGGGCGGACAACTCGCTGTACACTTCACGGCTCGGTATCCAGATCGCGTCGAGCAACTCATTCTTTCTGGCGCATCGGGGATTTCGGAAGTCGATCTGGGGAACTCCATAATGAGAAGGCAAGATCGGGCGTACCTCCGAGATCGGATCGAAAAGACTTTTTTCGATCCGGCAGTCTGTACGGAGGCCTTGCTTGATGAAGTAATCGCGATCGTTAACAACCGCGAGAACGTACTGAGGCTCGTTCGATTCGCTCGGTCTGTTCAGAGCGACGGAGTACGTGATCTGCTCCCTCAAATACAGACACCCACCTTGCTAATTTGGGGCAGGGAAGACAATATTACTCCGGTTAGCGTAGCGCACACGCTGCATGATGGAATCGAAGAGTCTCAGTTGCACGTGATCGACCACTGCGGTCATGCGCCCATGATGGAACACCCGGAGATTTTTAATCGCGTAGTTCACACTTTTCTTCAGCAGTCGGAGGTTGTCGCCACAAATTCGATTGCCGTGTGATGAGCATAAAGCAGTGCAACCGCTTTACCCCTAAACCTGGGAGACGCGCCTGCGTTGGAGAGAGCCCCGGAACGCACATGAATGGATGATGGAAAGACGTTCAACATATGTGGCGACGTTGATCGTGCTGCTGATCGCCACGGCATCGATTGGCTGTTCTCCAAGACTTTCTCCGCTCTATCGAGATTTCAGTATTACAGAAATTGCCGGGAACGATCGGGACATCTACGAACGCCTCACTCTTGCCTTGGAAGAAGCAGGATGGAGCGTTATCGACGGCGTAACGCCAAACATTGTGGCCACGGAGGGTCGAGACTTCAACTCCTGGGGCATCTACACGATGGAGGTTGAGCTCGAAGCCTCGCCTGTCGGCAAGGGTTACGTGAGACTGTTTATCCATCCTTATCGCCGCTATTTCACGGGATCTCGTGGAAAGATGCCGTATCTGAAACGGGGTCTTGCGAAAGCAGTCATGTCTACTCTGGAAACGCCGTTTGAGGCGTACGGCCTGAAGTTCGCCGGTACAGCGGAATCACGAGACCGGGCTTATCGACAGAACGGGAGTTAGTCCACCGGTCGATTGAAATAATTTTCTGGACTGCATAAAAAGCGCAACACTTATCCGTAAGTGTGGTAACATTTGTGCATGTCAAAGCCTTCTGAAAAATCGGTTGTTCTGGCTGAAGAAGTTTTCAAAAGCCGCGGTGGTGTGATGCGAACTTCGGATGCGCTCGATGCGGGTATTCAGCCTCGAACTCTATACTGGATGCGCGATAGTGGACTACTCGAACGGCTAAGCCGCGGAGTGTATCATCTGAGTTCTCAACCGTTACCCTCCAAGCCTGATGTGACGGCTGTAATGCGCAGAACTCCCACGGCAATTCTTTGTCTTGTCAGCGCGCTGGACTTCCACGAGATCGGGACTCAGATACCGACAGAAGTCCAAATTGCTCTTCCGCGAAATACGAAACGACCACGGATTGATTATCCTCGGATACGAGTGTTCCACATGAGTACCGAGTCAATGAGCGCTGGAGTTATTGATCAAAAGATGGGCGGTGACCACTTCCGCGTCTTTAGTAAAACAAAAACCATTGCGGATTGCTTCAAATTTAGAAACAGTATCGGTCTTGATGTAGCAGTCGAGGCACTTCGGGAAGTTGTTCGAGATCGACATGTCTCACCAGGCGAGATAATGCAGTATGCCAAAATTGATCACGTGGAGACAGTCATACGGCCATATCTCGAGGCATTAGTGTGAACACCGACGATATTCGACGGAGACTGAGGAAGCGTGCAAACGAAATCGGTCTCGAGTTCCAACAGGCGGTTCAATACTACGCAATAGAGCGATTTCTGTATCGCCTTTCCAGAACCGTTTGGGTTAACAAACTAATCGTAAAAGGCGCAACGATGCTCCGCGTATGGGAGGGAGCTGTTGCCCGGCCGACTCGAGATATTGACTTCTTAGGGAATCTCGATAACAACATCAAAGTCATTCAGGGGGCTGTCGCGGACTGTCTGAACGCGAACGTACCTGAAGATGGCCTCGTATTTGATCAAAGCACAACAGCTGAGCGTATAGCGTTAGAAAGTCGATATCCAGGCATTCGCGTCAAAATCAGGGGCGATCTTGCCGGTGCGAGATTTATTCTACGTTTGGATATCGGGATCGACGACGCAGTCGTGCCTAAACCGGGATGGGTTGACTATCCGGTATTACTTGGGGGACCAACACCACGAATACTTGCATACAGTCCTGCTTCTTCTGTTGCCGAGAAGTTTGAGACCATGGTCAAGTTGGGACTCGTTAACAGCAGGCTAAAAGACTACTTCGACATTTGGATGTTGGCGACAACACAATCGTTCAACGGGATTGAGTTGACGAGCGCATTACGTGCGACATTTGAGAGGCGAGAGACGCCGCTCCCGACAGCCCCGCCTGTCGCCTTGACTTCAGAATTCGTAAATCAGGCAGCGTCTCGTAAACGGTGGGCGAATTTTTGCGAAAAGCTTACCGAGTCGGCAGTGGAGGTACCAGACGATCTTGGTGAGATTGTCATTCTTATCGTCGAATTCCTCGGCCCAGTATTACAAGAAGCAGGGTCAGATTCTATCAACGCTACATGGTATCCCGGTCGTGGATGGGAATGATCTTCGCATAGGATCACGCTCTATCCTGAGATGCGGGACCAGCGGCAGTTAGGCATCGCGCACGATTGAAGAGTATTACCGTGAGTAAATGCAGATGCGACGGAAGTTTAAAGCGGAACAACTATTGCCGATGCTGCCGTACAAGGCCTTGTTGGTTAAGAATGTTCTTTTACAAATATGGGGATGTAACGGCTTCGACGGGTGAAGAGTGCAGTAGGCAGCGTGTCGAGCTTCTTGGTATGCTCGTAAATCTCGCCAAGAATTGTGCAAATGCGAACGATTACGCATACGCGATGGCAGCTTAAATAGCCATCTGTTCCGCGCCAGGTTTGTCTATCGGCAGGCGTAGGGGCATCAACCTTAGATAGAATAGTCGCTTCGATGCCGGCTGAATACGAAGTGGCGAATTTTATCAGCCTTTGCTTGAGTCTGGCGTTGTCAACCGGCATAAGACTCTTGTGAGCATTTAACAGGTAGACTACACACGTAGACGCTT
>BTQE01000041.1:0-24079 GCA_036985715.1 Rhodothermia bacterium
GGACTGATCTACGTGTCCGGCCAACTCTCCGTGGATCCATCTACGGGAGAAGTCCGAAACGGCCCCATAGAAGAACAGACTCGGCTTGTCCTCAAGAATTTGAGTGCGATTTTGAGCGCTGCTGGCAGTGATAAGAATCATGTCATAAAAGTCACTATTTATGTATCTGACGTAGATCTGTGGGGCACAGTCAATGACGTTTACAGCGAATTTTTCGGAAAACATCGTCCGGCACGAGCGGTTGTTCCGAGCAGGGACCTTCATCACGGTTGTTTGATTGAGCTGGAGGCCATCGCGGCCGTAATCTGAAGATTCGCACATGCAAGTGGAGACCTAAAACGAAAGTAGTATTCCTCAGCGTTCTACAGATCCTGCTTTTGGGTAATCTTCCAATCGGTCACTATGCGAGCTCGAGCGCGTATTTTGTTCGGAGAACTATCCGATTATTGACCCATGGACAAAGTAAACCTCGCCGAGACGTTTGACCTCTTTCACGATACGTGGTCACAGAGGATTGTCGCTGAACTGAATGGTCAGCAGGTAAAACAGGCTAAAGTCGAAAGCGAATTCGATTGGCATCACCACGAGCACGAGGATGAACTCTTTCTGGTCGTGAAAGGACAGCTGACGATCAATCGAGCTTCGGGATCGACACATCGCACTGGATGAGGGAGAGTTTTTCGTCGTACCAAAGGGGGATGAGCACCGCCCGATAGCCAAGAAGCTCGCCCACGTAACGTGGTTCGAGCCGTCAAGCACGCTTGAGAACGGTGCGATTCGAGCGCATCGGACGAAGGAAGATTTGGATTGGGTCTAAGGGGACCCAATTCCGGGCGAAGCCTAAATTGTCAGCAGAAAACGCCAAATCGCTTTCAATTCGAGGTCGCTCATTCTCGACATGCGCGGCCATGGCATGATTTTCGAATCGAGAATTCGACCGTCTGGAGTTGTTCCACTCCGAAGCGTGAGTACAAAATCGTCTTCGGTCCATTCCCCAAGATTGCCTTCGGGCGAAAGGTCTGGTCCCGGTGGAGGACCTTCGAATTCTTGCCCGTGTAGAGCGACGCCGTGACACTCGGCGCATGCGACCAGGTTGACCATGTATTCTCCGTAGGCGGCATCGTCAGCGGCTTCCGGAGCTGTGCCATGTGCAGCCTCGTGGTCGAGGGCGATGGCAGGAGGTTTATACATACCAGTACCAATGAGGAAATGCGCCATGGGCCCCAATGCTCTCTTCGGAAGTTCATTATCAACCGGTGGAAGCGTCTTCAGGTAAGCGATCAATGATTTAAGATCCTTGTCTCCGTACGCCGCAAAAAATTCGGATGGCATTCCGACAAGGACTCTATCCTCGATTCCCAGTCCATGACGAAGCGCTCGTTCCCAGTCAGCATCTTGATAATGTCGACCAATTCCGCCGTTTCCGGATGTGAGATTGGGTGCGGGAATCAGTCCGAAGGCGGGATCGTCAACGAGTATTCGTCCTTCAAATCGATCGCTATGACACCCCGTACAGCGACTTACCGTGAGTGCCAAATACTCCCCCCTCTCCAGTTGCAACGAATCCGCAGGAACGACTTCGAACGAGTGGCCGATCGCGAACGAACCGCCAAGTTTTGACTTCCCATTCATAAATATCGTCAGTCCAATAATCAACAGGAGCAGAATGACGCCTCCTACAACGATTCCAATCCACTTGAGAACTCGTTTCATATTGTATCCGCAGAAATAGTCCGGAGTGTGTACTGACTATACGAAATAGTACGGGATTATTACGAATTTGCCCGACCTGGATGAAAGGGGGCGTATTCATCAGATCCAAGACAGTTGTAGCCGTTCCGGCGACATACAACAATGTCCCCACACCGAGAACCGATTGTATTCATTACTATGACGGCGAACCAAGACGATTTCTGAGGAAGAAATATGGAAACAGACACAGACCTCCGGTGGGCAGCAATAATCGTCTGGATCGTTGTGAACGCAGTCAATTTGCTGCAATCAGCAGGATTCATATCGCGAATTGTGACCGGAGATATGGTGTTCAATCACCGTGTCGGTTACGTCATAATCACTCTTGTGATTCCTTCGACCATCTCCCTGATCGCATTCGTCCGTTCAGGCGCCGGCTGGTTGCAGTGGGCGGGCCCAGCATCATTCCTCGCATTCGTTGTACTCATGCTTAGCGTGGATTATGTATGGGTCGTCGAGTTCCGTTCTCCGACGCGTTACAATATCGTAGTGCCGTACCTGGTTCTTTTTTTTGGATCGATATTACTGATGGGACTTCCGATGTTTAAGCTGAATCGGTCACTGTGGCTCGTCACGGTAACAACTACGGTCTTTTTGTTGGGATCAATGGTACAGGCCTTGCGAAAAGGTATAGTTTAACAATTCGAAATGTCGCTAAAACGAGCGGACGATATCCGCCCATCGGAAAAGCCCAGCGAGAGATTTTAAAAAGAGCCAAGAAAGCTCTGATCGTATCCATGGATTCGATTCTAACGCTTGTTACTGCATTCGTCGGACTTTTTTTGTCTCTAACAACATCTCGGAGAACGTGCTTGAGTGTTCAAGCTATCAGATTGACATGGATCGTTTCAGAGAGTTGGCTCTTGAATCCGGCGAATCAGCTCTGGTCCACGTAAACATTATCCTGATCGCAACGGCGGATTTGGTGACGATCCGGACGCCTACGAACAGTGGTGGCCCGGTTCAAGCGACGGCAAATGACAGTTTCGTGAAATCATATGTAGACGCCGTTTTCCCGGCTCACACTGGCGTGCGAACAACCGATTCTGAACATTCACGTGGAGATTCAACAACCATCGGATGTTCGAAACTTTAGAATCGGGACTAAACCGGCGATAATAGTATCTGTCCAAGGTCCATCCTCCGGCTCTTATGAGAGATACTTCCTCTCCACTCAGCATATTCGGCTCGATTTGGACTCGTCGACCATCTGCGTCGAGGAAGCGTCCGATCCGTTCAGATCGGCCGGAGTCCACTTTGCCCGGGCGCATCCGGAAAGCTTCAACCAAGCCGACCCGCCGGCCAGTCAGCTACACGGTCACATTTGAACCCAGTTCTCTGCCGCGAAAATTGTTTTTTGTAGCCATTGGACTCCTGGCAGCTCACGCTATTTTGTCCGTCATCCACTACGAGTTCTATCGACTTCCCTGGCTGTTTCGACAACTCTTTGATCTCGATGAAGAGAATAATCTACCCACCTGGTATTCGAGCATTGCTCTATTTATCACTTCGATCTTTCTGTGGCTCTGCGCTCGAGAAAAGCAGGCAACGGATGATCCGTGGAAAAGGCAGTGGAAAATTCTGGCCCTCGGATTCTTCGTTCTATCAATTGATGAAGTCGCCGGGATGCATGAAACGTTTAACAGCCTGATAAAGATCAGTTGGGCGATACCCGGCGGTCTTCTCGCAGTCGTTATCGGTTTTCTGTTTATTCCGTTCCTGCTAGGCCTCGAACGCCAGACGGCTAAGCTGTTTGTGCTTTCGGGTGTGATTTACATTGGTGGGGCGATTGGAGTAGAGCTACTCGCGGCTCCACTTCGGGTCGATAGTCTTCAGTACTATCTGATGACACTTTGGGAAGAAGGCATGGAGATGATTGGCGTCCTCCTTTTTCTTTACGCTTTGCTTCGTTATATGAGCGGTCAGCACAGGAATCCGCTCAGGGTTATGGCCACTGTCACGGACTAAGCTGTCGTCAATCCTGATTCTTGGTCAGCACCCACTCATCCCCTGATCGATAGATGTCCAGCGTTCCACTGCTGGTCGCAACGCGGAAACAAACACGTCGTTCTTCTTCGGCCCACCACCGACCCTGAACCACCCATGCATCCACCAGGTTTTGCACACGGTGCCTCTTTCCGTTCCAATGCACAACGACCGGCCATCCGCGCGTTACTTCCACTTCCACCGGTTCGAATCGACGTTTCATATCCCTTGCAGCCGCAATTCTCCTAATCCAAAATATGTGCAACATATGTTCAAAGGGGGGCGGTGTCAATATGTGTATAGAATCGGACATGGACCGGACGATGAGAAAGGAAGGAACATAACCGAGCCTACCTCCTACGTTGACACCACCAACCAGAAACCAAACCACAGAACCGAACCACAGAACCGAACAATTATGAAGACGGCAGGACTTGTTCTTTTTTCAGTTCTGATCCTGACGATAACGGTGCACCCTGAACCGGTTTCAGCTCAGGACTCGGACCACGACGTGATCGTCGAAACGCTCACCACGTTCTTTGACGGTTTTGCTGAAAGCGATTCCACCAAAATGTTCTCGCAGGTCGAAGGTGGTGGACGACTTGTCCTTACGTTCAATGACGCGGACGGAAATCCGGGGATGCGAACAATGGGGATGAAGGAATTTGTCCGGATCATATCCGGAGCCAGAGAACAACCCATCAAAGAGACCTTCTGGAATCCGGAAATCAGAGTCGAGGACAATCTGGCTTCAGCCTGGGTCGAATACAATCTGTGGGTCGGCGATACGATCGATCATTGCGGAACGGACAATTTTCAACTGTTTCGAAGCACGAACGGATGGAAAATCATTGCGATCGCGGATACCCAGCAGCGAACCGGTTGTGCCGCCCACAACTAATCTGCGATTTCGACCCCGAATCGGAGGTTGCACACTTTCCCAATACCCTTATCACAATTTCGTGACATCATCTGATTCTGACTCCCGTACTTCCGTTTGAACAAGCCACAATAGGGTCCATTCCTATTGAACTAACGGGTACATAGTCATGAGAACATTAATCAGATGTATTGAAACGATACTGGTAGCAGGACTGATCGCCGTGCTGATGATGGCGGGCGCTAGGTCTTCGGACGCCCAGCCTCGAAGGGGTGGCGGGAGAACGGTGCACTCGAAAGTAGTCAAGAAACTACCGCGAGGACATGCAACGCTTCGCGTTAGAGGTGACCGGTACTTCTACAACAAGGGTGTTTTTTATGGGAGATCTAAAGGTGGATATAGGGTTGTTCACGCTCCGGTTGGCGCGGTAATTCGTAAGCTTCCAAGGGGATATAAGGTTTTCCGAACACGGAACCGCAAGTACTTTCGACACAACGGCGTCTTTTATACCAAAGCGAGGAAGGGATACAGAGTTATCACACCGCCTTGGAGTCAGACTACATACTGGGGTGGTTTCGGCATTCCTGGGGTTTACTTCGGGATGGGCTTGATGTACCAGTATTCTCATCCCCATAAAACGTATCGCATGGCATTCAATCATAAATTGAACCGGAAACGACGGGCATTTCAGCAGAATCGTCGGCGAGCGAATGCGAAGAAATTCCGGAGTGCAACAAATCGTCGCCGTTGGAATAACTAGAGCGGATGTTGCCTCAGTAGAGTTATCCGGCTCCTTACGTGGGGTCGGATTTCTTTTTGCCGGTGGTCTCCATCCACATCTGAATCATACCTTGACACCGGCAAAGTCATCCCCCGTTTCCGGCGAGCCCATCTGATGAAAAAGTCTGATGCTCCCATGAACATTCTGGAAACCGCACGTCTCGTTCTGCGCCGATTTACACTTGAAGACGCAGCCTTCATCCTTGAGTTGGTAAACGAAAAGGGGTTCCTCCAGAATATCGGGGATAAGGGAGTGCGAACGATCGAAGACGCGCGCGACTATATCCGAACCGGTCCTCAAGCGAGTTACCTGAAGCACGGCTTTGGACTTTATCGCGTCGAATTGACCATGACCGGAGAGCCAGTCGGAATGTGCGGGATTCTCCAACGAGATACGCTGGAACACCCTGACATTGGGTTCGCCCTCCTCGAACGCTTCTGGGGAAATGGATACGCATATGAGTCTGCTTCCGCCGTCCTGCAATTTGGAAGAAAAGAATTGGGCCTTGATCGGATTGGCGCGATCACATCTCCAGGTAATCATACGTCGATTCGTCTTCTAGAGAAAATCGGACTCGAGTATGAGACGCTAGTTGTTCTAACAGAAGGCGAGCCGGCAGTAAAACTATTTTCGTAGGAGCACACATCTGGCTGTAACATGACCTCAAGACGCGTGTGACGATTATTCTCACGCTGGTACACATCTCGGATTGCTGTCCGAGGTTTCATGATTGGAAATATTGAAGAGCAATCTCGCCCATCGCTGGCGTGGCGATGGGCGAATTGGTTCGAAATCGAACGCTCGGTGTTTTCAGTATATCTGTTCTTTGTGCTAGACAGCGACTTTCTGCTCGAACGTCTGGGCGTCCACCCATGACTTTAGATCCACCCAGGATACGTTTGGGAATTCAGCTTTCAACTCAGCCGTATCTACTGAATACCCGTCTTCAATAAACCATTCGAACATGATGGCAAAATCTTCATTTTCCTCTCGGAGTGCATCCGGTGAAAAGCCCGAATAGCCGATGGGTCGGTCCAATTTCTCCGATAGAATTTGTGCGACTTCCTCTCCTGTCTTCTCGTCGGAAGCGATATCAAATCGCAACCCGAAAACTGATTCCCTCCGCTCGATGATTAGCGTCACAAATTGACCGATGTCTTCGACGGCGATATGTTGAAGTGGTACATCAGCGGGCATGGGCATGGCCAACGTGCCATCAAGAATTCCAGGTAGATACCATGGGCTCGTAATGTTATCCATGAAAAAGACCGGAGCGACAATTGTGTGAGAAATTCCTGAAGCAATAATGGCCTCTTCGACTTTAAATTTGCTTTCAAAGTGAGGAATTCCTGTTGCTTTGTCCGCGCTGGCGACCGAGCTGAAAACCAGATGTCCGATGTTCGCCTGCTTGGCTGCCTCGAGCATGGCCAGACCCTGCTGCGTCTCCACGTCGATTCCGGCTTCGAAAGGCGTCGTCATTAGAAATATTGTATCAACACCGGTAGCGGCACGAACCAAAGATTCCTGATCGGTAAAATCACCGGCGACGACCTCCACGCCTCTTGACGCAGCTGATGCTGCCCATTCAGAGTCGGGTTTCCGAGTCAGTGCTCGCACCTGATGACCGCGAGCCAGGAGTGCGTTAAGTACAGAACCACCCTGTTGGCCTGATGCGCCCGTTACGAGCACCTTTCTTGTTGTTGTTCCTTCGATAGACATGATTTTTTTCTTATTTAGTGTAGTGTATATAATTGTATATACAACGTATAGGATAAATTTTTATCCGCGCATCCTATCGAGAAGACGATTCAGTTCTTTCGTTTCCTTGACTGTAAGGTTTCTCATTTGACGGTTGGATGCGTGCACAATTGGATCTAGTTCTTCCAGTAGTGCGATCCCTTGCTTTGTTACCAAAATGTCAACCCGCCTCCTGTTCTTTTCACACTGAGTTCTCTCCACCAATTTTTTCTTCCGCAGTTTCTCAACGAGTCGCGTCGCGTTTGATGTCTTGCTGATCATACGATCAGCAATCAGTGAAAGAGTGGACGGTTTCGGGTATTGACCGCGCAAAATCCGAAGCACATTGTATTGCTCTTTCGAAATACCAAAGGGTTTCAGAATAGCGTTGGTTTCGTTTGATAGTCGATCGGCAGTCACAAAAACGTTGATGACAGCTTTGCCGAATTCGTTATCGAACCGCTCTTGTTGTATTTCGTCTTCGAGTCTGATGATTATTATTGTATATACTACTATTGTATTGACACTAATATAAACAATCCACTTCCCTGATGCAAGTAGGTTGAGATAGCCGGCTGATAGAGACCGGATTCACCTTCTGCGATACGTCGTGTATCCGAACGGACTGAGTAAAGACGATGCGCCGACTTCTGAGCGCACCTTTATCGGATCCTGCAATCATCGGTTTGGCGAGCGTCTTTCAAGAAGTTGTGCGGCTACACTCACCGCTATTTCTTCTGGCGTGTGACTCTGGATAGAGATCCCGACGGGTCCGGAGATCCTCGATAACTCGTCATTCGAAAATCCTTCTTCGCGAAGCGCCTTTCTGATATTCCCGATCTTCGCCATGCTCCCCATAACGCCGACAAAGGGAAAAGGAAGGCTCAGGGCTCCTTTGAGCGCGCGGATATCCGTAGTCATATCGGTTGTCATCACCACGATCTCCGTGGTTTCAGGATGGCTGATCCGAGTTGCGGACTCTTCCATATCAGATACGATCAGTTGGACATCTGCAAACGAATTGTTCCCCATCGTCTTGAGCCCGGTTCGGTCATCGACTATGGTCACATGAAATCCCAGATGGTTCATCGTTCTGGACAGAGCCAGACCGCAGTGTCCTCCTCCGAAAATTCCAATGCGCTGGAGATTGAGAATCTGCTCTGAATACACCCATGTGTCGGATGAAGAACGAAGCCATGATTGGCCCGAGGCCAGGTCAAGGATTCCCAGGTCAAACTCCACATTCGAAAAGGAAAACGTGAGAATGCCGGCGTCTCCTCGTTTTTCTGTACCGGATACGGCCTGAAGCACTTCGATATGAGCATCTGCTCGGAGCAGATAATAAAGGTTCGTCTGCTGACCGGCGCACATCATACCGGATTTCTCTCCTTCTCCGTCTTTGCGGTGGACTAGAACACAGAGATTCGGATCAAACGAACCCGTGAGTAGCGCTTCCCTAGCGGTATCGATCACTTTACTCTCCATCACTCCGCCGCCGATGGTCCCGATGGTCTCTCCGGACGTAAAAACAGCTAGTCTTGCACCCGTTGTCCCGGGTGAATGAATGGTGTGCTCTACGACGAGTGCGATAAATACATTCTCACCAGATCGCAGTCGCTCGTGTACCCGAGTCCAAAACAATTTCAAGACAATCCTCGATCAGGTTTCGGAGTCCCCCCGGTCGAGCGATCCGCGTCTCCTTCGATAGATCTGAAGTCGGGGTGCAATCCAAGGAGTACCCGCTCCGGAGTTATCGGAGATTCGAACGGTAGGTCGGCATTAGGACGAAAAGCCGTCATCGCGTGACGAATCGCGAAGAACACGCCAATCCCGTACATAAGAGGTGGTTCGCCTACCGCCTTGCTTCCGAATGGACCCATCGCCTCGGCGGCATCCGTATCGGCATCGACCAGGAATTCTACCTGGATATCATCAGGCATGAAAAAGGCATCGGGCACTTTATAGGACGCGAGAGCTGACGACATAAGGCGGCCCACAGAATCATAGCGCAGATCTTCCATCGTCATCCAACCGAGCCCCTGGGCCAATCCCCCTTCGATCTGACCCAGATCCACGAGACGATTGAGTGGTCGACCCATGTCATGAACAATTTTGACTGAATCGACGGTATAGCGTCCGCGCAGGCAGTCGACCGTGACTTCAAGAATGGCCGTCCCGAACGTGTGATAGGCAAACGGTTGCCCCTTTTCTTCCACCTTGTTGAAATGGATGTCTGGCGTCGCAAAGAAACCGTGTGCGGACAAATCAACTCGCTGGAGGTGAGCTTTCAGAACGAGATCATTCCATGAAAGCTCAGTTTCCCGTCCATTCCTAAATATTTTGTATTCCTTGAATTCAATTTCGTCCTTATCAGCCGCTGACAATTCCTGCGCAGCAACGGCTCGCAGTCGATCCAATATTTGGTGAACGGCCGACACAGCGGCGTTGCCGTTCAGAAGCGTCGACGAGCTCGCTGCCGTCGGAGACATGTTCGCGACGCGTGTTGTATTTGTGCTCTCAATCTTAACCCGGTCTGCACGTATCCCGAATGTATCAGCGACAATCTTCGCCAGGTTAGTCGAAAGTCCCTGACCCATTTCGATTCCCCCCGTTGAGACACTCACCGAGCCGTCCGTATAAACATGCACCAGCGCGCCGGCTTGATTCATGGGCGTCGTCGTGAATGAAATGCCGAAACAGATGGGCATCATGGCCATCCCTTTCTTGGTGATGAAATTGGCCTCATTAAACTCAGCGATCTCCGACTCAATTCCGTCAACATCGTATATTGAATCAGCGTGCTCCCAAGTCTGGCGCGCTCGGCTATTCTGGATCTTTTGACCGTACGGAAATAGATCCCCTTCGGAGAGAAGATTTTTCTCCTGAACAACACGGCGATCCAGACCCAGTTCGGCCGCAAGCTTCGTAATGGCACTCTCGATCACGAACATCCCTTGTGGTCCGCCGAATCCTCTAAATGCGGTGTTCGGGGGAAGATTTGTCCTACAGGAAGCCGCAAATACCCTCACATTGGGAATGAAGTAGCTGTTGGTCGCGTGAAAGAGGGTCCGCTCCAGTACGGCAGGAGACAAATCGGCTACAGCACCCGCATTCTGATAATGCTTCGCTTCATAGGCAAGAATTTTTCCTTCCGACGTCGCACCGATCTTGAAGTCTACAACGTACGGGTGGCGTTTCCCTGTCATTCGCATGTCTTCCTCGCGCCGGAGCACGAGTTCAACCGCCTTTCCGGTATGCCATGCTCCCAGCGCAGCGATGCACGCCCAGTGCGTGGCCTGATCTTCCTTTCCGCCGAATCCTCCACCCAATCGCTTGACGTCGACCTCCACATCGTGATTCTGGATACCCAATATCTTGGCAACGTGCTTTTGCCCCGCATACGGACTTTGCGTGGAACTGGAGATGCGCATCCGTCGACCTTCCACGGGTACAGCTCGCGCACGATGGGTTTCCAGATAGACGTGTTCCTGTCCACCAATATCACACTCGCCGTGAACAACAACATCGCATTCGACCCACCTCGCATCTATATCTCCCATTTCGAACGTTCGAGTCGGACCGATAACCTGACCTTTTGCAAAGGCCTCCCGAGGATCGGTAATGACGGGAAGTTCTCCCACGTCCAACTGAATCAGCGAAGCGGCGCTTCGCGCAAGTCGACTGGAGGTCGCAACAACGATGGCGAGGGGTTGCCCGATATAGTGAACCGCTTCCTCGGCCAGAAGAGGTTCATCCTGAATAATTGTGCCTAACTGGTTCGTTCCCGGAATGTCGTCTGCCGTCAGTACGGCCTTAACTCCAGATGCCGAGCAGGCTGCCGTAACGTCCATCGAAACTATCCGTCCGTGCGAGAACCCAGAAGCGCACACCGCAGCGAAGAGCATGCCTTCCGGCCGGTTTACATCGTCGACGAATTCGGCGGTTCCACGGGTATGATGGGCTGCATCGATGTTATGCATAGAGAGACTCCGCGGATATGCATTCAGGAACCAGACGCAAGAAGTGTGCGAAGATCAGTTGGCGGACCAGAAGTCGTTTGTAGTCGGCGCTCCCGCGGACGTCGCTGATCGGCGCGATTTCGCTCTGCGCAATGGCGGCAGCCTCCTGAATGACGTCCGCTGAGATCTGCTTTCCTTTCAGAAACCTACCGGTCGACGCAAGTAGAAGAGGAATCGGAGCCACGCCCCCTACCGTCAGCGTCGCTTCAAGAATCGCCCGTCCGTTCACGCGGATGACCGCCGTACTGTTCACGGAGGCAATATCAAGATACCTTCGTTTCGAAACCTTCTCCCAGTTAATTCGGGCATCGGACGGAGGTTTAGGGATTCGAATCTCAGTAAGCAGTTCTCCTGGCGTTTTTGCAAGCTCTTTGTATCCCTCATAGAACTCGGACAGGGGTACAATTCGTTCAATTTCACCTTCCTTCAACAGCAGATCAGCACCCAGAGCTAGAAGAAGAATGGTCATATCTCCAACAGGTGAGGCATTGATGACATTGCCAGCGAGCGTCGCACGGTTTCGGATCTGGACAGACGCGATCTCCATCATGTACTCCTGAATCTCGGGGATGTACTCGAGAACGAGAGGGTGTTGGGAAAACTCTTCGAAAGTCGTAAGCGCACCAATCCCGATGTAGTCGTCCATGTCATGAATACCGCGTAATTCGGGATATCGATTCAGGAGGATGGGTTCTGAACCTGGAATGTCGTTTCCCCACTGGACATAAACGTCTGTACCTCCCGCGATCACGAACTGCTCACCGGACGGTCGCTCCCGGGCATTCTCAATCTGAATCGCCCTGAGTCGTTGATCGATGTTCGAAAAATAGTCGGGAAGAATGCCGCCCTCGACTAGTTCGTGCACTCCCGTAGCTTTCCCAACGCCGCTCTGCAGATGGTGATGGCAATCTTTCAAAGAGCGATAGCCCGTACATCTACAAAGATGTCCGCCTAGAGCAGTTTTTACCCCGTTGAGGTCGATGTCGCGATTTCTCTCTATCAGATAACCGGTTAGCGACACAACGATGCCTGGAGTGCAGAAACCGCACTGCGTAGCGCCGTTATCGACGATTGCCTGTTGTACCGCCGAGAGCGCTTCCAGGTTAAGTCCTTCGATGGTCACGAGATGCTTTCCGTCAAGTTCACCCACCGGCATCAGGCATGAAGTCACCGACTTGTAGTGAACTTCATCCTCAACGAGTTCACCTATCAATACGGCACACGCTCCGCAATCTCCCTCTCGGCACCCCTCCTTTGTACCGGTCAGGCGCTTCGTTTCCCGTAAGAAATCGAGAACCAGCGTCCCCGATTCCTCGGATACGTGTACCTCGCTATCGTTCAGGATAAAATGAAGCTCCCGTGCCATGGACTATATCCAATAGAAAAAATTTTCTGAACTACTGTCTTGAGCGACCATCAAACATTCTAGTCACAATCCACTCGATTACCACAATCAACCGAAAAATAATGGTGCTGTATTAACTACCGTATGAAATAGCAGGATAGCGATTGTCAATCACGATCAGCACCAGCGCAATATGAATGGCGCCACTTACCCACGTACTGGCGGCTTCCCACTAGAACCAATGAAGTTTCAGCGGATCGTACGCGTCCACGGCTATGGTACAAAAGGACAGAAAAGCTTCTGAAAAGGTCACTGGAAAGGGCAAGTTACCGATCAAGCTGCGGTAATGTGTTTTGAATCTATCAGATGAAAGCGTTATTGTTCATTTGAACGGCTGTCCATGACACGAATGTTGTAAAATATTTTGCACGGACTCCGAAGCGTCGCCATGACGATCCTGCTGCCGGGGACGATCTTGAAAATCGACTAGCGACTTGTCGCTCGACCAAGACGTACCGCGAATTCCCAATATCACTGAGAAATGGAAGCCCCCATGCCTAAGTCCAATTCAGGCGCGTTCCGAGCTATTATTGCACTCATGTTCTTTATCGTTCTTCCCTCGAACGCACAGGATCAGTGGTCCTGGCCGGAAAAACCGGAGAATCTTCAGGTTTTACCAGCAGATTGGACAGGGAGAAGGCTCAGTCCGGTCATGCGAGGGTTCACCCGAGCGCTGGGCGTACGCTGCTCATACTGCCACGTTGGAGAAGAAGGTGAACCATTGAGCACCTATGATTTTCCTTCGGACGACAATCCCAACAAGGTTCGCGCGCGTGAAATGCTCAGACTCCTTGGATCAGTCAATGAGCATTTACAAAACATTGAGCCCAGCGGTGATCAGCCGGTCAACATGTGGTGCCATACCTGCCATCGTGGAAGGCCTCGTCCGATGACGCTGGAAGAAGAATTGGGTGAAACATATCGCGGCCGCGGGATCGATGACGCGCTCGTTCTCTATGCAGAGTTAAAATCAGAATACTTCGGCCGAGGCGCGTACGATTTCGGTGAGAATGCGTTGAATACGTTCGGATACGAGGCACTGGGAAACGGGGACATCGACGCGGCTATCAAGGTATTTATAGTGAACACCGAGCAGTTTCCAGAGTCCGCCAATGTATGGGACAGCTTGGCCGAAGCGTACATGGAAGCCGGGGACAACGAGTCAGCGATTCGCTATTATTCAAAATCGCTTGAGCTCAACCCGGATAATGATAATGCGAGAGCGAAACTTGAAGGTCTGCGCGAGTGATAAATGGAAGGGTAGGAGCTCGGCCGTACACCCGAGATTCTAAGCGGAATCGACATGGCTCTGACCAATACCGAACGTTTTCTGACTGGGATCAGTATCTGCTAAAATATTAGCATAGTCATGGTAAAAAATTATTTGTCCGTCTTTGTTCGGAATCTTTTGAGACAGAAAGGGTTTTCCTCCATCAATATTCTTGGATTGGTCCTGGGATTCGCCAGCTTTACTCTCATTACGATTTATCTATCGTACGAAAACGGATTTGACCGATTCCACGACGGATCTGACCGGCTCTACAGGGTAAATAAAATTGTTACCACGGCGGATGGTCAATTAGAGCGTCATGCGCTTACCCCGGGACTTCTTGCACCTGCACTATCGGAAACGTTTCCCGAAATCGAAGCCTCTACACGCGTACAACCCTGGTTTGACGACATTCTTCTCTCCTACGAGAAACGGGCATTCATGACGTCAGATGTCGCCATTGTCGACTCGAATTTCTTTAACATTTTCGGGTTTGAGCTGCTTCGGGGCGATAAAGAATCCGTCCTCTCCGCCCCTCTGTCGATCGTACTCACGGAATCCACCGCCGGTCGTTTGTTTGGCGATACCGATCCCATCGGGCTACCCGTGCTCGGCCTGGAAAATCTTGAATATGTGGTCACGGGAATTGCAGCGGATCCAGATCCCAAATCACATCTTCGTTTTTCGGCCCTGATCTCCTGGTCTTCGACCATGCCGGGTGGAGGGGGCCTTGAGTTTGCGTGGCTGAATCGTTGGATCACTCAAGCTCCGTTTACCTATGCGAAACTCGTACTGGGCAGTGACCCGAAAGCCTTTGAATCGAAGCTGCCTGAGTTCTACGCTGCAAATGACCCTGAAAGAGCTTCACGGTATAAGCTGTATTTGCAGCCGATACAGGAAACCTATCTAGACTCGATGGATCTCCTCTATGCTGGAAATACGAATCGAGGAAGTGCTCGCGATGTCTCGACCTTTTCCATACTGCGATTTCTCATTCTTCTCATCGCCGGTATCAATTTCATAAACCTGTCGACGGCCCGAGGATCGTCACGATCCAAGGAAGTGGGCATCCGAAAAGCTCTGGGAGCCCAGCGACAACAGCTCAGGCGGCAGTTTTTACTCGAGTCCGTATCGTACAGTTTACTTGCGTTGATCATTGCCTTACTGCTGGTCTTAGCGATCGTACCCGTTCTTGGAGAGATTTCGCGTATCGCAGCATTCGAATCGGCGTCTGGTCCTCGTTTACATATTGTGGAACTCCTGGTCATTGCCGTGGGCTTCGGCATTCTGTCAGGCGTCTACCCGGCTATCTCATTGTCACGTTTTCATCCTGTACGTCAACTGAGCGGGTTTTCATCCGGTAGTAGAGCTCTTTTTTCTCGAAATGTCTTCGTACTGGTGCAGTTTTCGATTTCGATGATCCTGGTCGCTGGGACGATGGTCGTACTGCGGCAACTGAATTACCTCCAGTCCCGAGACAAGGGATTTAATCAGGAGCAATTGATCGTTCTTTCGACGGACGACACGAGTATACAGAGCCGTTTCAGCGCCTTCACAGCCGAAGTGGAGCGACATCCAGCGATTCTCAGTGCTGCCGGTAGCAATTCCGTCCCCGGTACGGCGACCATGACTACAGAAGTGATACCAGATGGGGTTGAGACCGGGGCCACATATATCGCCAATATTGTTCGGCTGGACGATTACTCGCTCCTGGATACCTACAGGTTCGAACTTGCTGACGGTCGGTTCTTTGATGAGAATAGACCGACGGACGCAAGCCGCGGAATTGTCATCAATGAGTCCATGATGCGTTCGCTGGGCTGGCAGGAAGCAGTTGGTCGGCGACTGGACATCAGCGGCGAATTGCAGGAAGGTGTAGTCATCGGCGTTGTCAAGGATTTTCATTTTCAGTCCATGCGCCGGGCCATCGATCCGCTTGCATTCTACTTCGCGCCTCGAGGAGAATTCTTGACCGTTCGCATCGCGGCAGGTTCGGAGGCCCAGGCGATCGAACACCTGGAATCAACGTGGAAATCTTTCGAGTCGCTTTACCCGTTCACGTACACGTTTCTTGACGAAAGCTTTGCTCGGTTTTATGAGAGTGAAAATCGGTTGATGATACTGCTCACCTTTTTTGCTGGTCTGGCGTTGTTCATAGCCAGTCTGGGTCTCTATGGATTGGCGGCCTATTTGACGACGGTTCGAACGAAAGAAATCGGTGTTCGAAAAGTGCTAGGGGCAAGTATTCCTCAAATTGTCCTATTGTTCGTTTCAAGTTTCGGTCGACTCGTCGCCCTTGCTATTGTCATAGGTTCTCCGGTGGTCTTTCTCGGTGCACAGATGTGGCTGGAGAATTTTGCTTATCGAACCGAGCTAAGCGTGGATATCTTTCTGGTTTCAGGAGGAATCGTCCTCGGTATCGCTCTCCTGTCGGTCAGCTATCAGCCGATCCGGGCCGCTCTCACGAATCCGGTGAAAGCGCTGCGATACGAATAGTCTTCAGGCGTCAAACGCGACTATCGTCTAAATAATAATGCCTCGGCCACGTAACGACGTTTTCATGTCTGATCTTAAGACAAAGCCCACCGACTCCAGCGTCGACGATTTTCTCAGCGGCGTTCATGACGAAGAAAAACGAGCAGATTGTTTCGCGATCCTTGAGCTCATGAAGAAAGTTACCGGAGACCAACCCCGGATGTGGGGGGCCAGCATGGTTGGGTTCGGAAGTTACCATTACAAGTACGATAGCGGTCGCGAAGGGGACTGGTTCATTACCGGGTTCGCTCCCCGAAAGAAGGAGTTGTCAGTGTATATCATGTCGGGTTTCAAGCGGTGTGACGATCTGATGCAAAAGCTCGGGAAATACCGGACCGGAAAGTCCTGTCTTTACCTGAAACGCCTCCGGGATGTGGATGTGGGAATCTTGAGAGAGCTGGTCGAGCAGTCCGTGGCTCATATGCGAAGCATCTACGAATGAGACCACATAGTCCCCTTTTCTGTAACATTTAGGATGCTTCTGGCATTTTCTTCCATTTTGCACGACAACTGATCGCCTGTTGCCGGGTCATATACGTGTTAATCAAGCATTCATATGGCCAATTGGCCTAGATCTTATTGGGAGGGTCGCCATGCATTCAAGAATCAATTCGTCATTCAGCCTGATCGCCGGAATACCGTTTGCTCTTTTCGTATTACTATCTCTAAGCCTATTTGTGGGGTGTAGAAGCGAAAGCGGGAAATCAAACTCTAGTGGGCCTGAACCGGATCCAGTCGCGTCGGATGCTCCTGAAGTCGAAAGCTCAGCCACCGCCATCGTCACACCATTCGCCGAACCGAGAGTCGTGACGTACGACGAAGCGGAAGCCTCGTACAAAAACGCTCGCTATTCCGATGCCGTCAAACTTTTCACCCTGTATACAGAACAGAAACCGGAGAATCCGTGGGGACAGTACATGCTGGGTCTTTCGGCGTTTAAAGTGGGGGCCTTCGAAATGTCTCAGAGTGCATTCGAAGCGTCACTCGCACTGGACCCGAATCATCAAAAAAGTCTTCTGAACCTCGCTCGTGTTTTTCTCAGCACGGACAGAGCCAGCGAGGCGCTCGGCGCGATTGAAGAGGCACGGGAAATCGACCTCGCGATCCCAGACGTATACCGGTTGCAGGGGAGAGCGCTTCATGCTCTCGGTCAACTTACCGAAGCGGCTGATGCGTATCGAGAAGCCATTCGGATCGACAACCGGGATGTCTGGTCAATGAACAATCTGGCCCTCGTGCTGATCGACGAGGGGTTTCATGACCTGGCCATTCCGCCGCTTGCGCGTGCCGTCGAGCTGAATCCAGACATCGCCGTGTTTTTCAACAACCTCGGCATGGCCCTCGAGCACACGGGGCAGTATCGAGCGGCTGAAGCAGCGTACGCCTCAGCGCTAGACGTCGATGCCACGTACGGAAAAGCTCTTGCCAACCTTTCGCGGGTGGAAATCGTCGATCAGAATGCAAACCAATCCAAGGTAGACTTGCTGGCCATGGCCCAGGATTTTGTTGAGGAAATTGATTCCTGGAGCGATGAGGCAATAGCCCGCGAAATTCCTATTGCCATTGCTGGCCGGGATTCCTCCGACGTATTTACGGCTCAGCCTGATTCAAGCGCGACACAGGCTCAATAACGAAACCCGAATTCATCGGAATTAGCGCTATCAGCGCTCTTCGGGTAAGTGCCCCGTCCGTTAGACCGGTCGGGGCATTTTTCTGCGCAGCCTTTTTCCGTACAGCCTTTTTGTGAGCGGTGAATTACGCCTCTCGATCGCCAGTGCTGACTTGCCGGCCTAGTTCTTTCTCACGAGCGTCTTTGTATGTTCGGTGTGAATCGCGCTTCAATACGGGCTTTCTACGAAGACCTGCTTCATAAATACGATAGTACTAAGGACGTATCTACGTAACTGAGATCGAAAAAAACCGTGATTTACCATGAGAAAAGTGATCTTCGGCGTGCCTAACAATCTCTACAATTCCGTCTCAGGAAATGGTTCTGAAATCACTGGCGTGGATCGACTTCGAATATCGATCACATTGTGCGCAGTATTCATTTCAATTCTATCCGGATGCGTACAGCCGGCGGATTCCTGGAGCCCAACACCATTTGATCTACAAGGGCATCGAGGTGCCCGCGGTCTCGCTCCGGAAAATACGATTCCGGCTTTTGTCCTGGCCCTTGATCTCGGTGTTTCTACGCTCGAACTCGATGTCGTATTAACGGCCGACGGCGACGTGGTCGTCTCGCACGATCCATGGTTTTCGTCCCGAATCTGCTCACACCCCGACGGGCGCCCGGTCAGCGAAGACGAAGAAAGGGATCTCAAAATCTTTGAGATGCGATACGAAGACATAGCAGGATTCGACTGCGGCAGTCGTGGCAATCCAGATTTTCTTGAGCAGCGGGCTATTGCGACAGCGAAACCACTCCTCAAGGACGTAATCCAGACCTCGGAAGCGCACACAGATTCTACGGACAGAGCATCGGTGTTCTACAATATCGAGATCAAATCCGCGCCGGATAGAGACGGCGTGTATTATTCTTCTGTCGCCGAGTATGCACAACTTTTGTATGACGTATTGGCTGATCAAGATGTTTTGTCACGCGCCACGATCCAGTCCTTCGATCCGAGAGCCCTGGAGGCCGTAAAAAAGATCGATCCTGCCGTTCCGCTTGGATTCCTGGTCGATAACGATATCAGTTTCAGCGACAATCTTGATCGACTCAGTTTTACTCCTGAAACATACAGCCCGCATCATCGCCTCGTTGACACGTCGCTCGTCGAAGAGGCTCATCGCCTGGATATCAAGGTCATTCCCTGGACCGTCAACGACGAGGAGAGGATGAAAGAGCTCATTGCGGCTGGCGTCGACGGTTTCATTACGGATTATCCGAATCGGGGAGTCGCATTGCTGACGACACGCTCCGAGTAGCGACTCACGTACTCAACCCAGATGATAGGATTCTTCAAACCACCGAAACACCGGGACCGACTGGCGGAAGCTAAAATTGACACCGCCTATTCTCGTCTCCGATTGCAGGTATTTCTAGGCATTTTTTTTGGATACGCAGGCTATTACCTCGTCCGCAAGAACTTCACTCTTGCGATGCCCTTCCTGATCGAGGAAGGTTTTTCGAAAACCGAACTCGGCTTTGCCCTCTCGGGCGTAGCCATTGCATACGGCCTTTCTAAGTTTCTCATGGGAAGCGTCTCCGATCGCAGCAGTGCACGCTCGTTTATGACGACGGGTCTTCTGATGAGTGCCGTTGTCATGATCGTCATGGGCACGCTTCCTCTCGCAACGAGCTCGGTCGCGATCATGTTCGTGCTGCTGATGGCCAATGGCTGGTTTCAGGGGATGGGTTGGCCGCCAAGTGGTCGAACCATGGTACACTGGTTTTCGGCGAGCGAGCGAGGAACCAAGATGGCGATCTGGAACATCGCCCATAACGTGGGAGGAGGCCTGGTGGGGCCCATCGCAATACTGGCGATGGCGATTTTTGTCGATTGGCATGCCGTGCTCTACACGCATGGCATATTTGCCCTCGCCATTGCGCTTTTTATCTGGATTATGGTTCGTGATACGCCGCAGTCCGAGGGGCTTCCGAGTATCGAAGAGTTTAAGAACGACTACCCGAAGGCCTTCAAATACCAGAAATCGCACGAACGAGAGTTTACCTCCAGGGAGATCTTCTTTCACTCTGTCCTCAACAACAAATTACTCTGGGCGATCGCTGTGGCGAATGCTTTCGTCTATCTCGTACGCTACGGGGTTTTGGATTGGGCACCAACCTATCTGAGTGAAGTCAAAGACTTTTCATTTGAAGACTCCGGCTGGGCCTATGCTTTCTACGAGTGGGCCGGCATTCCGGGTACACTGCTTGCCGGGTGGATGTCAGACAGAATCTTCGCCGGGCGACGCGCTCCCGTCAGCATTATCTATTTGACGTTGACACTCGTAAGTGTTGTGATTTACTGGCTTAATCCGGCCGGTAACCCGGGTATTGATGTGGCCATGTTGATTTCCATCGGCTTTCTGATTTATGGTCCGGTCATGCTGATCGGCGTGCACGCGCTGGATCTGGCTCCAAAGAAGGCAGCCGGTACGGCGGCTGGATTTACAGGACTGTTCGGCTACGTAGGTGGCGCCGTCAGTGCAAATATTGCCATCGGCGCTCTGGTGGATGCCTATGGCTGGGACGCAGGTTTTATCCTGATCGCGGCTGCTTGCGTGGTCGCAGCTCTTCTGATCGGCATGACCTGGAATGCCGAAAAACGGTCGACCGAGAATAAAGACCTTGTAGCAACCGATTTATAAAATGATCCACACAGAATGACTCGTACTCGTACCTGCTAAAGTTGACAACCTGGAAGCAGCTATCCGACGGAACGGGTATGCCACCGAGGCCACTCTCGGTCTTGTTCGGAATGCCTTTTTGAATGCATCGGTAACCCGCGTTATCGCCGAAACGCTCCCCACTCTTGAACCGTCGATCGGAGTCTTGCGGAAAGCGGATTTGAGTTCATCGGTGAGGGATTTGAAGACGGTGTCATTCGTTATGAGCTCACGCGTGATTCTTGCACTCGTAAATAGGGGGTGATTTCTCGATACTGAGAGTGTTGTTGAGTACATTCTCTGGAACCGGAAGTTTGTGGGCTCGTCCCGGCCCTTACAGTCCAGATTGTGGATTCTACGAGTGATCTCGATGATCGGACAACGAATACTACACTTTGAAATTCTTGACCGTCTCGGAAAGGGTGGGATGGGGGAAGTGTACCTCGCGAAAGATACGCGCTTGGATCGGCATGTCGCCCTGAAATTTCTCCCGGAACATGTCAGACAGAATGAACACGCGCGAGCCAGATTTCTTAGAGAAGCGAGGGCAGCGTCAAAGCTCACTCATACGCACATTGCTGGGGTTTATTCGATCGAAGAGACCGATGAGTATGACTTCATTGTTATGGAGTATGTGCGGGGGCAGTCGTTGAGGAGAGAAATCGAGGAAAACGACATTTCTGTAGAAAGAGCTGTGGAAATCAGCTCGGAAATTGCCGGCGCCCTTGAAACAGCCCACCAAGCGGGCATCGTGCACAGAGACGTCAAACCTGAAAATGTTCTGATCACCGAGGATGGTACAGCTAAGGTTGTTGATTTTGGCATCGCCCAGGTTTCGGGGGCCAAAACCCTAACGGAAACATCGGCAACCGTTGGCACGGCGGTTTATATGTCACCTGAACAGTGCAAAGGAGAAACGATTGATGCCCGATCTGACCTGTTTTCTCTTGGATCAGTTCTTTATGAAATGGTAACCGGTAAAAGGCCTTTCGACGGTCCATACGCTGCTTCTATCACGTATGCCATCGTAAATCAGGATCCGGATCCGGCATCAAGCATCAATCCGGAGGTCCCAGCGGCGCTCAACCATATCATCTCGCGATGCCTGGCAAAAAATCCGAATAGTCGCTACGCATCGGCATCGGCCCTTCAATCCGATCTGGACTCCGTGTTCTCCGATTCTCCAACAGCATCTCCAACAGCGATCATCGTCGGCGCCCCGACTCCGCACCCGTCGACCGGGCGATGGCTAACACTCACTCTTGTGGGACTCCTGGCAATCATAGTAGCGCTTTTCGTGTTCCGGGGCTCTTCGTCCGAATTTGAATCTATTGCCGTCCTTCCCTTTGAAAACAGCACGGGCGACCCGGACGTTGAATTCCTTTGCGACGGCATTCCTGAGAGCTTGATCAATCGTCTCTCCCTCATTCCAGACTTCAAGGTGATTTCCCGTTCATCGGCCTTTGCGTTCAGGGAGCAAGCGGCGTCTCTGGGAGAAATAGGAAAAGCACTCGATGTTCAGACCGTACTTGTCGGTCGGCTCGAGCGCCGGGGAGATGAGCTGTCCATCAGCACGGAGCTCATCAATCTTTCCGACAACAGCCAGATTTGGGGGGAGAAATATCGACGGTCATCAAATGATATCCTGGAAATCGAAGATGAAATCGCCGCTTCGATTGCGAATCATCTTCAACTCAGGCTGTCGAAAAACGTGGAAAATCGACTTGTGAAATCAGGAACGGTTGATCCGGAAGCGTACCAGCTCTACCTGAAAGGGAGGTTTCTTGCAGTCGGATCCCTGAGCGAAATGAACCTCGGTCTTGACTATTTGCGAGAAGCAGTCGCGATCAGCCCCGGCTTCGCTTTAGGGCATGCAGGCATAGCGGATGCGCTTGCCACGCGCGGCTGGCTTTCATTGTCACCGCGTGAGGAGCTTGTACCGGAAGCAACTGCTTCGATCCAAACCGCTCTTTCAATCGATCCGGAATTACCCGAGGTGCAGACCGCATTGGGTAATATCCGAACCATTTTCGAATGGGATTGGGACGGGGCAGAAACTGCTTTCAAAATGGCGATCGCAAAAGGGCCCAGCAATGCACTCGCATACCAGCGGTATTCTGACCTGCTTGCAACCATGAACAGAGGAGAGGAGGCCCTCGCGATGGCACGGATAGCCCAACAGCTCGATCCTGTCGCGATCGCACCAACGCACTGGGTAGGCATCAGCTATCTGTTGCTGGACAACTTTGAATCCGCAGCTGCTGAATTCAAGAAGTTGACTGAAATCCATCCCGATTGGAGTTGGGGTTACATCAAACTTGCCACCAGTTACGCCTTTGCAGGTCGATTCGAAGAAGCCCTTCAAGTTGCTGCCGAAGCCGAAGCGATAAATGGGAGTTGGGGAACTGCATGGGAGCAGTCATGGCTCGGGTCCGTTTATGCAATGTCTGGACGCCCGGATCTGGCACAGCGTGCGGTCGACAGAATACTGGAACGGGCCGACAGCGAATACGTGGACCCGTTCACGCTCGGTCAAGCATATGCAGCCCTGTGCGATCGTGATAGTGCGTTCATGTGGTTACAAAAAGCGGTCGAGGAAAGATCTCCAAACGCCATCTATATGAAAGTTATCGAGTTGACTGCGCCTGAGTGTGTAACCGGTGACGCCCGATATGCTGCATTACTTCGTGACATGGGGTTTCCAGGATCCATTTAACACCTATGCAAGCGATCCGGAGAATTCGGTTCGACGGACCACCTTTTTGTGTAGGCGATCGGGCCTACAGCACTAGATTGGCGTATTGATTTTCCCACAACCAAACGAAGCCAGTAGCCTGATTATGGACAAGTTATCGGTCTGTTGAGTGCATTCTCTGTTTTTCTTCCTGATCTACGTTCTTCTTTTCTTTTCTCCTCTCAATGAGCCTGCATGGGCCCAGGAAACGAGGGAGGAAGGATTTGAGAGGCTGAAATCACTTGTGGGGGAATGGACAGGAGAAGGTCCGAACGGTTTAATTCGGATGTTACATACGAATTGGTTTCGGGCGGACAGGCTGTTGTCGAATCCCGCGTGCCAAAAGGTGAACCGAGCATGGTCAGCATTTTTCATCTCGACAATGATGAGCTGATGATGACGCACTATTGTTCGGTCGGAAATCAGCCGCGAATGAAGGCAATCCTTACGGCGCCCGGCATTTTCGAATTCTCGATGATCGATGCTACGGGGTTAGAATCTGAGTCTGAGGGACACATGCATGGCCTCCGATTCGACTTCGAGGACCCATCCCACTTGAGACATCTCTGGACGTGGCGGGAAAACGGGGAAAACCTGCCCGCTGCATTTTCACTGGAGAGAGTCGGAAAGTAAAGCTCCGTCAAA
>BTQE01000042.1:0-24016 GCA_036985715.1 Rhodothermia bacterium
AGACTAGCAAGTGATCGGTTCAATTCCGGTTTCTTCGGGTCGAGGTTTTCGCGGATCGGGGATTCCAGGTGACCGGTTCAGGGCATTTATAGATAGATGGTATTTCCGAGGTGAAGGAGATCGTACGATTGGATGCAAATCTTACAATAATCTCTGTTTTTCTGCTCACATTTCTCCTACAGACTAACGCTTTTGGACAGGGGCTGAAGGAAGTCTCACTATCGGGACAAATCCGTTCCCGATCGGAGTACTCCGGTAAGGACTTCAATTCCGATCGAGATAATATTACGTTCCACCTTCTCCGGACCAGGCTGAATGTTGCGGCCAGACCGGCCGAGGATCTCCGCACGTTCGTGCAAATCCAAGACTCCAGGGTTTTCGGTTCAGAAACGAATACGCTTTCGGACGGAAGTGCAGACGCCATCGACGTCCATCAGGCGTACTTTCAGGTCGATAATTTTTTCGATTCTGAACTGACCGTACGATTGGGACGCCAGGAAATCAATGTTGGGAATCAGCGACTCGTGGGTGCAGTCGGGTGGGACAACATCGGCAGGTCGTTCGATGGACTGCGCATGTTTTATGACCTGGAGGGTGGTTCACTTCAGTTCTTTGCTGCACGGCTGGTTGGTTCGTCCGGCGTGGCTGAGGGTAAAAATCTTTATGGAGCCGAGGGTACGTTTCCCCTTTCCGACGGGCATAAGCTGAGCGTGCTCGCGCTTTTGGACAACGACACGGCAGAAATAGAGACCGGTCCATCTGAAGGCGAACACAGGCTCTCTCGATATACCGTAGGGGCCACCGCTAACGGCGCTTCCCGCAACTTCGACTATGAACTTGAGGCCTTCTTTCAGGGTGGAAATCAAGAACGGGGAGCCAATGAACGAGCCTCCATTCGCGGTTCTCTGCTAAGTGCGAAAGCAGGATTACTCGTTTCCGAGGAAAAAAATATCCGAATTGGAGGACTCGTTACCCTCGTATCCGGAGATAAGGATGCGGCAGACAACGAGCGCAGGGCATTCAACACGCTGTTTGCGACGAACCATAGGTTTTACGGGTTCATGGACTATTTCGTGAGCTTCGGTAGCCCAGCCGGGATCGGCTTAAGGGACTATTCGCTCTCGCTGGCTTTGAATCCGTCCGAAGCCCTGCGCGTGAAGGTAGATATTCACCAATTCATGGCCGATCAGGTACCTGCCGGCGCTGACGACGAATTCGGGCAGGAGGTTGACGTTACAGGAGTCTTCAAATACAACGAAGCCTTTTCGTTTACAATCGGCGCCTCAGCGTTTACACCGGGCGACCTCATGAAGAGCTCCAGAGGCGACGATACGGCCTTCTGGGCGTACCTGATGACGGTCGTCAATTTGTAAGTAGGTCAGGACAGCTCCGGCCTAGATACCATAGCTTGACGATGTCCTGCTACATCAGAGCTGGTCGGACTACCACCGGGATTCGTCTCATAGTGCGTTCCTTGCTGCGAACCCTGCTATGTGTTCAGCGGCTCGGAACGCGAGCGCCTGAATCGTCATGGTGGGTTGACCGCGTCCCGAATATTGAAGAGAACTTCCGTCCGCGATGAACACGCTTCGAACATCGTGAGTGCGATGAAACCGGTCGACGACTGATTTGTCCGGGTCATTCCCCATTCTGCACGTCCCCAGCAAGCGGGCGCCAACAGCCTCATCGGTGGGAATGATCGTGGAAGCGAGTGCATCGGTTAATGAGGCTTCTACCTCAGACAACACCACAAATACTTCTCCGTTGGACTGTGCTTTACAAGCCAGATTGGCTGTCGAGAGGACGATTGGTAGATTGGCAGCTAACCACTACAGTCCTATTCCGGCTGACAAGCGCTGGATAAAGTCGCGCCGCGTAAAACTCTCGACATCCAAGTGTTTTCCTGATTTCATGTATCTTAGGAGGGAGAATGGATTGGACTGGAAATCTCGACCAAGCTGACGAAGAACAGCAAATTTTCACGAACTCGTCGAACATTCAATAAAGGTGGGTGTAAGGGGGCGGCAAGCTCCAATTGAGATCATGAACGTTCGTCATCTTTTTCTATTCTTCGCCTTTCTTCTGACAGCTCTTACGGTGTCGCTTCTACTTACCGGCTGCAATCGCACGCGCGACAAGCAAGCCGAGCCGGAGTTGTCGTATCTGAATTGGTCTCCGGAAATCGCTTACGTTGGACGAGACGCTTGTCAGCAATGTCATCGGGATAAGTACGAATCGTTCATCAAGTCTCAGATGGGACGGTCTTGGAAACCGGCACGCTTATCTCTTTCTGATGCTGATTTCGACAATCCAGAACCGATCTATGCGCCTAATCAGGATTTGTACTACCAGCCTTTTTCGTCTGGAGAAGACCTCTTCGTGCGCGAATATCGGATCGCTGGTGGTGACACGGTGCACAACCGTGTAGAACAGATCGCCTACATCGTCGGATCGGGACAGCACACTAATTCGCACATCATGGACATCAACGGTTATCTGTATCAGATCCCAGTTACCTGGTATGTGCAGGATGGTAAATGGGATCTTGCTCCGGGATTTTCGGGCCGAAACAGTCGATTCAGCCGTCCGATTCCTGATGCCTGTATGACGTGTCACAATGGTAAATCGCCTCTGGTGCCGGGATCCGAAAATAAATTCGCTTCTGTGGCGGAAGGTATCGGTTGCGAACGATGTCACGGTCCTGGTTCTCTGCATATCGAAGCGATAACGGAGGGAAAGCTGGTGGACGTTTCGCGGGAGGTTGACCGTACGATTGTTAACCCTGGCAAGCTTACTCCGGAACGACAATGGGATCTTTGCTCTCGTTGCCATTTGCAGGGAGTCGATGTGTTTCGGAATGGTATTCTACCTGACGATTTTCGTCCGGGCCGGGCTCTGGCGGAATATCAGAATGTGTACTGGCCACGCCAACCCGACAGTGTCCGAGTCTTCAATATGGCATCGCACCCGGATCGACTTTCCATGAGTGAGTGCTATGCTGCGAGTTGGAGGGAGGGCTCGAAATACGAACCGCTAACTTGCACGTCCTGTCATGACCCTCATGTTCCAATCGAAAAGAAGTTGGAGGTGGACTACTCCGCGGTCTGCCAGTCTTGTCATATTGCTGGCGAGATTCCCGTTTGCACGGAACCCTCTGTGGTCGCGGGGACTACGGACTTGGAGTGTGCTTCCTGTCACATGCCCGTGTCGAAAACGGCCGATATTCCTAACGTGAGAATCACGGATCATTTTATCCGAGTTCCCGACGAGCAGAATGCTCCGCTGACTGAGCAAGAAGCAGCGGATCAAATTCGGATCATACGGATGGCTTCCTTTTTCGACGACAAGCCGACCGCTACCGATTTGGCGAGGGGACTGATGAGCTATTACGAGAAGATCACGGATCGTCCTGAGATGTTGGATCGTGCGGCGAAGGCCCTTGCTCGTGCAAGATTAACGGAGGAGAGTGATCAAGTCTCGGCTGCACAAATCTGGCTCTGGTATCTCCAGTCCGATTACCCCTCGATTCGTCGCTTTGTCAATGAGCAAGGGGAGGTACACGAAGGGGACGCCTGGACACAATTCCGGATCGGTGAGGCGTACCGGGCGTCAGGGGAATTGGAACGAGCTATCATATATCTGGAACGAGCCATTGATCTGGCCCCCGAGCATCTCCGAATGCTGGATCGACTGGCAGCGACCTACACGAATCTGGGTCAGTTCGAAGCAGCGATAGCCCGGTTCGATCAGATTCTTCAAGCAAATCCAAAATTCGAATCCTCCGTTAATAATCGCGGTTTTGCCTATCTGCTTATGGGAGAGATCGAGAATGCCGAGCTCGATTTCAAGGACGCAATTGCCCTTGATCCGGACGCGGAGGTCGCTCTGGCGAATCTTGCGTCCCTTTACGCCAATACAGATCGACACGCGCAAGCACGGCCGCTCGTCAGACGACTTCTGATTCTAGCACCGGATAATCCGGACTACAATATATTGTGGCGAGAAGTTAATCCGTAGCTCTGGCAGCATTAGTAGTCCGATATTCCTTGATATTCCTCACGTTCGGTCAGCCATTTATATTTAAGACAAACAAGTCCTATATATTCCACTGATGTTCTTTCAGCTTGCGGAGGGGCCGGGGATGAAGAGTCCGCTTCGACGGATGTGCCGACAGACGTCGAGCTGGCCATCGAGGCTCAAATCGGTCCGATCACCTCTGTAGAGCTTGGCGAAATCGACCCACTGCTAGTCGATGAAGGCGAGAAATTATTCAGTCTGAGGTGCACAGCGTGCCATCAGCTTGAGAATGCGACGGTGGGCCCGCCTCTAAAAAACATTCTCGAGAAGCATTCACCTGTTTATGTTTCGAATATGATTCTGAATCCAACGGAGATGCTACAGAAACATCCGGACGCAAAAGCTTTGCTGGACAAGTTCGCTGTTCCAATGCCTGATCTGGGAATCTCTGAGACCGAAGCGCGAGCCATATTCGAATACCTGCGCTAGTCGAGAGCTTGTCGCCGAGTCAAATCTCCTACCGGTGCCTTAATCGAAGTCTCTCTCGGACAGTGGAGGATCCGATCTGATCGAGGGTTTCTCCTTCCAGCATTCGGGCCAGATCATCCCTGGCAATCGTCCATGTGTGATGAAGGGGACAAGGTCGATCGGCGCCGCACCCGGGAAGACCGAGAACACACTCGGTGAATAATTCAGGACCCTCTATTGCTACGACCACTTCTTTCAACGTAATCTGAGAAGCTGGTCTGGAGAGTTTGATTCCGCCGTTCGGACCTCGATACGAGAGCAGCAAACCGTAGCGTGTCAGCCGCTGGAATATTTTCGTCAAAAAATGAAATGAAATATCCAACGCGCTACTTATTGAACGAACCGATACGTACTTGTCTGGTGAATCGGTAGCGAGATATATCATCGCGCGAACTCCGTACTGGCACGTCTTGGAAAGCAACATTCCGATTCTGATTGGATAGTAAACTGAAAGATAGAAAAAGGACTCTGTTGTCCCAAAACTGAGTTATGATGCGTACCAGTTAATTCGTAGGTCAGGTTTAAAGTATTACCCTCCCCAGATTCGCTGTTGACGGATTCTGTAACGAATCAATCGGAAATACGTACATACCTTGTCGCCGGAATCCAGTGTGATATGATGTGTGGCAACTGAGCATCCACCAGAGGGAGGGCGATAGTAACCGTCTCGGTCAAGAACTGAGACGGTTTTTTATGGAATCGACGTATAAGTCTACCAGACCTTTTCATGCCTGCCGCCAATTGGGGGAAGCCGATCGATCCCCTGACCGATAGATTCTCCTCCGGAAGCAGACCAGTAAAAAGCCCGCGGCGCAAACGGCACCGCGGGCTTAAATACTTTTAATTCTGCTTTGTTAAGTGGACATCTTGCGAGCGCCCCGTTTGTTAAGAACCGCAAGAATAGTATGCCGGACTTGATCACTTTTTTCAAACCGGACTGATCTCTCGAGGAATTTCATCACCCATTCGGAATCAATCTGCGCCAGGGCAACCACAGCCATGCGCCGAATACGCGTCGAATCTCCGTCGCGATAGAGACGCATAACATTAAAAACGGCGCTCTCATCCAGGTCGAAATTCTCACCATAGGCGATGATTAATCTCAGAGCCGAATTTTGGAGCCCGCGGTGCCCTGAGGCAAGAGCGACCTCGAGGCGAGTCCCGTATTCGCTCCATTCCAGACTCGTAAGAGCCGGGAGTTTTATAGGCAGATATTCAATTTCCTGAAGATCTGATACAACTTCCGAAAGGTTCTCGAAACTCCCTGTGTCGAAAGATAGTTCGTTCGAAATATCTCCAATCACGTCATTTCCGATGATTTGCTGAGCGGCGGCAGAAAACACTAATGCGACTGTGAAAAACATGCTTAGTGCGACCCTGCTGCCGATGAATGACGTGTACATATCTTGACCCTCCCAAGAAAGATTTTACACGGTTGGAACGATCGTCAATTCAAATGAATATCTGTGGCATCGTTCGTATATGATGATTGAGCTGGGCCGATGAAACCCGTCCTGCTTCTCGGTATTGGTTTCGATGCGTCAGAACATAGTCAGCTCAAACTTCCGACAAGCATTTATGAGATGTCTTCCAGATGCTTTTGGAAATCGTTCTCTGGTCAAGTGCCCGCACGGGACAATGCCATATGACGAGATCCATAGAGCCGGCTACGGGTGTTCCTGGAAAAGGATGCGTCAGGTAGAGCAAGCGAGACTGATCTAATGACGAACGGTCTCACGATAACCCTGAATAGTAGTAGAGTTGTTATGAATGGATATGGTGGAGTAATTCCAACGAGGAATCCGGTTCGAATTAGCACTGCCCGGATTTTGATGACCCTGGCGGTAATTGGTTTTCTCTCGCAGGGCTCTCTGTTTGCTCAGGGATTTGTCGATCAAATGGATGCGCTGAAAGGGCTGGAAGGTGTCTACATCATGGGAGGGGATCTAGACGATGAATTGTCATTAACTGGCTTACAGAAAGAAGATGTTCTGGCTGCAGTAACCAAGAACCTCAGAAATCGTGGGATGCCTGTTCTCGATGAGACAGACTGGCTCCTGCTCGAGGATTCTCCCGTCTTGCACGTAGATATTGTTTCGTCGATCGATCACGAATCCTCCACGTTGTATTCGATCAGACTGGAGGTCTTCTTTTCGATGAACAAGCTGTCGGATCCTGCTTTTACGACGTATGCGGTAGCCTGGGGGGAGGGGAAAGTCGGAGTCATTGATTCTTCAGCTGCTGACGCAATATTACAGGATCTCGGTGTTCTTGTGGAACGGCTTGTCGCCGATTATCACGCAGTAAATAGCTAGATTCTCGCGACGCACAATATTCGCCGGGTCAGTACGTTTGTAGCGCTGAGTAGCCGAACCGCCCCATGCGCAAGTAGAACGAGAGAAAGCGGAGCCAATCGGGATCTGAAAACAACGGTATCTCCATCACCAGGGATTCGCGATGCTTCGCTATTTAGTGCGTAAGGAAATTCTGGACAGTCTTTTGAATCAGCGATTCGTTGCAATCGCTGTATTCAGTGTTGTCCTGATGCCGCTCAGTGCCTTTATCAATTACGAATATTACGAGGCGCGAAAGGCAGCTTTTGATAGCCAGTTGGCAGAGTATCAGGCGGAAGATCCATCTCCCTGGAATCTGAGGGCGTATCGGGCTCCCGTAATTCTTTCGGCTCTCGCACGGGGCACCGAACCCTATATGCCAATCTATTTCGCGTTCTCCAGAGACGCGAACGCCACGACGGCCGGGAACATCGAGGCTCAGGATTTCACCACATTATCTACATTTGGGAGTTTTGATTTTCTTTTTCTTGTTCAGGTCGTGTTCAGCTTACTGGCTGTGCTTCTCGCCTTCGATATGATTTCTGGGGAAAAGGAGCGAGGTACGCTGAGAGCCGTTCTCGCAAATCGGGTGCCACGCGACTCGATTCTGTTTGGCAAGCTGCTCGGTGGATATACGGTTCTGTGGTTCACGTTTCTTATCGGGTCGCTTCTGTTATATCTCGTACTCGGAGCGTATGA
Organism: Rhodothermia bacterium; assembly: GCA_036985715.1. Lineage (GTDB taxonomy): Bacteria > Bacteroidota > Rhodothermia > Rhodothermales > UBA10348 > SMXL01. The sequence goes on from BTQE01000042.1 coordinate 7,578, forward strand.
CACTCGGTTCTTCGAGGCCGAAGCCGTTTCACGAATCGGATTTATGTTCGTGATGTCGTCGATCTTCCTTGCCGGGTTTTATACGATGGGTCTCATGGTGTCGACCTTCTGCCACTCGACTCGTACGGCCATCGTCGTGCTTCTGGTTATGTGGGTCGTGCTACAACTGGTTATCCCGAAGGCTGGCGAAAAAATTGCGGCCATCGCTCTTCCGACCGGCTCCCAAGAATCCATTCGAGTCGAAAAAGCGGGAATTGTACAGAACTTATCGAAGGAAATGAGAGAAAAGGCGGGTGAGCTCTACCTGCGCCTAAGTGGTAACGACTCCATCCGTGGCGCATTTGAATTTGTTCGGAATGAAACTCCCGAATCCCAGCAGTTTCGGACCCAATACCTGGAGATCACACAATCATACGACCGTATGCAGCGGGACAGGGTTCGTGAGATCGATTTGGAATTCATGCGCCAGAAAGAACGCCAAAGAGGACTAAGTCGAGCGATTGCGCTGCTTTCACCAGCTTCTGCGCTAACGTTTTTTGTCTCTGATGCTGCCGGAACGGGGGATTTGGCCTATCAAGGGTATCGAAATGCCGTTCAGGCTCACTATCAGATCATCGATCAGACGATTTTTTCCTATCAGCGAAGTAATCGTCTCGAGGTCGGAATGGAAGGCATGACCTTGATGGGCGATCTTGGTGATGAAGATCCACCTCCTCTGGACGAACTGCCTAGTTTCGAAGTCAGGGAACCCCAGCTCTCAATCGTACTTAGATCAAATGTTTGGGCAATGGTGAGTCTTCTTGCATACCTTTTTATACCATTTCTGGTATCCTATGTAGCTTTTTTACGATATGATGTACGATGACACTTTGATCGTTTCAGCTCCGCTTCCCACACTGCGAACATGTTAAAGTCGATAATGAAATTCAGGAGCCTTTTGTTTGCCGCCTTTCTCATCGGGTCGGTTACGCCAGACAGTCTCGTTGCGCAGAGTAGCACTTTCTTCAATCAGCGGGATGATCAGTACACGTTACTGGGTCTGAAGCGTGCAAAGGAGGCGTATGAGGTTTCAAAGTCAGAATACGAGCGTCAGAAGGGGCTATTTGAACAGCAGTTGATCCCGAAAACTGATTATGATCGGGTACGGGCTGCATACACAGACGCCGAGGTCAATTATCAACAGTCGCTTCTTGCCGTCATTTTCGAGCAGCAGTACGTAACGGTTCTGGCTGCCACGAAATACCAGGGTTCGGGAACGCGAAAGCGAGTCCTACTTGAGATCGGTAACGCAGCTGCCGGAGGAGCAGAATTTTCTCAGCTTGAAGCCTTCGAGGATGAGATATTCAGAAGTCTTCAGCCGGATGTCGTACACGATGTGTACGTGTCGCTTCTGAACGACGAAGGTTCAATTATTGGACTACCGTACGAAGCAAAGGTTGAAGAGCTGCGTTTCGGTGATCCCCAGGTATTGGAATTCGTACTCCTCCAAGACCTGGACGCGGTTTCCGTCAATATTATATACGGACGCGGTTCCGAGCGACGCCTCAAAGTCTTTCTGCAAAAAGATGTCTCAGTCAATAAGGCCGCGATACAGTCAGAACAATTCTCCCAGGAGGTAGAGCTGGGTGGAACGACGGACTTTGCCATGTCCATTGAGCTCTTCAGCGGTGAATCCAATACGTTCAAATTGGAGGCTGTGAATCTACCAGCTGCAATCAATCGGTACTTCGTAGACGCCGCGTCCGGGAATCGCCTGAGTCAGTTCCAGTTTCGGGAAGGAGTCAATACCAGGCAAATTGCACTCAGGGTCTTTCTTCCAGACCGTCCTACTCAGAATGTCAACATGGACGATCAAATTCCATTCTATGCGGTGGCCATCCCGCGTGAACGTTCCGAAGAGATTGGAGACGTCAGAGAGAGGACTTGGACCGTGAAAGAACTCGATGATCTTGGTGTTGGGTACGTTCCCCTCGAACTGGTTCCTAGGGGCGTTGGAGAAATCCTTGTTCGATTACAGCAACTATTTCACACGATAAATGCGGATGAGACGGTTGAGGTCTCTCTTGAAATCGTGAACGAAGGAACCAGACGACTGGATAACATCCGCATCGAAGTGGATCCACCACTGAACTGGACGGAAAGAATTGAACCGGAGGTGATTGAATCACTTCGAATCAGTGAGGAGGGAACGGTTAATCTATTTTTTACGCCCCCAGCGGATGTCTCACCCGGTCGATATGAGGTTCGCGTTAGAACGACATCGCTCTCCGATGACCTTCCAATTCGGGGAGAGGACAAAACGATCACTGTAGAGGTGGCACAAGAAGCAAATATCCTGGGGACGCTTTTCATCATCATTCTCATCATTGGTCTGATCACGGGTATCGTCATATTTGGAATACGATTGTCGCGGCGATAGAAGACGTTGATTGGAAATAGACGGAACTCACGTACGTATTAATATGGAAGAGTCGAATCGCATGGAAGAGAGAACGTCAGCAGCCCGTCAACAAGCACCGCTTCTCGAGGCGGACGGTCTGACCAAGGAGTACGAAGACGGCACGCTTGCACTGAATAAGGTCTCATTTACCGTTCACCGAGGTGAGATCTTTGCGATGTTGGGTGGAAACGGGGCAGGTAAAACAACAGCCATCAATCTATTCCTCAATTTCATCGAGCCGACAGAGGGCGAAGCGCGAGTAGATGGAATTGTCACTCATAAGGAGCCATTAAAAGCGAAAGAACGGCTCGCCTTCGTTTCTGAAAACGTGATGCTGTATCCGAACTTCACGGCTATTCAGAATCTGGATTTCTTTGCCAAATTAGGAGGAAAGAAGGACTATTCGAAAGACGATTATCGAGATGTTCTATTGCGCGTGGGTTTGGAAGAAGTTGCGCACTCGAGGAGATTGAAGAGCTATTCAAAAGGAATGCGTCAGAAATGTGGAATCGCAATCGCGATTCTGAAAGATGCTCCAGCGATTCTTCTGGATGAACCGACCTCCGGACTGGATCCCAAAGCCGGACGTGAATTTATCGGGCTACTCGAGGATCTCAGGAGCGAGCAGAAAGCGATTCTCATGTCTACGCACGATATTTTTCGGGCGAAGGATGTCGCAGATACGATTGGAATTATGAACATGGGTGAGCTGGTGATGCAGAGATCGGCCGAGGATCTGCGTGGAGAAGATCTTGAAAAACTCTACGTTCAGTACATGGCCGGGCACATGGAGAACACGCCTGAATCCGTGCCACACGAAGAAGAACCTGCGATGTCTTGAGGTAGGACGCATTAATACAAGCGTAAGCAATGTTTAAACTTTTGTTGGACAAGGAACTCAGGGAAATCGTCGGGACGACGAAATTCGCTGTTACATTTGGCGTTTGCGCCGTGTTGATCTTGCTTGCCTTCTATGTAGGGGCCCGAAACTATGACATCAGCAGACAGGACTATGAAGGCGCTGTCGTTGAGAACTTGCGACAAATGGAAGGACTCACCGATTGGGGAGAGATCGATCATAGGATTTTCTTGCCTCCGCAGCCACTGGCCGCGCTGGTATCAGGGATCTCCAACGACATCGGTCGTACGGTCAATATGGAGTCTCGTGGTGAGCTTCGGGCCGAGGACAGTCGCTTCAACGAGGATCCTATTTTTGCGGTATTTCGGTTTCTGGATCTCGAGTTCATTTTCACGATCGTTCTTTCCTTGTTCGCAATCCTTTTCGGATACGACGCAATCAATGGCGAGAAAGAACGTGGTACGCTGGCTCTCTCCTTCGCCAATTCAGTCCCCAGGGATCAATACGTTTTAGGTAAGCTGGTCGGTTCCTTTTTGGCGCTCGTTGTACCGCTCATGATTCCCATTTTGATCGGAGGCCTGATGCTCCCTCTACTCGGCGTGCCGATGGACACTAATTCCTGGGCGCGCCTGGCGATGGTCATCGTAGCTGGAGTCCTCTATTTCGGTGTATTTCTAACTCTTTCGGTTTTTATCTCGGCGATGACACAGCGTTCTTCGTCGTCGTTCCTGATGCTACTCGTTGTTTGGATTTTTATAGTGCTCATCATTCCCAGAGCGTCCGTTCTGATTTCTGGTCAGGCCGTCGATGTGCCGAGTATTGATCAGATCGACTACGACAAGAGCAAATACTCGAGGCAATTGTTCAGCGAGAGAATGAACGAAATGCAGCACTGGATTCAGGAGAACCGGGATAATGATGATCATGGACAGTTTATGTCCGCTATGCAAGAATTCTTGGGGCGGCAGCAGGACGACTTTGACGCCAAAATGCGTGTATTGACCGAGAAACTGAACGAGCAGCGGGACAACAAAGCCGGTCGTCAGCAGAATCTGGCGCTGGCGTTGGCCAGAGTGTCTCCGACTGCGTCGTTTTCTTTGGCGGCTGCCGATCTGGCATCTACATCACTGGCGCTAAGGTCGTCGTATATGGAAGCCGCGAATTCATATCAGGTCGCGTTCGCTCAGTTCATGCAGAGTAAAAACGCCGACACCCAAGGATATCGATTCAGAAAGCATGGGAACGATGAGGTAGAAGAACCTGAAGAAATTGACCTACGCGAACTTCCAGAGTTTACATACCGGCCACCTGATGCGTCGGAGGCTATAGGTGCTTCTCTCCCAGATCTGGGCCTTCTGTTGCTGTTCAACATCGTCTTTTTCGCCGGTGCCTTCGTGGCTTTCCTGAAGTACGACGTGCGCTAGGGGTCTTCAATTTTTTGATCAACTCGACGATTCTATGTTCAAGATCCTTGTAGAGAAAGAACTGAAGTCCATTCTGCAGAGTCCGAAGTTTGTGGCCACATTCGGCGTTTGTTCTCTTTTGATCCTGCTCAGTGTGTTCATCGGAATACAGGAGTATCATTCGTCGGTTGATCAGTACGAAACCGCAACTCAGCTTGTCGATCAGTCTATTGCGGAAGCCACGTCATTTTTCGGGATCGAGAATACGGTCTATAGGAAACCGTCTCCCATGCAGATTTTTGTATCCGGTGTGAGTTTCGATGTGGGTCGACTCTCAAAAATCGACAGTCGCGAGGATGTCAAACTGGAGAGGAGTTCGTATATGGAATCTCCTTTGTTCGCCGTCTTTCGGTTCGTCGATTTCACGTTCATCGTTCAGGTGGTTTTGTCCCTTTTCGCTATTCTGTTTACGTTCGACGCCATAAACGGTGAGCGTGAAAGCGGTACACTGAAATTGGCCCTGTCCAATCCGATTCCGAGAGGTCAATATTTGTTTTCGAAATTTGTTGGATCGTGGTTAGGACTCACCGTTCCTTTAATGATTCCGATTCTGATCGGCGTCCTGCTGCTCATGGTGCTCAATGTACCCATGACTGGAGATGACTGGGCCAAGCTGGTTTCCTTAATCGGCGTTTCCATTCTTTACTTCACCTTCTTTATCGCACTCAGTCTTTTGGTTTCGTCTCTTACCAGGAGATCATCGGTTTCATTTCTGGTACTTCTCGTGGTATGGATCGCACTGGTCTTGATTGTTCCGAGAGGGGCGACCATGGCAGCAGGTCAGCTGGTATCCGTCCCGACGGTCGCTGAGAATGAGAGTCAGAAGGATCGATTCCGCACGGACCAGCAGCAGCTGGTTCAAGAACGGCGACAAGAAGCCTGGAAAAATCGTTTCATGGCGCTTGAAGGGGCTTCGAGGGAAGAGAAACGGGCGTATTACGACGCAAACAAAGACGCGTGGGATCAGGAGGATCGTGAAGTTCGAACAGAAATGGAGGTTAAAATTACAGAGTTCAATCGCAAAATGAACGAAGCCCTCCGGAATGCGAAATCCGAACAGGAACGCCTGGCATTTATTCTTTCACGCTTTTCTCCTTCGTCGGCCTATCAGCTCACGGCGATGAACCTCGGTGGCACGAATACGTCGATCAAGAAACGGTATGAAGATCAGATGTTCGCTTATCGTGAGTCGTTTTCGGGGTACCTGAAGACCAAGCAGGAAGACGAGAGAGAAGAACGACGACGTCAAGCCGAACAATCGGGGTCGGGTAGACGGTTGTTCATGTTTCTTGGAAGCGGTGGGGAACCCGTTGATGCGTCTGATATGCCGGAGTTCATTGAACCAAGGGAATCGCTAAGCGCGGTGCTCAAACCCTCCATGATTGACTTTGGTCTGTTGTCGATCTTTACGGTTTTTGCTTTCGCCGGCGCATTTATAGCATTTATTCGGTACGACGTCCGATAGCTTGTCGGTTCCGACACTTCTTCTGGTTGGCCCCGAGCAAGGCGGACAGTACCTTCCCAAGTCTAATCTCCTGTCTGCCCGAGTATTTCCGAATGCGACGACGCACGAAAATTGTTTGCACCCTTGGTCCCGCCAGTTCCGACGCCGCTACCATTCGGGCTCTTGTTCAGGCGGGTATGGATGTAGCAAGATTGAATCTTTCTCACGGAACGCATGAGTTCCATGGGCAGATGATTGAAAGAGTTCGAGAGGCTGCACGTCTTGAGCGGAAAGTTGTACCGTTACTGCTCGACCTGCAAGGGCCCAAAATCAGAGTGGGAGAAGTGCGTGGCGGGCGCACTACATTGGTGACTGGTTCGAGAGTCGTTATTTCTACAGGCGATTCCTGTGAGAGTACGGCAGAGCGGATCTTCGTTGCATATCCTACGCTATCCCAGGATGTATCGGTCGGCAATTCAATCTTAATCGACGATGGCGCACTCGAACTAAAGGTCTTGGAGACAGGAAATAATGAGGTGGTTGCGGAGGTAATAACCGGAGGTGAGTTGTCGTCTAAAAAGGGTATCCACCTGCCAAATATTAGAACCTCGACGCCGTCGCTGACGGAGAAAGATCTTTCTGATCTGGAATTCGGATTGTCCTTCGGTGCAGATTTGATAGCGCTGTCTTTCGTTCGAGATGAAAAGGATGTCGCAAATCTCCTAAGACTGACCAGGGGCGCAGAAAAGCCACCATTGATTCTTGCGAAGATCGAGAAACCGGAAGCTGTCAATAAAATCGATCAAATCATCGACACGGCGGATGCGATTATGGTGGCTCGTGGCGATCTAGGTATCGAGATGGAGCTGTCTCGCGTACCGGGTACCCAGAAACTCATCATTCGTAAGTGCCTCGGGGCGGCAAAACCGGTCATCACAGCCACTCAAATGTTCGAGAGCATGATCGAGAATCCCAGACCTACGAGAGCCGAAGTGAGTGATGTGGCGAACGCGGTTCTTGATGGCACAGATGCCGTGATGCTGTCTGGTGAAACCGCCGTCGGGAACTACCCCGTTCAGTGTGTGGAGGTGATGTCGCGGGTTATTGAAGAAGCTGAGTCAGACTACACCGTCCACGCATCACAAATACACGGCTCACTTCTGTTGGGTGTAACGGATGCCGTTTCCAGAACGGCCACGCAATTGGCTGTTCAGGTAAACGCGACGGCAATTGCCTGCTTAACCGCATCCGGAAGAACAGCTCGTTCTATTGCAAGCCACCGGCCGAAAATTCCTGTGTATGGCTTCACTGATAACGAAACCGTGGTGGGGCAGTTAGCTCTCACCTGGGGAACAAAAGGATTCCATATTCCTTTCCAGCCCGATACCGACAAAGGGATCGAACTCGTCCACGAGGTACTGAAGAAAGAGGAGCTCGTCGCAGACGGTGACACGGTTGTTATCACTGCAGGAATGCCTTTACCAGCCAAAGGACGGACAAATATGGTCCACGTTAGTTGCGTATGACATTGCACCGACACGCGTCTGATCCAAAGCTACCGGTCCATTAACGTTCAAATCAAACCAGCACTCAGGCGGGATTCACGTCGCCTCCGAGTCGCACTGGTGAGTTAAAGCAATGCTCCGTCGAGGCATCGTCCTTGTCCTGTTTTCGGGTCTCTGGACCGGCTGCGGTTCCAGTTCTTTTCTGGGCCGACGGGTGGATAATTTCACCGCGTACTACAACACGTTCTACAATGCGCGAAAAGCATACAAGACGGGTTATAAGGCCATTGAGCGCAAAGACGAACCGATTGATCGAAATCGGTACTTACCGCTTTTCGTTCGTCCGAGCGGTAACACGGCCAACCGGGAGTTCGAAAATGCTGTCGTCAAGAGCGCCGACATTTTGCGCGAACACGAAAACTCAAAATGGGTTGATGATGCGCTTCTTCTGATTGGGAAGTCTTATTTCTATCAGGAAAATATTGTCGGAGCCCTTCAGAAATTTCGAGAAGTTATTGATCGACAGTCAGACCTTGAGGATGAGGCTCGATTTTGGTTTGCACGCACGCTCATAGTCAGTCGATCCTACGACGAAGCATCGGTCTTTCTTCAGGAGAGCCTGGCGAGAGAAGGTGTCCGGGAAAAGTGGACGGCGAGTTTTAGGCTGGCTCTGGGCGAATTGTATGTGCAGCGTTCGGAATGGGAGTCAGCTGCAGACGCTTTGGCTACCGGTCTTGATGAGGCGAAGGAAAAGGAGCTGGCCGGTAGAGCTCAGTTCCTGCTTGGGCAGATCTATGAGACGATGGACGAGCCGGAAAACGCGACTGAGGCCTATCAACGGGTTCAGCGATTCAATCCGCACTACGAATTGGACTTTGCGGCTAGACTGAGTGCAATTCGCGTGAAGGGAATGTATGCTGATGCTGAAAACGCGCTGAAAGACCTCCGCAAAATGGAGAGGGACGACAAGAATTTCGAGTACCGTGACGAATTACGATATCTGAGGGGGCGTATTTATCAGGCTCAGTTTCTTGCCGATGAGGCCTATAATTCGTTCTTCGACCTTCTCTACGAAAAGAATCGTACCCTTCCTCTTGACGGAGATCTGAAGGGTCGGACACATTATGCGATGGCCGAGCTTCATCGGGATTTCGATCGCGACTATTTACTCGCCGCAGCCCATTTCGATACGGCAGCCGTCTCGCTCTCCAAGCCGTCAACCAATCCTTTAGTTGGCAGTTTTGGCGAGGAACAGTTTACGCGAGAGGCCATCACGGATGCTGCCGAGACAAAGATCAATTTTGACCGGTACGCCAGCGTCTATAGTGGGATTGCTGTTATGGATTCGCTACTCTGGCTAGGATCGATGAGTCAAGAGGATTTTGACGCCAAGATATTGGCGCTCAGGCTAGAACGGGCCCTCCTCCTTGAGGAACAGCGAAAAGCACGCGAAGCTCGCCTTCTCGCACAGCAATTTCGACAAACATCTGATTCGCGAGACCCGTTTCTGACTCGAGGCCTACCTGAAGGAAAAATCATTCCGACCAAGAACGATCCGACCGGAACACAATCCGGATTCCTTTTTCATCGGGATCAGGAACGCGTTGATGACGGCCGAAACAGTTTCCTGCTTCGATGGGGAGATCGGCCTCTGGTCCCTAATTGGAGACGTATTGAAGCGGTTCGCGGACAACCGGCTGAGCTCTTGCTCGGGGATGAGTCGATCGCAAGCCGATTCGACCCAGATGATCCGACCACGCTACCGGAAGTGGATACGTCGGCTGTACCAAGGGATTCCCTTTCCCAAGCAACCATGTACACGAAAAGATCGATCTCTTGGTTGGATTTGGCGAATGCTTTATTCCTGGCACTGAATATGCCTGATTCAGCGGCGGTCTGGTATCGGAGGGTCATCGAGGAAAATCCGGACGAACTGGTCGTCCAGAGGTCTTACTATGCACTGGCCGAAGTTCAAAAAACGCTGGGCGACTCGTTATCGGCCATAAGTCTCAATGACCAGATCCTGGATCGATTTCCAGAATCTGAGTTTGCAGATCGGATCCGCGACCAACGAGGCATGCAGATTGAGGAGACGGAAATCGACTCATCAGCGCTGGCGTTGGACGTTTATGAGATCGTATTTAATGAGTGGCAATCCGGGCGCGCCGATGACCTGATCAATCAGACGGTACTCATCGCTGCTATTTTTCCAGGAACCGATGCGGGCGCGCGGGCGCTTCTGGCCGGAGGAGAGTACCATCTCGAACAGGCAGCCGCGGATCCTGTAAAGATTCTCGCTCCAGTTTCGTTGCAATTACCGGACAGTCTTCTGATCGGGCTCTGGCCGGAGAAATATGGAAAAAAGCGCGAAGCAGAGTCGGTCGCATCAGATTCAACGCTGCTCGATCAAGCGCCGCAGGATTCAACGCTGCTCGATCAAGCGCTGCCGGATTCAACTCTGCTGGACCAAGAACTGATATCCGTTTCCGATTCCACGATGTCTGATCCCGCACTGGAACTAGCCGCGGATTCGACGGGCCTGATTAGAACGGAAGAGGGCGGACTCGAACTAGAATTAGAGGCGGATTCAGTCAGTATTTCTACAGTTTCGGTCGATTTTCCGGGTGATGCTCTCGATTTGTTTGAAACTTTGGTCGACGGCGTGGAGGTATCCGATTCCACGGATACAGGTTTGATCCAATCAGATTCACTAATGACCGATTCGAAGCGATTCGTCGACCAGCCGAAGGAATCCATAGAAGACCCTGTTGGTGCGCCTATTGGAGATTCATTATCCATCAGCACGAATGACACCATTATCGAAGTGGGAGTCGAACTGATGGACGTTAATGAGAACAAGGATCGTCCGACATTCTTCGTGGAGGATCTCCTGGACGTCGTGCTTCGGGATTATGCTCAGACGGCATATGCCACGAGGGCTGGAGAGCTTCGAGCAGCCGTTAGAGAACTTAGAAATCCAACAGTCAGCGTCCCAGTCGTGGTCGATGTTGCGGTCGACACAGTGTCTGTTCGATCAGACTCGCTGCTCCAAGATCGTGAGAAGATGGTCGCGTCGACAGATTCGCTGGCGATTTTGGACCTGGTTGCGTCTTTTGATTCAACGGCGTCGCTGGTCGAACGAATTGGCCCATCAGATTCATTGGTGGTAACGGCGGAGGCGGACTCACTCCAGATAGCGCAGACGATTCGTCCTGAACCGGGTGCCATCAATTCAGCGATGCCCATAAAGAGACAGGACACTGATGATGTTCTACCCGACGCGAATCAGCCGGCCGAAACGCAAGCCTGGGTCATGCTGGATAAATATCCAGATATTACACTTGATGACGAAGAATTCGACGACGAGTTCGAAAACTATTTCGAATCCTCCACACTCAAGCCGCTACGTATACGGCGTATACTTGATCTATCCATTGTGGGTTGGACCGTTCTTCTTGAACGGACCACAGGCATCACGAAAACCAGGAAAAGAGCCGGGGAATACGCCGAAACAATGGATTCGGAGGATCAGAAAGTCATGATCTTGAAGGACGTGGATCCTAGCAAGACCGAATTGATCATCGCATGGGGCATTTTCGCGTCGAAGACTAAAACGGACGATGCGATTGCGGGTCTTAATACGTCATTGCCCGACGGACTCCAATATATTCTCATGACTCCGCTGGACAACGAGTAGTCCCTTCGGCCACATTTCAGACGTTCTGAGTGCGCATCATTTAAGTCCAAGATGCGTTCATTACCCATTGGAACCTTACAGACATGCGGAGGTACGGTCTCGGCTTTGTAAACGATGCATCCAGTCGAGTGCAGAACGGCGAACCTCGCGCTTCCGTTTGCAACTATTTACGGCCGCGAAACCGTAAGGAGTCGACAGCTGTCTCCACTTAATCGTTCATCAATTTTATTCGCTAGTGGCTCAAGACGACCGAGAAAAATTAAAACTGGATAAACGTCCGTCGCCGGGCAAAGGACCCCGTTTACCTGAACGGCGCCGTGGGTATGTGATGTGGATCTATCTGGCCATATTTTTGGCCCTGATGGTCCATTTCGTGCTGAATATCAGCGGCAGGGTTTCCAACGACGTCGAATATTCTACGTTTCTGAGTAACGTTTCTAACGGCTATGTCGAAGAAGTAAACGTAGTTAACAATCAGCGTGTCAGGGGTAAGTATACGTCTGAAGCCGTTCGTGAAGGGCGAGTAGAAGTGGCTCCTCCGCAGCAGAACTTCTTATCTGGTCCCAATGAAGACGAGGCCAGTGCGTTTACAAGCGTAAAGCCGACTGACCACGACCTTGTTCAATATCTGCTCGATTACAACGAACGGGCCCTCAAGGAAGGCAAAACCGAAGTTGTATTTAGGGCTTCGCGAGAGGAAAATTGGCTGGGAGGGCTTCTAACGTGGATAATTCCGCTCGGAATTATCCTCGCCATGTGGATCTTCCTCATGAGGCGAATGAATCCGGGGTCACAGGTCCTCAACATCGGGAAGAACAAGGCCGTGCTTTTCGACGCCATGGGAGACCAGAAGTTGACGTTCAAGGACGTGGCGGGACTGGAGGAGGCGAAGGATGAAGTTGTCGAAGTAGTCGATTTTCTTAAAAGCCCGGCTCGGTTCACGCGGCTTGGAGGAAAGCTTCCGAAGGGTGTACTGCTTGTGGGGCCACCTGGAACGGGGAAAACTCTGCTAGCGAAAGCGGTCGCCGGCGAAGCGGAAGTACCCTTCTTCTCGCTATCCGGATCCGATTTTGTCGAGATGTTTGTCGGCGTGGGTGCCGCACGAGTTCGAGATTTATTCCGTCAGGCGAAAGAAAAGGCCCCGTGTATCATCTTCATTGATGAAATCGATGCGATTGGACGTTCCCGCGGTCGGGGAATGATGATGGGAGCCAATGACGAAAGAGAGAACACGCTCAATCAACTCCTGGTTGAGATGGATGGGTTTAATACGGACTCGGGAGTCATCATAATGGCAGCCACGAACCGCCCAGACGTATTGGATTCTGCCTTATTACGACCAGGCAGATTTGACCGACAGATCTTGCTGGACAAACCGGACAAACGAGAACGAGCAGAGATTTTCCGCGTGCATACACGGGATTTGATGATATCCGAAGTCGTCAATTTGAACATTCTCGCTGCTCAGACCCCCGGTTTTGCCGGGGCGGAAATTGCGAACGTGTGTAATGAAGCCGCACTGCTCGCTGCTCGGGAGGACAAAGACGTCGTTGAGATGGATGATTTCGAAAAGTCCATTGACCGCGTTATTGCAGGTCTCGAGAAGAAAAACAAGATCATCTCTCCGGATGAGCGCGAGATCGTGGCCTACCATGAGGCCGGTCATGCCATTACAGGTTGGTTCCTGCGCAATACGGACCCCGTCGTGAAGGTATCGATTGTTCCAAGGGGTTTAGCCGCCCTTGGATACGCCCAGTACTTGCCGGAAGAGCGATATCTCTATACCAAGGAGGCTCTGATCGATAGAATGACCATGGCTATCGGAGGTCGTGTAGCCGAGGAGATCATATTTGGACGTATATCAACAGGCGCTCAAAACGATCTGGAGCGGATCACAAAGATGGCATACGCCATGGTCGTTGATTACGGAATGAGCGAAAGGATCGGTTCTGTCAGCTTTAATTTGTCTGGTTCCGCTGCAGAAGGGCCCATTTTTCAGAAACCGTTTTCGGATGAAACTGCCAGGATCATTGACGAGGAGGTCAGGGATATCATCGACGATGTTCGAGAAAAGGCCCGCGATCTGCTCAACGAAAAAAGAGATAAACTCGAGGAAATGGCGAAATCGCTTCTCGAAAAGGAGGTCCTCGGCGCAGTAGAGCTGCTTGACATTCTCGGGCCTCGACCGTATGGAGATTACATTGATATCGCTGCCGAGGCTGCGAAAGCCACGGCGGCTAAAACCGAGGCGGCGGCAAAAAAGGAGGCCGAGACGGCAGCAATGGAAGGTACTAAGGCCGAGGTGGGAGCAACGGAAGATACTGAGGAAGAGACGACGGAGATCCCTAAAACAGAAGCAGTGGAGCTCAGCGGAGACGGTGTGTCAAGCGAGCAGGATCCGGCAATTGACGATGCGACTGAAGGAGAGGAGGAGCTTTCCGACTCGAAATCCGAGTAAAGAATCCGGCTACCACCCCGGCGTGGAACCGGTTGAATTCGACGTTCGCACGAGACTAAGCCAAACTTTCATATTGTTATGATGATATATAACAATACTTAATTCGAAACGGCTAGTACAGTTCATTTCTCGTCTTTCCAGTCGTTCGCCCCGTTCAACTCAATGTTTCTTCATTATTGGATTCGTGTTCCGATGACCAGAAACCTTATATTGTAAGGTTAAAATAACTATCACCGAAAGCCATTTGAGTGGCTTGGTGAAGGGTTTTGAAAACATCATTCAGTTAAATCGATCGCGATCGTGCCAACGATTCAGCAACTGGTTCGAAAAGGACGCAAGAAAAAGGTGCGTAAGACCAAGTCACCTGCGCTTTCCGTTTGTCCGCAGCGCCGAGGTGTCTGTACGCGTGTGTACACAACCACTCCAAAGAAGCCGAATTCGGCTCTACGGAAGGTTGCCAAAGTGCGTCTGACGAACGGTTTTGAGGTGATTGCCTACATCCCGGGTGAAGGGCACAACCTTCAGGAACACTCCATTGTGCTGGTTAGAGGCGGTCGAGTGAAAGACTTACCGGGCGTGAAATATCACGTTGTCCGAGGTGCACTTGATACTTCCGGAGTCGATGATCGTCGCCAATCGAGATCGAAATACGGTACGAAGCGACCAAGGAATTAAGGTTTTTGGGTCTTGCACTCACATTCCGACTGAATGGAAGGGTAATGTAATGGCGTGTTGAAACTTGCGAGTGACAATACGCCTCATTTGTTTGTCCAAGCGAGACTATGCGAAGAAGAAGTGCAGAAAAGCGGCAGCAGACTCCAGATCCCGTCTTCAACGATGTCTTGGTGTCTCGATTTGTCAACGTCGTCATGACGAGTGGAAAGAAAAATGTTGCCCGTCGTCTTGTCTATCAGGCGTTTGATGTGATTGAAGATCGGACCAAAGAAGAAGGTATCGAGGTGTTTCGACGAGCTGTTGACAATGTGGCTCCGTTGGTCGAGGTTCGAAGCCGGCGTGTCGGTGGTGCTACGTACCAGGTTCCGATCGAGGTTCGGCCTGACCGCCGAGTAGCTTTGGCGTTTCGGTGGTTGCTTCAGTACGCACATGCGCGAAACGACAAAAGTATGGCTAACCGATTGGCGAATGAGCTAATCAGCGCGGCAAAAGGAGAGGGCGGTGCGATCAAGAAGAAAGACGATACGCACCGGATGGCAGAGGCCAACAAGGCATTTGCTCACTTTAGATTTTAATTGATAGACCATTGAGATTATAGGTGATGTGACTGTTTTGGTCCATCACTGACAGTAATGAGTGAAAATCAAAGATATAGCCTGGACAAGATTCGCAACATCGGCATCATGGCGCATATCGATGCCGGTAAGACGACTACGACCGAGAGGGTTCTATTCTATACCGGCCGCGTTCACCGAATGGGAGAGGTTCATGAGGGCGGTGCCACCATGGACTGGATGGAGCAGGAAAAGGAGCGCGGTATCACGATCACAAGCGCTGCGACAACATGTGCCTGGCATGATCATCAGGTAAATATTATCGACACTCCGGGCCACGTGGACTTCACTGTGGAAGTAGAACGTTCACTTCGAGTTCTGGACGGCGCAGTGGCGCTTTTTTGCGCTGTCGGAGGGGTCGAACCGCAGTCGGAGACAGTTTGGCGACAGGCTAACAAATACAAAGTGCCGCGCATTGCGTTCGTTAATAAGATGGATCGCACAGGAGCTGACTTTGATAATGCCATTGCGCAGATGCGCGATCGTCTCAAGGCCAATCCGGTCCCCGTGCAGGTACCGATTGGTGAAGGGGAGATGTTTCGAGGTGTGATCGATCTGATCTCGAATAGGGCGATCATTTGGCATGATCATACTCAGGGAGCCACATGGGATGAGATTGATGTTCCTTCAGACTTGAGGGGAATGACGCGTCACTGGCGGATCAACCTCCTGGAGGCCGTCGCCGAGCACAACGACGAGCTCCTGATGAAGTATCTGGAGGGGGATGAGATCACGGCGGATGAGCTGAAGAAAGTCGTTCGTGAGGCCACGCTTAGTATGGATATTACGCCCGTTTTCTGCGGTTCGGCGTTTAAGAATAAGGGAGTCCAGAGACTCTTAGATGGTGTAATAGACTTTCTCCCAAGTCCACTTGACGTTCCTTCAATCACCGGTTTTATCCCAGGCTCGGAGAATGAGGTTGATCGAATTGCCGACCCGGACGCTCCGTTTAGTGCGATCGCATTCAAAATTATGACGGACCCATATGTCGGGAAACTTACGTTTTTCCGTGTTTATTCGGGTTCACTGAAAAAAGGATCTCAGGTTTTAAATACGAATACAGGCAAGAAGGAGCGTATCGGACGGATATTGCTGATGCACGCAAACAGCCGTGAGGATGTTGAAAATGTGGAGGCCGGAGCCATCGCTGCAGCCGTCGGACTAAAAAAAATTCACACCGGAGACACGCTTTGTGATCCGAAACATCCGGTGATTCTCGAACAAATGGATTTTCCGGATCCGGTTATCCGTATCGCGATCGAACCGAAAACGAAAGCAGACAGC
>BTQE01000043.1:0-23783 GCA_036985715.1 Rhodothermia bacterium
AGGAAGCCGCAAGTGGATGGACACAGTATGCCTTCGTCGCCTATCCGAAAGCGGACGCCGTGGCTGTCGAGATGCGCCTGCGCTATTACCACGGATTCGACGGCGTTACCTACTGGGATGACGTGTTCATCGCGCCGCTGGGTGGCAGCGCACTGTTCGTGGCGATCGAAGAAGAAAAGCTTGTCGGCGGAGAGCTTCCGGAGACGTTCCAGCTCCTTCAGAACTATCCCAATCCGTTCAATCCGTCGACTACGATCGCCTTCGACCTTGAAAACACCAGCCGTGTCACGCTGGAGGTCTACAATGTCCTCGGCCAACGGGTAGCCACGCTCGTCCAGGGAGCGAGTATGAACCCTGGCCGTCACATGGTCACTTTCGACGCGTCCGCTCTTACGAGTGGTGTATATCTGTACGCGCTCAAGGCCGACGGTCGTATGGTAGCACGACGGATGGTGCTGCTCAAGTAAGGTCCTATCGAAGTCTGGGCGGCGGGACTGCCAGGTCCCGCCGCCCGACTATTTTACGGTTCAACGATTCAACCCATGTCGTATTCCTGCGTCCGCAAGAAGCGGTTTGCAATGATCGCACGTATAGTCACAGGCCTTGCGTTCGGCCTGACTTGCCTGATGCCGGCCGTGGCACAAACCACCGGAAAGATCGCAGGCACGGTGATTGATACTGCGACCGGTGAGCCTTTGCCTGGTGTCAACGTGCTCATCGCCACGACCGTTCAGGGTGGGACTACCAATCTCGACGGTTATTACTTCATCCTGAACGTGAAGCCCGGGACGTACGCGGTTCAGTCGTCGTTCATCGGATTTACGACTGTGACTGTCGAAAACGTCCGCGTCCAGATAAACAAGACGACCGAGATCGATTTCGACCTTCGAGAAGAGGTGATTGAGGGTGAAGAAGTAGTGGTCGTAGCCGAGCGCCCGTTCGTTCAGCGCGATCTGACCTCATCGGCGACGTCTATCTCAGCCAGCGAGCTCGCAACGCTGCCCGTCCTGAACTTCACGGATGTCATCAATCTTCAAGCAGGCATCTCCGAAGGACACTTCCGCGGCGGCCGCGTTGGCGAAGTGTCCTACATGGTCGATGGTGTTCCGATCAACGACGTGTTCGATCAGACATTCGCCTTCCAGATCGAGAACAACGCGATCCAGGAAGTCGAGATCATCAGTGGGACGTTCAACGCCGAGTTCGGTCAGGCGCAATCCGGGGTTGTCAACATCGTGACCAAGGACGGTGGGCAGCAGTACGAGGGCTCGTTCAGTACTTACATCGGCGACTATCTGACGTCCGATACAGAGCTGTATCAACGCCTCGGTAGCATATCGCCGACGGATGCGTACGAATTGCAGGCGTCGCTCAGCGGACCAGTTCCGGGGGCGAGCGATCGCCTGACCTTCTTCGCATCCGGAAGACGGGTCGTCAACGAAGGCTATCTCTACGGGCGGCGCGTAGTCGAACCCGCCGACAAGAATGCCGCTACCGGCCAGCTATTCGAAATCGATGGGCGACAGGTTTTCGTACCCGCCTTCGGAGACAGCTCTTTTTCGTCCATGAATTGGAGCGAGCAACTCACCGGACAGTTCAAGCTGACAGCACGCGTTTTCGGTCGGAACAAGCTTTCCGCAAACCTGCTGCTTCAACGCGACTCCGGGCAGAACTACGACCACCTGTTCCGCTTTAACACGGGAGGTATCCCGACTAATTTCGGTGATTCACAATCGTTGACGGCGACCTATACCCAGCTCTTCGGTTCATCGAGCTTCCTCGACGTGAAAGCGGCACTCTTCAAGAATGAGGTGACGTCCTACGTATACAAGAATCCCCTGGACCCGCGGTATCCGGACGACAACGCGCTGAGGCAACTGGGTGGCAACTTCTCGTTTTTTCGGGGAGGAGCACGTATGAACCAATTCCGGCGCGAGACGGAGACGCTTGTGGGCAGACTCGACTTCACCAGCCAGGTAAACCGACGCCACATGATCAAGAGCGGCATCGAGTTCAAGCGCCACAAGCTGTTCCTCAACGATTTCGAAGTCAAAAACAATGCGGGCACCGGTTTTGTCCCCGAAATCCCTATTTCCGGTACTCCGGATCACGTCCTGTACAATGAACGGCCGATCGAAGCGAGCGCCTATCTGCAGGACAAGATGGAGTTCGACTTCATGGTGGTGAATGCCGGCGTACGGATTGACTATTTCGACGCGCGTAGCGAGGTGCTGGAGGATTTCGGGCGCCCGCGGACATCTCCGAGATCGCCAGCCAGAGTAAAATGGCAAATATCACCTCGCTTCGGCCTGGCCTATCCCCTATCCGATCGTGGCGTTGTCCACGTCGCGTACGGCCACTTTTTCCAGATGCCGCCCTTTCAATACCTCTTCACCAATCCGGACTACATCTTCGATCCGGAGGAGGGCCTCAACCGCGCGTTCGGATACGCCGATCTGGAGCCCCAGAGGTCCATCGCTTACGAGATCGGCCTCCAGCAGGCTTTTTCGGACATCGTCGGTGTCGAGCTGACCGTCTATTTTAAAGACATACGGAATCTGCTGGGGACCCGCCTGGAAGAGATAAAACCCGGATTCGATGAGGCCTTTCAACTGGCGAAATACGGACGTTTTGTCAATCGCGATTACGGCCAGGTCAAAGGATTCATAGTTGCGTTTGAGAGGCGACTCTCGGCTGGATTCGGGTTCAACGTGGATTATACTTTCCAGATTGCCGAAGGGAACGCAAGCGACGTGAGATCGGCACTCCTGGACGAGCAGGCGGGGATCGAACCGGAAAAGCAACTCGTACCGCTCGACTGGGATCGACGCCATCAGTTAAACACTACGCTCACATTCGGCAAGCCGGGTGACTGGATAGCGACGCTCGTGGGACGTCTCGGTTCGGGTCTTCCATATACGCCGTCGCTGGCCGATGAGCGAATCGGCGTCGAAAACTCGGGACGTCGCCGAGGAACAGCCATATTCGATTTGTTTGCCAGGAAAAGCCTGAACATTCGCGGTACCGAAGTCTCCCTGTTCACACGCGTGTTTAATGTGTTCGACAGACGAAACGAGATCCAGGTCTATACGGACACAGGTCGCGCCTTCCCGAACCTGCAATTCCTGCCGGGCGAAGCCCAGGGGCTCAACACCAAAGAGGAGTTCCTTGAGCGGCCGAACTTTTTCTCACCACCGAGGCAGGTGACAATCGGCCTCTCATTCAGCTTTTAAATCCGCTACCTGGTCATGATACGAATCGTTATAGTCTTGATCGGATTGGCCATTCTGTCGTCGCCGAGCAACGCGCAGCGCATCCCGGATCCCAACCAGGGTAATACGAGATTGACGCAGTGGGGAGTCCTTGATGGCAACAGGGTACGGACGCTCTTCGCCAACCACGGCGAAATCGCCCGCTGGCCAGATCAGCCGTCCGGGGAGTGGCCGAAGGGCAGCGGTCACTCGTACATAGACGGGATTGCGTTCATTGTCTCGGTTCGCACGCTCGATGCAGAAGGGCGTGTTATTAAGCCCATGAGCACGAACTATCGCGAATTCATCGACCGCGATCCGGTGTCGAAAGAGCCGTGGGGTTGGGCACCCGTTCCAGGTTACTCGAATCCGCGTCAGGAATCACCCGCCCGTAGCGATGATCCGGCCACCTGGCCCTCCGATTGGCCGGACCGACCGATTAACTGGGCCGGCCAGTGGAATGGCTTCTTCGGCAGGGGCGTGCAGAACGCAGATGTCGAATCCTACTTTATTTTCGACGACAGTCCCGACCGCGAATGGACCCAGGAGCCAAACCGATTTTTTCCGTGTTCCGGCGATACTTCCAGAGGCGGCCTTGGCCTGGAGGTGTCGACGCGCGCCTTCCAATGGAGCCATCCCCTTGCGCAGGACGTCATTTTCTGGCTCTACGAGATAACCAATGAGTGTGATGTTGACTACGAGGATGTTTATTTCTCGCAGTACATAGATTGGGGTACGGGCGGAACGGATGACTCGGGTGACGACGAAGGCGCCTACAACACGAAGCTGGACCTCGCATTTGCATGGGACTTCGACGGCATCGGGACGCCGGGAATGTGGGGACCAGTTGGCACGGCCGGGTACGCCTTCCTGGAGTCGCCGGGCAACCACACGGACATCGTCGACAATGACGAGGATGGCATCACGAACGAACGGCGTAACAGCGGGCCGGGTCAATTAATTGTGGGCCAGGATGCGATTCGGGCCTACGTGGCATCGAATTATAACGTGGTCAACTTCGAGTCTTTCTACAGGGGTCTCGAGGAGCGGCCGGCTTTCCTTGACGGTCGCTGGTGGACCGGCGACGAGGAGATGGACTGGCTTGGGTTTCAGGATCTGAACGAAAGCGGAGAATGGGACGCGGAAGAACCGCTCCGTGACGATGTTGGAGAAGACGGCCTCTCTCCAACCTCACCCAACTATCCAGGCCGCGACATGGGTGAAGGCGACGGTGTCCCGACCGCAGGTGAGCCGAATTTCGATGCGCTCGACAAGGACGAGTCCGACCAGATCGGTCTTACGGGGTTTTCAATATTCAACGTGCACGACTACGAACTGATTGACGACGCCGAGACTTTCAACGTGCTCTCTAGGGCCCTTCCGCCATTGGAAGATATCGTGTTGGAAGGGGGCAGAAACCTTGGGATGTTCTTCTCGTCCGGACCCTTCCCCCTGGCCGCCGGCCAGACCGAGCGCTTCTCGATGGCTCTCATTTTTGCTGACAAGGATTTCACCGATCCGACGGAGATCGAGAATTCGTCGCTGGCCAGAAAGAAGGAGACGGTCCAACAGATCTACAACGCCGACTACCGGTTCGCGCGTCCACCGAACAAACCACAGCTTACAGCGGCTGCGGGAGACGGTCAGGTTACACTGCTGTGGGACGATCTCGCTGAGAAGTCGTTCGACCCGTTTCTGAGAGAATTCGACTTCGAAGGTTATCTCGTTTTCCGTTCTACGGAGCCCAATTTCGAAGAGAACCTGACCATCACCGACGCTTTCGGGAACCGAATCTTTCAGAAGCCAATCGCACAGTTCGACCTGAACAATGGATTGCGTGGTCCTCACCCCGTTGCCGTAAACGGCGTGCAATTCAACATCGGCACCGATAGCGGGCTAAGGCACAGCTTCATCGATCGCGATGTCGTCAACGGTCAGACCTATTACTACGCGATCGTCGCCTACGACCGGGGATTTCTTTCCAGGAACCCGGACGGTACCGTTGCTACCAATCCGGATGGTTCGACACGCGGCCTTTCGCCGAGCCTGACGACGGCAATCATCAAGAACGACGTGGCCGGTAATATCGTCGAGGACGTCAATACGGCGGTCATGACGCCGAGGGCTCCCGCTGCAGGATACATTCCACCGGAACTCGAGATGCTGGAACTCAGCACGATCGGCACCGGGTCGGTAGCTATCGATATCGCATCACCTGCCTCCATTCAGCAACAGGCGTCATACGAACTGGCGTTCACCAATCCGTCAGTGTGGCAGAACGCGGCCAATGTCGAGTACCGGTTGACCAACATCACTACCGGCTCCATCGTTGAGGAGGGCATCGTCACAAACGGACGGAGGGAAATTCCTCCACTCGAGGGGTTCCTCATCGACATCCGCTCGGATACGGATGTTGCCGTAATCGACACGACCGTCCGGTACGTCGGCGAGGCGGGTACATTCTTGCCTGCAGTCCGCGCGGCCTCCACCAGCCCGGCCGTGGCGTCCCGATACGTTCCGCTTCCGGCCGATTTCGAAATTCACTTTACCGACGCGGTTGCCGATACGTCGCTTCGCCTCGCATTCGGCATGCTCGAGATACCGGTCCCGTTCTTCATCGAAAACCTGACAACCGGGCGGCGCCAACCCTTCGTGATCCTGGAAGATATCAATGAACTTCGAGACGGCTCATATGACCACGGAGAACTGATAGTCATCGTCTCCGGTGAGACGCCCGACAGCGAACCCCTTTTCGCGGGGGGCGCCTGGCGATCTAACTGGACCATCCGTCTGATTCCACCCGATCCTCAACTCGAACCGGATACTCCGATCATCCCGCCCGCCCCGGGAACGTCGCTTCGATTCCGAACGAGCAAGCCATTTCAGACAGGCGACATCGTAACCTTTGCACTTCAGCCGGCTTCATTCTCCAAAGAAAAGGCTATCATCGATATGGACGAGATCTTCGTGGTCCCGAACCCATATGTCGCCACCAGCACGTTCGAACCCTCGAATGCTTTCCGTGCCGGCCGCGGTGAGCGGCGTCTCTTTTTTATGAATTTGCCATCCGAGGCCACGGTCCGCATCTACACGATCACAGGACAGCTGGTACAGACACTCTACCACAATTCTACGCGTGACGACGGACAACTCGCATGGGATTTGGTAACCAAAGATGGCATGAACATCGCCTACGGCATCTATCTGTACCACGTCGAGGCGCCCGGCATCGGTGAGCGCGTAGGGCGATTCGCCGTCATCAAATAAGCTGCCCCTCATGACACCGGTTGCAAACCACTCCAATTCTCCCAGATAAACATGAGACACGTAGCAAGCAAGAGACGACAAGCGCTGATGGTGCTCGCTGCCGCTGTGGCCATGGGCACGCCCATGAACGGCCACGGCCAGAACGTCTCGAAAGTCGGTACTACGGCCGGGGAATTTCTCCAGATAGGTGTCGGTCCGCGCGCGCTGGCGCAAGGTGGGGCCTTTGTTGCGGCTGCCAACGACGTGTCTGCGCTCTACTGGAACCCTGCCGGACTTGCGGCCATAGACGGCAACGAGGTATTCGTCACGCACAGCGAGTGGCTGGCCGATATTAATTTCGACTATATCGGAGTCGGCTTGAACATGGGAGAAATGGGTTCACTGGGCATCGCTCTGACTATGTTGAGCGTTCCGGAGATGTTGGTGCGAACCGAGGACAGACAGGACGGAACCGGAGAAACGTTCGACGCCGCTGACCTGGCCCTGGCAATTTCCTACAGCCGTAGCGTAACGGACCGTTTCTCTGTGGGCGCGACAGTCAAATATATCACTCAGCGCATCTGGCATTCAACGGCGACCGGCTTCGCGATCGACCTGGGAACGCGGTTCCGAACAGATTTCTTTGGCGACCTTACGATTGGAGCGGCCATCTTCAACTTTGGAACAAACATGCGCATGAGTGGACGGGACGTTCGCACGTTCGTCGACCCGGATCCGCGACAACTCGGCAATAACAACCGCGTTCCGGTCAACTTTGAGTTGGACGCCGTCAGCCTACCGCTCAACTTCCAATTCGGAATTACGAGCCGTCCGCTTAATACGCGCTTTCATCAGCTTACCTTAAGCGTCGATGCACTGCACCCGAGTTCGAACAACGAAAGCGTCAACCTCGGTGTCGAATACGGCTACCAGCGCTTCGTCTTCCTCCGTGCAGGGTATCAGTCACTCTTTCTCGGAGACCGCGAAGGCGGTCTCTCTGGAGGGCTGGGAATTCATCAGTCTTTGTTCGACGGATCCACCGCAAAACTGGATTATGCCTATCGTACGGCCGGACGCCTGGGCGGGATTCACGTAGTCGGATTGGCGTTGACGTTTTGATGGCCGCATTGCACGTCGCTTTCATGAGATCGCTCGAGAGGTCGAGGCATGTACTATTCTGGCAGGATCATTCTACTATTGCTCGTTTCCACATTTACTTTTTCGGGATGCGGTAAGAGAAGTGATCGGGTTACAATGGAAGATGGGACGGTTCGCCTCACGTACTGGTCAGCCCAGAATCCGCAGGAACGGCTACTCGCATCAAGACTCGTCGACGCGTGGAACACACAGAACCCTGATATTCAGGTGACTGTTCAACCTCTTCCTGCCGGGCAATCGAGCGAAGAGGTCCTGCTGGCGGCTGTGGCCGCAGGCACGACTCCAGATATCTGTTCCAATGTCTGGCCAGGAGTCGTCAGCGACTTCATCCGTGCCGGGGGTGTCCTGTCACTGGATACGTTCACTGACTTCGATTCACTACTGCAGAGCCGCATCCCGTCTGAGTTACGCGAAAGGTTTCGCGCGGCCGACGGGCACTTTTATCAGATTCCATGGAAGTCGAATCCGATCATGATGCAGTACAACGTTCGCCTCTTTCGTGAGGCCGGATTTGAGTTGCCACCCCGAACGTATGGTGAATTCATTGCAGCCGCGGAACGCATCGCCAAAGATCTGAATGGCGATGGACGGTTTGATCGTTGGATCGGGTATCGCAATATCCAGCCGATCTGGCACGAGCGTTTCTTTGACTACTATTCCTTCTATCTGGGCGCCACCCACGGCGCATCACTTTTCGAACGAGGCGAAATGAGGATTGACACGTCTGCATCCAACGGAGTCTTCGCGTTTTTCGGTGAGCTTTACCGCCGTGGATTCTTCCCGAAGACAAAGTTTCAGGGCAATGCTTTCGTATCAGAGCAGATAGCCACGGAGTTTGTGGGACCGTGGAATATCGCTTGGCTCGAGAAAAATGCTCCACCCGACCTGGAATTTGCGTACGCGCCGCTGCCCGTACCGGACGACCTCTCGGGTCGGGTGCACACGTACGGGGACTACAAGAATATCGCCATCTTTTCGAACACGGCTCACCCCGACGAAGTCTGGCAGTTCGCCAAGTTTCTCGTCTCGAAGGAGGCCGATCTGCTTCTGCTTGAGTTGGCGACGCAGATTCCGATTCGCCAGAATCTTACGAGCGATTCGTTATTTACCGACTTTTTCGTGCGCAATCCCAAACTCAGACCGTTCGCGGAACAGGTCATAGAGACAGGTGGCGTCGAGAACGTAGAGGGATTCGCAGAGCTACTCGACGCCATCGCCCAACAGTTCGAAGCAACAGCTGTCTACGGCGTTCGGTCGCCCGCCGAAGCTACGCGCCAGGCCATCGAACGGATTCGCGTTATCCAGGCCTGGAACTTGTGAAATGGCCACATAGCCATAGAGCCCCACGACGTCGCAGAGCCCCAGGGCAGCGGATGGGGTATGTGCTGGCCGGTCCGTATTTCCTTCATCTCGCAATTTTCTTCGGCTACCCTCTACTCTTTGCCATCGTGCTCGTCTTTCATCGGTGGGATATCGTCACGCCGATGGAGTTCGTCGGGCTGAAGAATTTCTTTCGCCTCTTCCAGGATGATCTGTTTTTCAGAGCGCTTCTCAATACCGGCATCTTCCTGGTTATTCACATTCCGCTTCAGATTTTCGTGGCCCTTTTCTTTGCGGAGCTTCTGAATACGAAACTCAAGGGTCGCAACTTCTTCCGTACCATTTACTTCCTGCCGGTCGTCGTGTCCGGCGTGGTCGTCGCAATGCTTTTCCAGCAGCTTTTTGCGTTCGAGACGGGGTATATAAATGGCGTCCTCACAGCGCTCGGTGGCGAGAGAGTCCCCTGGCTCGTATCGCCGGCGTGGGCCATGCCGTCGATCGCACTCATGGCAACTTGGAAAAACGTCGGGTTCTACGTCATTCTCTTTCTCGTCGGCCTTCAGAACATCCCGGCGTCCATGTACGAAGTGGCGTACCTCGAAGGAGCAACCACGTGGCAGCGCTGGACCAGGGTGACCCTTCCGCTGCTGAATCCAATGATGGTCACCGTCGTCGTACTCTCGACGATCGGCGGATTCTCACTTTTTATCGAGCCCTACATACTTACGGGCGGAGGACCTCTCAACAGCACACTTTCGGCCCTCCTCTACATTTATAATCAGGCCTTTTACTTCAATCACATGGGTTACGCCGCCGCGCTTGGCCTCTTTTTCGCAGGAGTCATATTCATCGTCGTGCTTTTGCAACGACGCTTCGTCGAGGAAGACATCTATTAAGCCGGTGAAAAAGACCCTCAGTTATATCGCCCTGATTGTCGGCATGCTCGTCTTCGCGTACCCGTTTGTATGGATGGTACTGGCGACTTTCAAGCCAGAGATGGAAATCGGAGAACTGGCGCCACTTCCGTCCGAGTGGGGGCTCGAAAGTTATCGACTGGTTTTTGAGACCATCCCGATCGTACGATCATTTCTGAATAGTCTCATCGTCGTAGTTGCGGTGACAGGATCGGTCCTGGTTTTCAGTTCCATGGCCGCGTACGCCCTGGCCAAACTCAATTGGCGAGGCCGCGAAACGGCCTTCAGCATCATCCTGTTTACCATGATGGTACCCTTCATGGTGATGCTCATCCCGCTCTACACACTCGTGGTTTCGCTCGGCTGGACCGATTCTCTTATCGGCCTGATCGTGCCGTTCATGATGAACGCCACGGCCATTCTCATCCTGCGCCAGAGCTTCCTGACGCTACCAACAGACCTTCTGGAGGCGGCGAGAATCGACGGGTGCAACGAGTGGCGAATTCTGTTCACGATCGTAGTGCCGCTCTCTGTTCCGGCAATCGTGACGGCCGGCATCATTGTGTTCATCGGCAACTGGAACGAGGTGCTCTGGCCGATTATAGTGATTCGCCAGGAAGAGTGGATGACCATGCCGCAGATGGTCGCCCTCTTTTCGGTAGGTGGCGGCGCTCAGTCAAAGCTGGGGCCGCAGCTGGCAGCGGCGGTGATGCTGGGCGTGCCCATTATCGCCGCCTATCTGTTTTTTCAGCGTTACTTTATTTCAAGCCTGGCATCGACCGGACTCAAAGGGTGAAGTGACATGAACGTGGATACCCCAACACTAACCGGTACAATGCGAAGCGTGTCCCTGATACTGACTGCGATCATGTTCAGTACCCTCACCACCGGATGCGACAGCGCCGAGGACCTACGCGACTCGCCATCGCTCCTGTTCAACCTGTCCCATCTGGACCGGTTGGGAGAAACGATCAGCCTAGGCGATTCCACGCTTCGCATAATTCACATATACTCGGAGGCACCGGACTATGCCTGGGTGGCCGACGACGATGAAGGTGCCGCTGCTCTCGACGATGCTGCCCGAGCAGCAGTAGTATACCTGCGGCACTTCGAATTGACGGGTGACCGTGATTCACTTGAGAAGGCGAAACAGCTGCTCCGGTTTATAATGTACATGCAGCGCGAGGACGGACTGTTTTACAACTTCGTATGGGACAGCAGCCTGAGGATCAACACCGACCACCCGAACAGTCGTGCCGAGCCCTTCGGCTGGTGGGCCGCGCGAGGCATCTGGGCACTCGGCACCGGAGCGCGCGTGCTGATGGACGAAGACCCTTCGTTCTCGGAGTTGTCCGCCGAACGCATACGGCGCGCTTACCCTCACCTTCGAATTCTCCTCACGAAGTACCAACAGTATGGATTCCCTGGTGGCAGGGCTGTCCCGCTCTGGCTCATCTCGGAGACCGCATCCGACGCAACCAGCGAGCTACTGCTGGGGCTGACGTCACTCTACCGCGCCTACCCCGATGAAGAATTAAGAGAGATGGTGGACCGATTCGCCGATGGCATAGCGACCATGCAATACGGGTCGATGAACGTCTTTCCGTACGGTTCACACGCGTCATTTACCGGGATCTGGCACGGCTGGGGTAATTCCCAGACGATGGCGCTATCCGAAGCCGGACGCACGGCCAGCGCCGTCTACGAGGCCGAGAATTTCTATCCGCGACTTCTCACCGAAGGATGGCTGAACTCCATTTCATTTAACGATCCCGATGCCAGTCGCGAATTCGATCAGATCGCGTATGCGGTACGGGCGGTTGCCGTTGGACTTTTGAGGCTCTCTGAGGCGACATCCGAAACGAAATATGCGATCATGGCGGGTCTGGCCGCCAGTTGGTTTTTAGGCAATAACGTCGCCTCATTTGCCATGTATGATGCCAAAACGGGTCGAGGTTATGACGGTATTGGAGAGGACCGATCAGTGAATCGAAATTCCGGAGCAGAATCAACGATAGAGGCGCTCTTCACCATACTCGAGATCGAGTATAACCGGGAAGCGAGAATGTGGATCGGCGCACGCAACGGCGAAGGTGGACGAATCGCACGAGAGGGGAAGGAGTACACCTACCGCGTTTTCACGATGGGTGCGGATGAGGGTGTGCACCGTCTCGGACTCGTACTCGATCTCACGAACGAGCAGTTAATGATACTCGAAGCCGGCGATCTCGACCGGTTTCTGGCTGATTGAAACAATTTCAGAAGGATGACGACACGACTATTCGAAAGAACCCCAGATCCTGTTTTGGAACCCGATCCCGAAATTCCATGGGCAACCGGCGCCGTTTTCAACCCCGGCGTCTGGCGTGAGAATGGCACTACCCATCTTCTATTTCGGGCTATCCCGAGTGGATATCGCAAAATTTCGCTCGACACTTCAAATCCTGCCGGACCGACAATGGGTTTCGACAGCTACATCTCTTACATCGGATACGCGAGCAGTCTGGATGGTATTCATTTCGAGTGGAGACGAGAACCGTTCATTTCTCCGGATTCTCTGTTCGATCGCCATGGAGTGGAGGATCCGCGTGTTTCCAAGATCGACGAAACGTATCTCATTACGTACACTGCCCTCAGTTCTCCGGCATTTTTGGAGCCGGACGGGACATTGATCGGTCTGGCCACGACGCAGGATTTCTCCTTCGTTGAAAAGCACGGCGACATCGGGCCTCCGGTGCCGTCCAAGGATACGGTAGTGTTTCCTCGGCGAATCCGGGGACGCATTGCAATGCTGCACCGCATCGTACCGAACATTCAATTGATCCTGTTCGACGACCTTGAGCAGCTGTACAATCCTCCAGAACGAGTTTGGCAGGAGCACATTGCGTCGCTCGACGACTGTATAGTGATGCGACCGGAGCAGGAGTGGGAGGCCAAGAAAATCGGTGCTGGCCCGACGCCGATAGAAACGAAAGCCGGCTGGCTGCTCATTTACCATGGTGTCGACCGGAACCACGTATATCGCGTGGGGCTCGCCCTGCTGGATCTGGACGATCCTCGTAAGGTAATCGGTCGGTCATCTGAACCGGTCATGGTTCCAGAGACTCCGTACGAACTGGTAGGTGACGTGAATAACGTCATTTTTCCGCAAGGGGCGGCTGTCATTGAAGACACGCTTCATCTCTATTACGGCGCGGCCGATCGAGTCATAGGCCACGCATCGGCTTCTCTCCCGGCATTACTCGATTATCTGACGCGGGGAGCTGGGCCGCGTTAGCCGAACCTGGGTGGATATGAAATGGTAAGCAATGGATTTTCGGACCTCGGTGTGCGCATGATCTCCACGCCACCACCGATCTCGCCCGAGCGTCTTTACGACGGGCGACCCGTTCTGGAGTCTATTCCTGCTCATGGGTGGGAGCGCCGTGTAGTTCTGAACCCGGCAGCTGCACTAATCGAACATCGCGATGAAATGGAGGCATTGTTTGATTCCTGGCGGCTCACAGATACACAACGGCATGAGCTACACCGAGCTGGCGGCGCTTGCGTCTTGCTGTATCGGGCCCAGGGCAACGTGGATCCGGCCACGCAACTGGCACCTTCATTCATCGGAATGGCGGTGTGCACGCCGATGCTGGGGCTGGTCTACCGTCGATCGGACCCTGTACTGGAGCCGATCGAGACCTTTCACGATCTCGGAGTCGAGGACCCCAGGTGTACGAAGGTAGGAGACACCTATTTTCTCCATTACACAGGCTACTATTCCATCGGGTCTAAGGATCAGATCAGTGCTGGCCGAACCCACATCTGCCTTGCGACTTCCACCGACTTCGTTAGATGGGACCTTCACGGACCTGTTCCTGGTGACGTAAACATCGTGCTCAACAAGAATGCCGCACTATTCCCCGGGCAGATGGAAGGCAGGTGGTTCATGATGCACCGCCCTATGGAAGGACCCGATGCCATGGTTATTCACCTCGCAGAGGCCGATTCTCCGTATGGACCATGGAAAACAGCCGGTGTCATGATGAGATCCTATACCTATCGGGAATTCGAGCGCACCTGGATTGGCGCTGGTGGCCCTCCCTATGCCCTCGGCGACGGGAGGTTTCTGGTTATTTACCACGTTGGTCATCGAACTTTTGACGGCGCAAGGGAATACGACCTCGCGGCTGCCCTCGTTGACCTGACCGAAGAGCCCGTCGTTCGAGGCCGGATCGAGCCGTTGATGCGCCCTGTACATTCAACGGAACAGGTTGGCGATCCCGATCTGGGTGTAGACAACGTGCTGTTTTCGTGCGCGAACTACCGGTGGGGAGAGCAGCTGATCATTCCGTATGCCGGAGCGGACAGCCGTATCTGCGGTGCCACCGTGTCGATAGCTCGGTTGGTCTCGGAGCTTGAGAGCCGATCACCCGAATAACATGAACGTAACTGGTTGAAACTGCCATGGAGCGCCTACGCCTTGAGGGTATTAGAAAAGTCTTCGACCTGGAGGTGGTCGCCGTGCACGGCGTAAACCTTGTTGTCCAGGAAGGTGAATTCGTCGTTCTCGTTGGACCGTCCGGCTGTGGCAAGAGCACGACCCTGCGCATGATCGCGGGTCTCGAATCAATCACGGACGGCTCAATGTACATCGACAATGAGCTCGTAAACGACGTCGCTCCAAAAGACCGGGATATTGCGATGGTGTTTCAGAATTATGCCCTGTATCCGCACCTTTCTGTATATGACAATATGGCGTTCGGTCTGAAATTGAGGAAACTGCCGGCCGCTGACATAAACGATCGAGTAAAGGCGGCTGCCGATATTCTCGGCATCAGCGACATTCTGGATCGAAGACCAAAGGCACTCTCGGGCGGGCAGCGTCAGCGCGTCGCCGTTGGTCGGGCAATCGTTCGGAAGCCACGCATCTTTCTATTTGATGAGCCCCTCTCAAACCTGGACGCCAAACTTCGGGTGCAGATGCGCACCGAAATATCGACACTTCATCACCATTTGGGTGCGACGATGATCTATGTGACGCACGACCAGGTCGAAGCCATGACGATGGGTGACCGGATCGTAGTCATGAGGGACGGTTTCGTCGAACAGATTGACGCGCCCATCAACATTTACAATTACCCGGCGAACAGGTTCGTGGCAGGATTTATCGGGAGTCCAGCGATGAACTTCATCGAAGGACACATTGTGCAGAGTGATGGTCTTCGCTTTCGCGAAATCGACGGAGATCTGGATCTTCCGCTGAATGGAGTGAACGCTGCGAGTTTGGCCGACTATGAGAACCGCTCGATTACGCTCGGTGTCCGGCCGGAAGATATATATGATGTGGAAAACGTTTACACTCGAGGAGCGGTCGGCGAGGTCGATCTCACGGTTGATCTTGTCGAAACCATGGGGAGCGAAATCCTGGTCCATGCACGAACGACGTCAAGCCCGATCGTGGCCAGGTTGGCCCCAGACGCACGACCGAAGCGCGAGAGTCGCTTCCGGTTTGCTGTCGATCTAGAAAAATTGCATTTCTTCGACACGAATACCGGTAGCACGATCAGCGCGAGCCCGGCTCAGGTGTGATGTTTACGACGTAAGACAGTCCATTCGGAGGTGTCGATCACTCTTGAGGAAGCCCGTCGAGTACGTGAGGCGGTCGCCGACATTGAGCCGTGAACCAAGATTCTGGCCGATATATCGCAAGTCTTTCTCATTTTGCGGACATGGGAAAAGTCGAAACGAAGCTCGGGTCGATTCGGGAACTGCCGTAATAATGTAGCACGCACCTACCCAACACGACAGTTATTAACTATTTTGCCCTCGAGTCAATACCCGAGAATGCAAGTGAACGGAAGACATATCAGGGCGCAGCGTTATTGCCTGACTTCCGTAGTGTTTCTTCTATTGCTCGTCACTGCTGCTTGTCGCGGCACGGAAAGCATAACGGCAGAACCTGCCACCGAGCCCCCTACCAGGTCAACAGCTGAGTTGGAAACTCTCTTCTGGGCGCGCATGGATAGCGCTCGAACATTATTCACGGATGCCGACGTTGAATTTATGACCGGTATGATCGGGCACCACGCACAGGCTCTAATCATGGCGGGTCTCGCTCCAACGCACGGCGCAAGCGCAACAGTACAGACGTTATGTGCCCGAATAATTAACGCGCAGCAAGACGAAATTGCCACGATGCAGCAGTGGCTTCGCTCACGCGGACAGCCGGTGCCGGAGGTTCTCATCACCGGGACCACATTGATGATACATGGTGTGGGCGATCGTGTGACCCACATGCCCGGTATGCTGACGGAGGAGCAAATGCAGGGCCTTGACGAAGCCCAAGGCGTGGACTTTGACAGACTATTCTTAACCTATATGATCCAGCACCACAACGGTGCTATCGTCATGGTCGATGAACTATTCAGTGAGGATGGTGCGGGCCAGGACGAGTTGGCATTCAAACTGGCCTCTGACATCAACGCAGACCAGATCACCGAGATCGCCCGGATGGAGAGAATGCTGAGTATATTATCCCGTGAGAGCCCGAATCGTTAACAACGTCCTCTCTCTCTAAACCCGTTATCCCTAACACTTGATCAAATATGAAACCCGCAGCTTTTAGCCATCGCCCGGCCACGCGTTCAGCCAACAATTATTTCTGGTCATTATTGTTCGGTGTGGGCTTACTGGGTCTCTCCGCCTGTGCGCCGAAACCTGTAACAACAACAGCAACCTCCACCCCCGAGCAACCCGAAGCTACATATTCAACGATGGCTCCAAGCCCAGATCCGCGCATCGGGCTCGGTGCCGGGCTCTTTGATGCCGAAGAGGCTGCCTGGAACCTCAGTCTCCTCTCATCAACTCCACCGACGGAACCATTCATAGGGGTCACCAACTCGGATCTTGCGTTTACTGGCAATTATGCGATTCAAGGCAACTATAACGGAATTCAGATTTGGGATATATCGACCCCTTCGAATCCTTCTCTCGTGACCGGATATGTCTGCCCTGCCTCTCAGAATGATGTATCGGTATATGGGAATCTTCTGTTTGTCTCGGGCGAAGGACTCGGAGGCCGCCTGGATTGCGGATCCGAAGGCGTTCAGGAGGCGGTAAGCAAGGATCGGTTGCGCGGAATCCGCATTTTTAACATTGATGACATCAAGAATCCCGTCTATGTATCCAACGTTCAGACCTGCCGTGGCTCCCACACGCACTCCCTGCTGAAAGACCCGAACGACGATGAGAATATTTACATCTATGTATCCGGATCCGCGCCAGTTCGGCCTGAGGAAGAACTCCCTGGTTGCTCCAGCGCCTCCCCGGATGAAGATCCAAATTCGGCGCTTTTTCGGATCGAAGTTATCAAGGTACCCCTCGACAATCCCGAGCAGGCAGCGATCGTGAGTTCGCCCCGGATCTTCGAAGACCTCGTGGCACCTCCCACGCATGGTCTTTCGCCGGCTGATATCGTCGAGCTGGATGCGGCGAGGGCGCGGGGGGAGTTTATTGTTGAGTTTTTTGGTCGAGAGAGAGTACTGCCCGCGCAATTCGTCAGTCCAATGCTTGCGGCTTTCGTGGAAGAACGGGGCGGAAGTGTGGCCACAGCCGCCGACAGCGCAGCATTTCGTGAGGCGCTACCGGGGATAATCGCCCAGCGCTTTGGTATCAAAGACGACGAGGAGGAGGATGCGGGTCCGGCCCCAGGACCTACCCAGTGTCACGATATTACGCTGTATCCTGAAATCGGTCTTGCCGGTGGTGCCTGCGCAGGCTACGGATTGTTGCTGGACATCTCAGATCCGGAACAACCTACGCGCATGGATGCCGTCGCTGATTCGAACTTTTCGTACTGGCACTCCGCAACGTTTAGCAACGATGGCACCAAGATCCTCTTCACAGACGAATGGGGGGGAGGCGGCCAGCCTAAATGCCGCGCGACGGATCCAAAAGAGTGGGGCGCCGACGCATTCTTTTCAATTGAATCTGGCAAAATGGAGTTCAAAAGCTATTACAAGCTGCCAGCTGCTCAAACTCCCGAGGAGAACTGCGTAGCACACAATGGCTCTCTGATTCCGATCCCGGGACGCGAAGTGATGGTACAGTCATGGTACCAGGGCGGTATTTCCGTTTTCGACTGGACTGATCTGGAGAATCCGATTGAGATTGCTTACTACGATCGCGGGCCTGTGGATGCAGATCAGATGGCGAGCGGTGGCAGTTGGTCGGCTTACTGGTACAATGGTGTTATCGTGAGTTCGGAGATCTCTCGCGGGCTCGATGTATTCGAATTGGTACCAAGCGGCTTCATTTCAGAAAACGAAATAGCAGCGGCTAATACGATCAAACTCGATTACCTGAATACCCAAGGTCAGACAGCTTATGCTTGGCCAACCACATTTGCGCTGGCTCGATCTTATGTGGACCAGCTGGAGCGGTCGAAGGGCCTCTCTGCCAGCCGAATTGCGTCTACGCGGCAGGAACTCACTAGTGCAGAAAACGCATCTGGACGAGCACGGCGAAAGGTACTAACCACGCTATCGGCAAAGCTCCGTGACGCTGCCGCCGGAGACGAGGCCGCGAAGGTGCAGATGTTGGCGGGCGTCGTTCGCGACCTTGCATCGGGGACCCCTTAAGGCCGCGATAATAAACGGGGGAAAACGAGATAAGGTACTATAGAAGCCATAATTGTAAGTCTATGGTAGCTATTGATAATCGGCGCATTATTTGCGTTTTCGCGTCGTCGGTTTGGGTTTCAACGACTTCACATAGTCATAACTCGTATTCAGATACGGCTGGAATTTTTCCTTACTGGAGATCAGACTGTCGGGTACGGTAACATATTCTTTCATAACTGCCCCGTAGGATTCGAAAAGCTTTGTCTGATGCTCTTCAAGAAAAATCTCTCGATCTGCTTTTGACAAACGCAGACCAACTTCACCACGTTTGTTAAGGCAGGAAAACATGTGTCCGATCACCGACGTGTACGGATTCGCCGCACCCTTACGCTCGATGAGTGGGTAGGCGGCAATCTGACGCTCGTAGACGTCAACACGTTCGGGCGGAATCGAACTTTTCGCTTTAGTCATCTCTTCTCTGATTCTAATTGATCCATTCCAAGTCGCGCAACACGGAGAATAAGAAAAAGTACTTGTTGATAGGCTGGGAGGTTGCTGCACTGGGGAGCTACTGAAGCCCCCATATTTCATTTGTCGTTGGGGACGATTCCTCAGGATGCTCTACAGGAGTGCAACAAATCTTTCTAATTCGCGTCGATTTACTGATATTCGGGAACCGAGTTATCATTTATTGTCTAGGACCTCTGGTACTCCAGTTGTGGTGCACCATTCACCCTTTTCTCCGTCCGCTCTTACGTGCACCGTCGTTTGCAGAATCGGCTGTTTCGTCTTACTCGGAGTACTTTCGACGAACACGGTATTCGCTCAAACGCGAGACGCGGACCCAGTCGACCGACGTCTGTCTATTGAAGCAGTCTTTGCAGAAAATCCGCCACGGGTGGACGGGCGTCTGGACGACGACATATGGCAAAGTATTGAGCCAGTCAGAGGTTTTCTCCAGAGATGGCCGGACGAAGGAGCGTCACCTACTGAAGATACCTGGGCGAAGATCGCTTACGACCGCGACTTCCTCTATTTCGCATTTAAGTTCTCGGACCGTGAGCCGGAACTGATCCGGGCACACAATCTGGAGCGTGGCGGTAGAAACGGTTTTGACGATCACGCTTACATAGGACTCGATACGTTCCTTGACGGTCGAAATGCGTACCTCTTCGAGATCAACGCACTCGGTACACAGGATGATGCCATGATCTCCGACGAGTCCATGTCGATGGACGCCTATAGCTGGGATGCCGTATTCCGGAGTGAAACCGTGATCGACAACGAGGGCTGGACCCTTGAGGTGTCCATCCCGTTTCGACAGCTCCGCTTTCCAGACGGTGAAGAGTTGGAGTTCGGTCTGTTCATGCGGCGGACAATCAAGAGGAAAAACGAAACACTCAACTGGCCGCTTGTTCCGCTCTCCTATGGTTCTGGATTTACCGATGACATGAGAAGTGTATCCCGATATGGCAGACTAACAGGGCTGAAAAGGATCCGACGGGGTCGAAATATTGAAATTACCCCATACGTCATCCGAGGAGCGCAACAGGTCCGAGAAGATCTAAGCATCAGGGACACGGAATCGGATGCGACAACAGACGTCGGCGTGGATCTGAAATACAGCGTGACATCCAATCTGACTTTGGATCTCACAGTGAATACGGATTTCGCCCAGGTTGAAGCGGATAACGCGCGGCTCAACCTGACCCGATTCAGTTTATTCTTCCCTGAGAAACGTCAATTTTTCCTGGAGCGATCCGGACTCTTCGAGCACGGTGCTTCACGCCGCACACAAACTTTCTTCTCTCGAACCATTGGTCTTACTGAAGATATTCTGGCGGGTACGCGAGTTACAGGCCAGCTCGGTCGGTTCTCTGTTGGATTTCTGAATATTCAGACCGGAAATGGAATGGATCAGCTTTTTGGTTCCAACTCGGCAAACAACCTGGTGGCCCGTGTTAAGACGGACCTATTCCCGCGCGCGACGGCCGGTGTCATCCTGACCAACAAGACTCAGGGCGATGCGTGGAATACGGCTGTAGGTTTTGACACACAGATCCGATTCTGGAGTCGAAGCAATTTCGAAGCCTGGTATACCGATGTACGCGACGCGGATCCCGACTTGGAGGACCGCGCCGGATATGTGGGCCTCAGCCTTCGAAACGCCATTTATGGTGCCAGTTACTCATTCACAAGTGTCGGGAAAAATTACCGCCCTGCGATGGGGTTTGTTCGCAGGCGAGATATGCGTCAGCATAGCGGATCCGTCACCTACAGCCCGATTCTCAGTGAAGGACCGTTTCGACAGATTACGTTTCAGACGTCGGGAGCCTACATCACTGGCCAGGATAATGAAAAACAGTCGTGGCAGATTAATTCAAGCCTGAATTTTAGGCTTCGACTCTCAGACAGTTTCAGGATCAATGGATCACGCGGGTTCGAGCGGCTGGATCAACCATTTTTTATTCGACCCGGTGCTGAAATTCCCGCCGGTGATTATATCGCCAATCGAATAAGTAGTCGAGTGACTACAGACCAGGGTCGCCCATTCTCTCTTTGGATCTCAGTCGGTGGAGGCCAGTTCTTTCATGGGACCAGAACGGACTTTTCGGGAAATGTCGGCGTCAAACCTTCCAAACACTTGTCGTTCAACAGCACACTGAGCTACAGCAAAGTAGCCCTCCCTATCGATAACGGAACATTCAGTGCGACAACTGCTTCGCTGGATATCCTGGCGAGTGTCAGCCGGAAGTTGTTTGCGAAAGCGCTCATTCAGTACGATAATTTCTCCCGAAACCTTCGCGCCAATGTTCGGATCGATTGGATTCACACGCCTGGAAGCGACCTTTTTCTCGTGTTCAACACCTCCTACCATCTCACCGAGAGCCAGGAAGATCTATTCGATCCAAATCGCGACCTGATCATGAACAACGCTGTCGGTGTTGCGAAGCTAACCTATCTGATTATGCTGTAACGGCCTCGCGTTCCTGAAAGTCCCGATTCTCTTACGCGAAAATGGCAAGTGAGATTGCGCGACACCACAGAAAGTGATTCATGCATGTTAGCCCGCCCATCATCACGATGCAATCACTGGCGATTCAAGGCAAACACTGATCGACTACAAACTCTCGACGACTCGTTGAAGCTTCGCTCGAATCTCTGTGGCAACGTTCACAAGATCAGGGTTCTCAACGGCTTGCATGGACGCAAGTGGATCTACCGCAGCGACTTCAACCTGGCCTTCCGCATGCTCCTGTACAATCACATTGCATGGTAGCATGGTGCCTATGTGAGCCTCCACCCGCAACGCCTGGTAGGCAAAAGGAGGGTTACAGGCCCCCAGAATACGGTAGTTTCTGAAGTCTACGTCGAGCTTTTTCTTGAGCGTCGACTTGAGATCGATGTCTGTAAGAATCCCGAACCCCTCGTCTTTCAGGGCCTCCGTCACGTGAACGATCGCGTCGTCGAAGTCGCATTCAATGGTCTTGCTGATATAATAACTCATAATGATTCTCCCATTTGTACCCTTCGGAGAGGGCGTTCCAAACTTTACTGTCGAACCGATACCCCCAACATGGTACGGATCGGCTCCTGCCTTTCTACGATCCTCAGCTAATAATCGTTTTCACATATACCGAGAATCCTTCAGTCACGAATTAATTCGTGTCATTGGATTTCCTATTTTCCACCGCCGAAATACAGACGTATGAACTGATTGCGCTCTTCCAATTCCAGATCCAGACAACAAAATGACCGAAATAGGATCTGTCTTCCACAGACAACTGGCTTTTCTTATCCGCAGAACCTAGTCTGGCTCAAGGATTCAATCCAAATATGAAATTTCCTCAGATCATTCAGGGCGGAATGGGTGTGGCCGTCTCCGGCTGGCAGCTTGCCCTCTCAGTCTCCAAGCGTGGGCAGATTGGAGTCGTTTCTGGAACAGCACTGGATCTGGTCATAACCAGGCGTCTGCAATTGGGGGACCCTGGTGGCCACCTCCGACGCGCGTTGTCCGCTTTTCCGAATCCGGACATTGCCAGTTACATCAAAGACCGCTATTTCATCGAAGGCGGCAAAGCACCGGATCAACCTTTCAAAAGCAAGCCGATCATAGATCATAACCCCAGACGGCGTGCCCAGGAGTTAATTGTAGTCTCCAATTTTGTAGAGGTATTTCTTGCGAAAGAAGGCCATGACGGACTGGTTGGCATCAATTACCTGCACAAGATCCAGACACCCCTTTTGGCTTCCATCTACGGTGCGATGTTGGCCGGCGTTGACATCGTCATCGTCGGTGCGGGAATTCCTCTGGAAATCCCAAGTGTCATCGACAACCTCGTCCAACACGAGCCCGTGGAGATGAAATTGCCTGTCAAAAAAACGGAAGGTGTACGCATCGAGAAGCTCACTTTCGATCCGAAACTCATTTTCGATGATACTCGGCCGTCCGTGAAGCGACCCCTTTTCTTTCCCATCGTGTCCTCCGCCACTCTGGCCACTCTTATGGTCAAGAAATGTGAGGGCGGAGTGGACGGTCTGATCATCGAAGGTCCAACTGCCGGCGGCCATAACGCCCCACCGCGCGGGCGTCCGAATCTGAACGAGATAGGTGAACCCATTTACGGTCCGCGTGATGAAATCGATCTTGATGCGATCGCGTCGCATGGGCTTCCTTTCTTTCTGGCTGGCTCATATGGAAGCCCGGACGGACTCGTTCGTGCCCGCGCTGCCGGGGCTGCCGGCGTTCAGGTAGGAACGCTATTCGCGTTCTGCGAAGAGTCCGGCATTCGTCAGGATCTCAAGCGTGATACGATCGCGAGATGCCAGGCTGGAACAGAGAGCGTATTCACTGATCCGATCGCTTCGCCAACCGGGTTTCCATTTAAGGTCCTTTCGATTTCCGGCACCGCTTCGGAGCAGGACGTGTATGAAAGTCGACAACGGGTATGCGATTTAAGCTACCTCCGTGAAGCTTTTGAAAAGGAGGATGGTAGCGTGGGGTGGCGCTGTTCCGCGGACGTCGAGGAAATCTACGTGCGCAACAGAGGAAAGCTTGAAGATGCTGTTGGCCGGAAGTGTCTCTGCAACGGTCTCATGGCCAATATCGGCATGGGTCAGATCCGCAAAAATGCCGGGGAGGAAGTTCCCCTTTTGACCTGTGGAGACGGTGTGTCGAGGATTCTCAAGGTCATGAAGCCTGGCAAATCATCCTATTCCTCGTCCGATGTCATCGATTTCCTTCTGAACGGTAGCGAATCGTAAGTGGCAGGCTCGGGCATCCGTCC
>BTQE01000044.1:0-23722 GCA_036985715.1 Rhodothermia bacterium
CGGTATACAGGCGTATTCATGATTGGAGAGTAGGGTGGGAAAGAATTCTGTCTTCACAGAAATATCATCTTTTATAGTCGATTCCGGTTGATCGGTTCCGAGTGGCTCACAAGAATCGAACTAGGGTAGTTGGTTTCAGACTCGACCCATCGAAACTCGATCAATGGTGTATCGTAACCCGCTCCGCCTGTTCAGGTCAGCTCATACAATGTCGATCCCACTCGATTCAGACTAATTTCCGTGATGAGAAAACGCGCAAAGTTGAATGATGACGAATCATGGGTAGAATTGCCCACGGGGATATTCACCACGGACGGGATCTGGTTTCATACCTCCGAAGCGGCGCTCATCGAATTTTCTGGAGACGTGGTCCAGAAAGTGGGCGTGGGTAAGCTGCTTGCTCAGGCCGGATCCTGGTTAAAATCGGCAGAAGCGGCGGCCGTCCTGAGTCTCGTGATTTCCCTCTTTCTGGTATCGCCTTTGCCGGCAGTCATTATCACCCTGGTTATCTTTGTCGGTTGGGAGGCATTCGGTGCAACGTTCGTTTTTGTCCCCATCGTCCGCCTGTTCTCCGTCCTGTCAACGGCTGCTTTTCAGGGCGTACTCTATGTGCTGAGCATGAGCTGGTTGGCATCCGGAGACCAACTTCTGGCCGCAGGTGTGGGGCTCACGGGGTTCATTCTGTTCAGGTGGGGCATCGTTCGGAAGGCTTTGGTACCGCTGGCAGAACGTCTATCTGGCTCGTTACAGAGTGTGCCCAAACCCGATCGCGTTCTTCGCTCACTCATTGTCCGCTATGCCATTTCCATGGGCGTTACACTTTCGTCAACGGAATCGTTCGAACAACGCATCACTGAAATCTGGCAAAGAGGAAAACGCAACGAATAGTATATTCGGACCGATCGGACTGAAATTGCGACAATTCATAAAGCACTTGGAAAGCAGAGAGCTAGATACAATCACAGCGACAAAGGTCAGGGATTGGACCGTCACCCTGGCTACCGCCGTACGAGCAGCTTTCCTTCGCAGTAACAGTCTGCCTCTCCTGATGCGCGTTGGAGTTGCGGTAGAGAACATTGACCCGTTTGAGTGGCTCGCGTCCAGAGAAGGCCCGGACCGACTTATCTGGCAGGCTCGACATCACAATAAGATTCGAGCAATGTTCGGGAACGCAGCCGTGATCGCCGGGCAAGGACGCGCCGAGTCATCCGTTGTGGCGCGCGAAATCAATCGTTTCCTAACTCGGCCGGGAGACGAGATGCGGTTTTTCGGAGGGATGCGATTCGACGGAACGCAAGACGCAGACAAGATTTGGAAGGGATTCGGAGGATATCGATTCGTTCTTCCTCGATTTGAATTGCACACGCGCGGATCGAATGCACAGATTTACTGCAATCTGATTTTTCCGGACGACGCGGCAAACCTGAATCCGATCCTGGATGAAATTGCTCAGCTCAATCGGAACACGCGGAAGTTCGGTGTGGCATTACCTGCACCGGTTTCACGAACTGATATTCCAGATCAGAACGGTTGGACAGAGCGTATTCGATGGGCGTTGAAAATGTTTTCCGACAGTCAGTTAGAAAAAGTCGTTTTGGCACGGCGCGCGGATTTTGATTTTTCGGCACCCATCAATCCGTTTCTTTTACTGAAGCATCTTGCTGGAGCAACCCCGAATTGTTTTCATTTCTATCTGGAATCAGAGCAGGGAAAAGCCTTCGTGGGTGCTTCACCCGAGCGATTGTTTTACAGAAACGGTCTTCAGATAGATAGTGAAGCTGTAGCCGGGACACGCCCACGCGGTGCCACTGAAGACGTTGATGAAGAATATCGGGCCTCACTTCTGGCCAGTGAAAAAGACCATCGAGAACATGCTTTCGTACGAGATTCGATTGAATTCGTCCTGAAATCCTATTGCGATTCGGTTACCGTGGATCACGAGGCGTCGGAAATGCGGTTGGCACAGGGCCGGCACCTGGTCTCCAGGATTTCCGGGGTGCTCTCCGATCCGGTATCCGATTTTGACCTTCTCGAAGCGCTTCACCCGACGCCTGCCGTGGGCGGTCATCCGACTGACTACGCCGTGAGTGTTATTCGCGACGTCGAGGAGTTCGACCGGGGTTGGTATGCAGGGCCCGTCGGTTGGGTCGGTAGAGATACTGCTGAGTTCGCTGTGGCATTGCGCTGCGGTGTGGTCTCGGATGAACGACTATCGTTGTTTTCTGGAGCCGGAATCGTCGCAGGGTCACATCCTGACTCGGAATGGGAGGAGATCGAGCAAAAAATTGTCGATTTCGTAAATGTAATTGGGCTTGAGCTCTGAACGACCAAATAGAAACGGATTTTGGGCCGGCCTGATCATCGAGGAACTGGTTCGACTCGGCTGTACCATGTTTTTTGTTTCTCCTGGATCCAGGTCTTCTCCGTTGGTTGCTGCAATCGGGAGGCATCCCAGGACGCGTACCTGCATGCACTATGATGAACGCGGAGGTGCATTTGCCGCGCTGGGTTATAGCCGAAAATCTTCCAAACCGGCTGTGTGGGTTACCACGTCGGGTACCGCAGTCGCGAACGGTTTACCTGCCGTGATCGAGGCCTCGGTAGATTCGGTACCTCTTGTTCTTTTGACGGCGGATCGACCGCCTGAGCTGAGAGAGACAGGATCCAATCAGACCATACCCCAGCAGGATCTTTTTGGAGACTATGTGCGATGGCACTTCGACGTTCCGACACCATCGGATGAGATCAATCCAACTTTTGTGCTTTCCACGGTGGATCAATCCGTGTACCGTGCGACGACCGAACAGGGCCCGGTTCATCTCAATTGTATGTTTCGTGAGCCGCTGGCCACAGAGGTTCAGGAATTTGAGAAGGCATGTTCAGATGACCGTCTTTCGAGATGGGTTTCTGACGAAAAACCGTATACGCTGTACACACGGGTAAACAAGATCGGTGAATCTTCCGATCTGACGGAAATAGGAGAAGTCCTTGGCCGCGCCATTCGCCCCATCTGTATTCTCGGGCGGGTGGCTGATGCCAGGTGTGCAGAGCATGCCCTGACGTGGGCCGAGGAATCAGGAATTCCCGTTCTACCGGATATCACTTCCGGAATTCGTCTGGGACGGGAAGGGAAAACGCTCATTCCTTGCTACGACCTGATGACATTCTCCGATCGGTTCACTCGTCTTATGAAACCAG
The DNA here is from genome assembly GCA_036985715.1 of Rhodothermia bacterium. Classification (GTDB taxonomy): domain Bacteria; phylum Bacteroidota; class Rhodothermia; order Rhodothermales; family UBA10348; genus SMXL01. The sequence goes on from BTQE01000044.1 coordinate 3,199, forward strand.
ATGTCGTCATTCAAGTCGGGCGGACACCCGTGTCGAAACGAATTCAAACGTTTTTGTCGGAGAGCCAGCCGGATGTGTACGTGCTTGTCGCTAACGGACCCGAGAGACAGGATCCCAATCACTTGGTTTCGCACCGATTGGATCTTACTGAATCGGGTATCGAATCATTCTTTTCTGGCGTGAAACCTTTGGCCGACGTGGAAGAGGGATGGCTGGCCGAGTGGAAAGACGGAAGTAGCCGTGTCGAAAAGTGGCTGGAGGATCGACTCGGCAGCGCCTCCGAACCTGTTCTATCGGAACAGGGAGTTGCACACCGACTCTGTTCACTTCTTCCCGCGTCACACCAGCTCATGCTCGCCAGCAGTCTCTCGATCAGGCACGTAGATACCTTTTCGAGTTCTCTGGGTAATCCTGTGGGGATCGTGGCAAATAGGGGGGCCAGCGGAATAGACGGAACGATTGCTACGGCCGCAGGCAGTCAGTGGGGTACCGGCGAACGGACCACAGTCCTTCTCGGAGATTTGGCAATGCTTCACGATATGAACTCGTTGGCTCTCGCAAAGGATCGCGGATTGATCCTGGTTGTGATCAACAACGACGGTGGCGGAATCTTCTCGTATCTATCCATACAGAATCACGCGGATATCTTCGAATCGTTTTTTGCGGCTCCACACGGATTGGATTTTGAGCACGCAGCCCGCATGTTTGGCATTCAGTATCGCGCACCCGGTGATCTGAAACAGTTTTCGGACGTTTATTTGACGGCGCTTGACGACGACGGCGCGACCCTCATTGAAGTGAAAACGGATAGAAAAGAGACCAAAGTATTTGGAGACCGGTTACTGGAAGAAGCGGAGAAAGTGCTACTCGGCGATGCATAACGAGACAGGCATCAAGCATGAATCAGACCAGATGAAAGTCAGAATTACCAATAACCGTATCCGGTTGAGGCTGTCTCCGGAGGGAGTAGAGGCCCTGGCCCGTGGAGACGGATTGGAAACCCATATTGACTCGGGCGCGGGTGGGAAGCTCGGATTTTACCTGACGTCTGAGTCCACAATCGATGAAATCTCTCTGGCTCTGGACAGAGGGATTTTACAAATTGCCGTACCCGAACAAGTAGTGACCACGTGGGCAGATACGGATCAGGTCGGGATAGAGGGCCTGGTTTCGACTGTCGAAGGGAATTCGGTAGGGGTGCTGATAGAGAAGGACCTTCGGTGTGAACACGCGAAGAGGTCGTAGCGAAGCATCTCGTTCAGCGTTGTTCTGCAGTCGTCCGGCAATCGGTCCGCGACGCGCGTATCTTCACGGCCTGAATCGAGTATAGTCTTCACTTTCCACACTTGAGCATCATGGCTTCCATCGAATGGCGGTCTGCCGGCGACTTTACGGATATCAGGTTCGACAAGGCAGACGGTATCGCCAAGATCACGATCAATCGTCCCGAAGTTAGAAACGCATTTCGTCCGCTAACAGTAACCGAAATGCGAAACGCACTTCAGGATGCCAGGGATGACCATTCCATCGGCGTGATCATACTCACCGGGGAAGGATCGGAGGCATTCTGTTCAGGAGGAGATCAAAGAATTCGCGGAGACGCAGGATACACCGAAGAAGGAACCGGGATCGAACGCCTGAACGTTCTGGATTTTCAGCGGGATATTCGCACGTGCCCAAAGCCTGTGATCGCAATGGTGGCTGGATGGGCGGCTGGTGGCGGTCATGTGCTCCACGTGATCTGTGATCTAACCATCGCCGCCGAAAATGCCCGATTCATGCAAACCGGGCCAAAAGTGGGTTCGTTTGACGGGGGCTACGGTGCCAGCTATCTGGCCAGAATTGTGGGACAGAAAAAGGCGAGAGAATTTTGGTTTCTGTGCCGACCGTATGATGCCCAACAGGCACTGGAGATGGGCCTTGTAAACACGGTCGTACCGCTGGAGCAACTCGAAGAGGAGACGGTTCAGTGGTGTCGCGAGATACTCTCGAATTCGTCGATGGCGATCCGGTGCCTGAAAGCGGGGTTGAATGCGGATTGTGATGGTCAAGCAGGTCTGCAGGAACTGGCGGGAAATGCGACCATGCTCTTCTACATGACCGAAGAAGGGCAGGAGGGCAGAAACGCCTTTGTCGAAAAAAGACCCCCGAATTTCAAAAAATTCCCCTACCGGCCTTGAGAGTTCTTCCTGAGAATCGGCCGTTGGAGTCGCCCGTGACAATCGATCCCTTCAACCGGCATCGTAGTCGCCAAAAGGAATTGGGATCTTGAACACGCTATCAGTAAGGGCAGGCCATGCCAGGTAAGGTGAACGTATGGATCATGGCTGTTCGTCCCAAAACGCTCTGGGCAGCCGCGTCGCCGGTGTTAATCGGCGTCGCCCTCGCCGTCCGGGCGGGTGTGGTTCATCCGGGTGTGGCTGTCCTGACCCTCATCGCCGCAATTCTGATCCAGATCGGGACGAACTTATTCAATGACTATAAGGATTTCGTCCGCGGCGCGGATACGAATGTTCGAAAGGGACCGACTCGAGTCGTCCATGCCGGACTCGTATCACCGAAGAATATGAAACGCGCGACCGTGATCGCTTTTTCTTTGGCGGTACTCGCAGGACTTTATTTGATGATCAGAGGCGGGTGGCCCATCGTCCTGATCGGGGTGAGCTCCATTCTCTTCGGTGTTCTCTACACGGCGGGTAAATACTCGCTCGCAAATCTGGGACTCGCCGATATTTTTGTATTCATTTTCTTTGGTCCTGTTGCTGTGGCCGGTACGTACTATGTTCAAGCCCTAGAATGGCCACCTTCAGTCTGGTTGGCAGGTATTGCCCCTGGCGTTCTCTCGATCGCGATCCTGTTAGTGAATAATATCCGCGATATGGACGAAGATCGGGATCATCTGAAAAGGACGGTGGTGGTTCGTTTCGGGAGGAGATTCGGTTATTCTTCATACGTGGGGTGCATCCTCATTGCAGCGCTCACACCTGTCGTTCTTTATTTCAGTTATGGAGCACCACTCGGATCGTTGGCAGGAGCGCTTATCATTCCCATCGCGATTCCGACAACGAAGACCCTTATCACCACACCGGTAGAACGAATAGAAGATTTGAATCGGGTGCTGGAGGCAACGGGAAAGCTGCTTCTCGTCTACAGCCTTCTATTTTCTCTTGGTTGGATTGCAAGCCCGTAAACGCAACGACTCAACGCATTGCACATCGTTTCAGCAGAAATATTTCACTACTCGAAACCCGTACTGTCTGAGTTTCCGGCGGCCGGTGATTCGACCGAACAGGCGCCCGAGCCATTGAAAAGGGAAGGCCTACTCATCAGAATCATTTCCGGGACGGGGAGCGAATCGTGGGGGGAGGTGGCTCCGCTGCCCGGACGGAGCCGAGAATCTCTGAATGAAGCGACCTCCGCCGTCATGAAAATCCTTCCTTCGCTGGCAGGATTGAAGCTGGCTCCTTCCTTTGAGGAATGGACTGTGCCGAATCTGCTTGAGGGTCTTCCTTCTTCCTGCATATTTGGGATCGAACAGGCGATTTACGGTCTCTCGTCGGCGGAGTGTTCCGTTCCTCTTTCAGAGTGGCTTCGCGAGGATTCGCGATCTCATGTGGCCGTCAACGCGTTGCTGGACGGATCGAACGAGGAGGTCTTGGCCCAGGCACGCGAGGGTCGTCGGGACGGATACGGAGCCTTCAAACTAAAAGTAGGAACCAGACGAGTCGATCAGGAAGCGAAGCTGGTTGCGGAGGTTCGATCGACCATAGGCGCCGATGCCGAGCTACGGCTCGATGCAAATCGAGCTTGGGATTTCGACACCGCCGTTCATTTCCTTTCTGAAATGGAGGACCAGAATATTGCCTATATAGAAGAACCACTTGCCAACCCGGCATTTCTGAGCCGTATTTCTCAGAACAGCGCTGTACCTATTGCACTCGATGAGTCGATTGTCGAAGTCTTCGAACAGGACCAATCTTTAAAGGAATACTCGTTTGCATGTGCGGCGATACTCAAGCCGACATTGATTGGCGGAATGGCGGCCACCCTCGATCTTGCTGAACGGTTCTACAGAGTCGGTGTCGAACCGGTCATCACGTCGTGCTTTGAGACCGAAGTGGGTCATGCCGGATTGGTGTCTCTGGCGGCCGCGATTTCTGGTTCAGGATGGGCGGCCGGTCTGGATACACTTCGATATTTCGATTCCGACTTGCCGCCCGAGCCTGTGCGTGCGGCAAATCAAATTTCCCTGTATGAAGCACCCGAGCCCTCACGACTCACGCGTGTTGTGTAACCGCCAATGTTCGAATAAGCGTGCCTGAGCCCTATCCACTTACATATTCTACTCTTGCTGAGTCCGATCAGATAGAGTGTCCGATCCGGTTTCACGCTCGAACGACTCCGGAGCACGTGGCCATCCGGGCGTTGGGAAAAGCGATTTCCTATGAAGCTCTCGACCAGGCAGTTTTGAGGGCTTCTGCCCGGTTGAAATTCGAATCCTCGACCAGGCGGATGGCCATTTGTCTTGAGGAACCGATTGATACGATCGTGTGGATATTTGCAGCGTTGCGGGCGAGTGCTGAGATATTCCTGCTAAGTAGGAGGCTTCCCCGGTCTGCAAGGGCTAAATCATGTTCAGATTCGGGCGCCCGCATGGTCGTATCTGACGAGGGATTCGATCTGAAAGACGGTATCTGGATTGACCCTTCGAACAGCGACGAAAATAGTTTCGCTCCAGACGCGGAGTCACAGTTGACGTTAGATGCGCCGGCCACGCTCATTCATACATCCGGAACTGCGGGGGCGTCCAAAATCGCTGTTCATTCATTACGAAATTATTTTTCCAGTGCACTTTCTTCTAATTCGCGGATCGTAGTCGCCCCCTCAAGTCGGTGGCTGTTGTCGCTGCCGTTGGATCACGTCGCCGGTCTTGGGATTCTATTCAGGACGTTTGTTGCCGGAGGCACGGTCGCGCTTCAGCATAACCAGCAGTCCACCGGAGACGCGATCGACCTGACGAAATCCACCCACGTATCACTCGTACCCACGCAGCTTCAACGGCTGCTTGACGACAAACCGTATGCACCGACATTCCTGAAAGAAGCCCTCGTCGGCGGTGGACCGACTCATTCCTCTCTCATTCGGCGGGCCATAGAGGGTGGGTATCCCGTTCGCACCACATATGGAATGACCGAGATGAGCTCGCAAATTGCGACGTCTGATATCTGGACAGAGATCCGAGATGGCTATTCGAGCGGTCGAGCGTTGCCCCTGGTGGAACTCAAGCTCGACGCCGAGGACGAGATTCTCGTACGGGGACCGGCTGCTTTTCTTGGCTACTTGGACCCGGGCGGGTCGTTGAGGCGCCGGGCACATCGTGGGGAAGATTCCTGGATTCGAACAGGGGACATCGGCTGCCTGGACGGCGAGGAACTCGTCGTCATCGGTCGGCGAGATCAGATGTTCGTCTCAGGCGGCGAGAATATTCAACCGGAAGAGATCGAGCGCGCACTATTGGAACTTGATCAGGTTGAAATGGCTATTGTCGTTCCTGTTTCAGATGTCGAATTCGGTTTCCGACCGGTAGCATTCATTCGAAGTATCGACCCTGCCTTCGATGAAGAATCTCTTATTGAGCAACTGAAGGAATCGCTGGCATCGTTTAAGATCCCGAATCGATTTCTGGATTGGCCAGAGGGATTGGATTCGCAATCTATGAAGATAGACAGGCAACTTCTGACCGAAATGGCAGCTTCTTTGTAGTCTCATTTGTCGAAAATCCCTTCCCCAAAAAATTAGGAGCCGCTGCAACAATGGCGTTGGAATCACGTAGTCCGGCTTCACATTCGATAAGGAATCGCCTGTTCCTAGTGACGGCAATTAGTGACTGGAATACATGAAACTGGATAAATCGCGGATAATACTGTTTGGAGCTCTCGTTGTACTCGTGATCGTGTTGGTGGACGGAAGCTTTGATTTTCATTTCTTCGGACTAATGCACGGAACCTCATGGGTTCGTTGGGTTCTTTTCGGACTCCTGTTCTGGCTCTTGTTTTCGCGCCGTGGATGCTGTGGCAAGAGCGAATGCAACGATTCCAAGAACGTAGAAGACGATTCCTCAGACAAGTCTTCAGAAGACACTGAAGGAGATTCTGAATAAGACAGGTAGATCGAACGAATAATTTCGGAGGGCTTTTAACGCCCAATCAGACGCTGAAAGTGCACCTCGTATCCCGTGGGTGCGCCAGGCGTTTTTTCGTTTTTGTAGGACGGCAAGTTTTCAACTGAGCATTTTAGCTCAGAAATTCAGATCAGCGATTCAGCTCAGAAATTCAGATCAGCGATTCGGCTCAGAAATTCAGCGCCTCCGGAGTTCGACAAGTCATTGAAACTCTATTCACGATCCTACGGTGAAGGACATCCACTGATCATCCTTCACGGGTTATTGGGTTCCAGCGGAAACTGGCACTCGCTCTCGTCGAATGTATTTGGTGAGCGGTACCGGGTCATCGTCGTCGATCAGAGAAATCATGGTCGCTCTCCGCACTCGGAAGAGTTTTCCTACGATGCCATGGCTGAAGATGTGGTAGAGTTGATGGACGATTTGGAGATTGAGTCGGCTCATCTTCTCGGCCATTCGATGGGCGGCAAAACAGCTATGCACTTTGCCCTGCAGCACGCTATCCGCGTAGACGGGCTTGTGATCGCAGACATCGCTCCCGTAGACTATCCCCATCTTCACCGGAAAACCCTGGACGCGCTCTCAAAGTTGGATTTGAAGGACTTCTCCTCCCGCGAGGAGATTGATGGTGTGCTTGCGAAATCATTCCCAGAGGTTTCCATGCGCAATTTTCTCCTGAAGGGTGTCGTGCGAAGCGAGACCGGATTTGAATGGATGTTTAATCTGGACGCCATCAACAACGGCTATCCTTGCCTGATGGAGGCTGTGTTGGGGTGGCAGCCGTTCGAAGGTCCCACGCTGTTTGTCCACGGCGGAAAATCCAATTACGTACAGCAAGAACACATGATCGCGATCCGGACCCAGTTCCCATATGCCGAAATTACGACCATCGAGAACGCAGGGCACTGGATTCATTCGGATGATCCCGTTGAATTTGGAAAGATCGTCATGTCCTTTCTGGACTCCATTTAGGGTTCTTCGGGGCACTCTAAGAGGATCTCAAACGCCCAATGGGCCGTAGGACGGTCCCTGATTAGATTATTGCCCGTTTTGTATGCCTGATCGCTCCAACCTATTGCTCGAACGTCTTCACGCCCAGATTCTCGTTCTGGACGGTGCGATGGGTACGATGATCCAGCGCGAAAACCTGACGGAGGAAGATTTCCGAGGAGAAGCCCTCGCAGAACATCAATCGCCCGTTCACGGCAACAACGATCTGCTGAGTATCACTCAGCCCGGTGTCATTCGCTCCATCCATGATGCGTTCCTGAAAGCCGGCGCCGACCTGATCGAAACGAATACATTCAACGCCAATCGAATTTCTCAGGCCGATTATTCGACCGAATCGTGGATACATGAGATGAATAAGGCGGCCGCCGAAATCGCCAGAGAAGCGGCAGAGGATTGGTCACGTAGAACCCCGGAACAACCACGTTTCGTGGCAGGGGCACTCGGACCCACCAATCAAAGTCTTTCCATGTCACCGGACGTATCGAATCCGGGCTTTCGGGTGAGGACATTTGATCACGTGGCCGCGGCCTACGGTGAGCAGGTAGCCGGGTTAATGGAGGGCGGTGTTGATGTCTTGCTGGTCGAAACCATCTTCGACGCCCTGAATGCGAAAGCTGCCATTTATGCGATCGACGAGTATTTCCAAAGAACGGGAACGTCATGTCCGGTTATGGTATCGGGAACGATCGTGGACAAGTCGGGCCGTACCCTTTCCGGGCAGTCTATTGACGCATTCTGGGTTTCAGTTGCCCATACACCGCAGCTGCTCAGTATCGGACTGAACTGCGCTCTCGGCTCCGAACAGATGAGGCCGTACCTGGAAACGCTCTCTTCAGAGGCGAATGTTTTTACGAGCCTTTACCCGAATGCGGGTCTTCCAAACGAATTCGGCGGATACGACGAAACGCCGGAATTCATGGCTCGCCAAGTGTCAGCGTATGCGTCCGAAGGATTTTTAAACCTGGTGGGCGGATGCTGTGGTACGACCCCGGAACACATCGAGGCCATCGTTGAGGCCGCAGGAGCTTACCCTCCGCGCAGCGTTCCAAAAACGACCAGGGCGCTCAGGCTGAGCGGCCTCGAAACGCTCGAGTTTCGTGCGGATCTGAACTTCGTCAATGTAGGAGAACGCACCAATGTGACAGGATCCAGGAAATTTGCTCGACTGATACTTGAAGAATCATTTGAGGAGGCCCTTTCGGTCGCGCGGCAGCAGGTAGAAAACGGAGCGCAGATCATTGATGTGAATATGGATGAGGGAATGCTTGATTCTTCCTCCGCGATGACCACTTTCTTGAACCTGATCGCCACTGAGCCGGACATTGCAGCCATTCCGCTGATGATCGACTCGTCAGACTGGCACGTGATTGAAGCGGGACTGAAGTGTACCCAGGGGAAATCGGTTGTGAACTCGATCAGCCTTAAGGACGGCGAAGAACCGTTTAAGGTGCAGGCTGCTCTCGCACGCAGACTTGGAGCGGCTGTAATCGTAATGGCGTTCGACGAAGATGGACAAGCTGACACATACGAGCGGCGAATCTCTATTTGTGAACGGGCCTATCGGATATTAACCGAGGACGTCGGATTTCCCGCCGAGGATATCATCTTCGACCCGAACATTTTTGCAATTGCAACGGGCATTCAGGCCCATGATACCTACGCAGTCGATTTTATTGAAGCAACTCGGTTCATCAAGGCCAATTTTCCAGGCGTTCATGTGTCGGGCGGGGTGAGCAACGTTTCTTTCTCCTTCAGGGGGAATAATCGGGTTCGCGAAGCGATACATACGGCGTTTCTGTATCACGCCATCGATGCGGGGATGGATATGGGCATTGTCAACGCCGGTCAGATCGAAGTCTATGAAGACATTTCCACTGATTTGCTGGAAGCCGTTGAAGATGTTCTTTTTCACCGCCGAGACGACGCCACGGAACGTCTCGTAAAACATGCAGAAACGGTTTCGGGTGAGCCCGATCAGCAGGACCCAAAAGTTGCAGCGTGGCGAGCGGAACCGGTCGAGTTCCGGCTTCAGCATGCTCTCGTTAGAGGAATTACAGAATTTATTGAGGAGGACACGGAAGAGGTACGGGTAAAGCTCGGAAAGGCACTCCTGGTGATCGAGGGTCCGCTCATGGACGGTATGGACCATGTCGGGGAGCTCTTTGGATCTGGAAAAATGTTTCTTCCTCAGGTCGTGAAAAGTGCACGCGTCATGAAAAAGGCGGTCGCGTACCTGACCCCATTTCTGGAGGACGACAAAAGGGACGGCTCAGTGCTCGACACTCGTACGCGCATACTTCTGGCCACGGTGAAGGGTGATGTTCATGATATTGGAAAGAACATCGTAGGCGTGGTTTTGAGCTGCAACAACTTCGATATTGTTGACATGGGCGTCATGGTCCCGGCCGACAAAATCCTGGATGAAGCCGAAAAAATTGGAGCCGACGTAATCGGCTTGAGCGGACTTATCACTCCATCGCTGACGGAAATGGTACATGTCGCACAAGAAATGCAACGTCGCAATTTCGACTTGCCGCTGCTGATCGGTGGGGCTACGACGTCAGAGATCCATACAGCCGTCAAGATCGAACCCAATTACGATGCGCCGGTTGTTCACGTCTTGGATGCATCTCGAAGCGTTGGCGTCGTCAGCCAGCTCGTTTCCGACTTACGGAAAGACGATTTCAGTCGGCAGGTTCGAGAAACGTATGCCAGAAAGCGAGATCAACACGAACGCAGGCATCAGAAGACGACGTTTCTGACGATCGAGGATGCGAGAGCGAATTCCCTCGAGTTTGATTTTTCCTCTTACCGGCCTTCCGTGCCGAAAGAACTGGGCATCGCGTCTATCGAGAATGTTACGCTGGAAGAACTGTCCGGCTACATCGACTGGACGCCGTTTTTCCAGACCTGGGAAATGAAAGGAAAGTATCCGGCGCTTCTTTCCGATCCGGCGAAAGGAGAGGCCGCTCGGAAATTATTTGAAGACGCCCAGGAGCTGCTTCAACGAATAATCAAAAACGAACTGGTGGGGACGAAAAACGTCTTTGGCATTTTCCCAGCTAATCGCAAGGGCGACGATATTCTGGTCTTCGAAGATGAGTCCAGGTCTCAGGTCGTTGCCTCGTTACATACGCTTCGTCAGCAAGCCAGGAAATCATCCGGAAAACCCAATCGAGCCCTGGCTGATTTTATTGCTGCTGAGGGTACGCCGGATTATATCGGACTTTTTGCAGTCACCGCTGGACATGGGGTTGCTGAACTCGCTTCCAAGTACGAGGAGGAGCACGACGACTTCAATGCCATCATGGTAAAGGCCCTGGCTGATCGTCTCGCTGAGGCCCATGCCGAGTACCTTCACCAGCACTTACGAACCAGTAGCTGGGGGTATACACTCAATGAACGACTGTCCAACGAGGAGCTGATTGCGGAACGATACACGGGCATTCGGCCCGCGCCGGGGTACCCTGCGCAACCGGACCACACGGAAAAGAAGACGATTTGGAAGTTGCTGGGTGTCGAGGCATCAACCGGAATTCAACTCACGGAAAGTCTGGCCATGATGCCTGCGGCGTCGGTTTGTGGGATGGTCTTTTCCCATCCTGAGTCGGATTATTTCAATGTGGGTCAATTGGGCCAGGATCAGATAAGGGACTATGCGGAGCGAAAGGGCTATTCATTGCACGAGATGGAGCTGTGGCTCGAGCCTCGCTTGAACTATACACCGTCCGAATGATGAAAGAGAATGATGAACCCGACGGGGGCGGATCCGCAGTCGAGCAACCCACAAAACCTTGGGCTGTTAGTGTGCAAGAATCCCCCTATCTTGGCGCGCCAGCAACCTCATAGCTGGAAGAGCTTTTTTTTAACCAATCGAATATCAGGTTATCGCAAGCGCCTATGGATTCCATCCTGAATTTGCATTCGAAACGGATGAGCGCCGTCGATGTATTGCGCAGCCGCGACGCGACGGTCACGCTGCAGGTTATCGGGATCGTCGGATTTGCTCTCCTTACAGCCGCCGGTTCTCAAATCCGTCTGTATGTATGGGAAGTACCCTTCACGCTGCAAACACTCGCGGTCTATGGAAGTGGCCTGTTCTTGGGATGGCGGAATGGCCTTCTCGCACAGATTCTCTATCTGTCGATCGGACTTTTTCTTCCCGTTTATGCGGGTGCTGAATTCGGAATCACGTTCCTGCTCAGCGGCGTCACCGTTGGGTATCTGATCGGATTTCCGCTCGCAGCCCTGGTTTCCGGATACGTTTCGAAGACCTGGAATGGGCCGATTGGCAGTTTTCTATCCGTCCTCTCAGGTTCAATCGTATTGTTTACGCTGGGTGTGACATGGCTTCACTATGCTGCCGGCCATACTTCCTGGTTCCATTCTATTGATATCGGATGGCTTCGGTTCGTGGGTGTAGACATGGCAAAAATCTTGCTCGTATCCATGATCTATACCGGTACACGCAGATTCACGAGGAAGTAGGCGCCCTGCCATGACGCTAGATGTGCGGCCCAATTGCGAGCGCTGTGGTGTGGATCTTTCTATGGATGCTGAGGCGTATATCTGTTCTTACGAATGCACCTACTGTCCAGACTGCTCACGCGTAGTTTATCGCCGATGCCCGAATTGCGACGGAGAACTTGTTCGACGACCCCTTCGAATGAAGGAGATCGATTCCGATTGACGCGGAGTCGATCCATTCTTCGCTCCGGTGCTGTCGTCGTTTTTTTCGTTTTCACGGTTTTAGCACTGTCTGGTTGGGAGATCGCGAACGCCCAGTCGGCGTCCCAAGTGATTCAATACGACCCATCGGATTCCATCTTGGGTGACCCGATCCTCGTTGAAGACGGTCGCGCCGGTCTGATGGCTCTTTATGACATGCGATTTGAGGCAGCCGACTCTATTTTTGCCCGGATTGAGAGTCAATACGTAGGGCATCCCATTGGTCCTTTTCTGAAAGCCCTGGTTATCTGGTGGAGGATTCTTCCCGGTCTGGAAATGGGCCCGACAGCCGACGACGACCGGTTCTACGACGCGATGGAAATCGTCATTCGTCGTTCCGATGAAATGCTTGATGCCGACGAGGACAACTTTGATGCCATGTTCTTCAAGGGCGCAGCGCTCGGCTTCAGGGGGCGATTACGATCGAATCGGCAGGAATGGCTGTCGGCAGCTTTGGACGGGCGAGCTGCGCTTGATTACATATTCAAGATCGCCGATGCGGATACGACCAATGCGGACTTCCAGTTTGGTCGCGGGGTCTACGATTACTTCGCCTCTGTAATTCCGGAGCGATATCCAATTGTCAAGCCGATGATGATCTTTTTTCCCGACGCGGAAAAGGAGAGAGGATTGAAGAATATTACATATACGGCCGAAAAGGGACAATTCATCCAAACGGAAGCCGTCTATTTTCTTTTGCAGATCTACCTGAACTATGAAAGAGATTTCGACGGAGCCAGGAAGCAAGTCGAATGGCTGAGGGCACGGCATCCACGGAACGCCTTCTTTCACGTGCTGGAGGGACGCGTGTTTGCCACGTGGTACAGATGGGACCAGGCGGTTGAGGTTTTTCAAGAAGTTATTGACCTCTACGAAAGGGGTGCCACGGGTTACGGCGACCTGATTGCGTCTCAGGCCGAATACTACATCGGGCGATTCGATATGCTCGCCGGGAGGTCGGACGATGCATTGACCCGGTTCGATCGGGTCATCGATCTAAGCAAAACTATACCAGCAGACACCTATTTCAAGCTGTTTGCGACCCTGCGCCGGGGAATGATATACGACACCCGCGGAGAGCGGTCGTCTGCCATTCTGGAATATGAAAAGGTACTGGATATGAAAGACCTGGGGGGTGCACACGAACGCGCCAAGCGCTATCGGAAAGTTCCCTACGCCGGTGCGGTCGGCTCCTCGTAATGCTCAGGCCGAAAAAACATCTCGGTCAGCATTTTCTGACTGACCAGAATATCGCCCGGAAGATAGTTGGAGCGCTGGAGGCTGACCCCGGCGATCCAATCGTGGAAATCGGCCCTGGAATGGGTGCCTTGACGGGTTTGCTCGCCGATCGCTTCGAGCACGTTCAGGCGGTCGAAATAGATTCCAGCGTGGCCGAATTGCTCCGGGACAAGCACCCGAACGTCTCGGTCCATCTGGCGGACATATTGAGAGTCGACTGGAAAGCCATCTCTGACGCTTCAATCGGACCGCTAAGTGTAATTGGGAATCTCCCGTACAATATCACGTCGCAAATTCTGTTCTCGTTGTTGGATGCATCACACCTCCTTTCTGAGGCCGTCGTGATGATGCAATATGAAGTCGCCGAGCGCCTGGTTGCCGTTCCTTCGACAAAGGCTTACGGCATTCTGAGTGTCGCAACGCAGTTGGAAACGAGGCCCCGACTGCTATTTCCCGTATCCCGAAATGTGTTTTGTCCGAAGCCGGACGTGAAAAGCGCAGTTGTTCGTCTTGATTTTCATGGCCAAACAAGGATTCCCACCGGTTTGGATCTCGCCTGGATACGCAAGGTTGTCAGAACAGCTTTCAATCAGCGCCGTAAAACGCTTAGAAATAGCCTGAAAATAATCTCCGAGTCCGTCCACCGAGACGTTCCCACCAGGTACGCGGACAAGCGCGCCGAAGAGCTTACGCCTGACGACTTTGTCCAACTCGCAGGGTATCTTCAGACCGATGTGTAAAAAGCCGTCCAAAAGGGCGGACTAGGAAGACTTTCTGAGAACGTCTTCTCGATGCAGATTTTGGCTGCTTTCCTGTTTAAGAGCAAACTTCCCCGATCAGATGGAAACGGTTCCAACAACCGATTCTGAAACGACGTCCCGTTCCGGTCCGATGATCGAAGTGGATACGGAGTTGATGCAGGATATCACTGCGTTGATCGAATCTCAGGAAGAGGGTATGGTGCTCAATATACTGGCAGATCTCCACGCTGCTGATCTAGCCCAAGTATTGACGCATCTGCACATTGAGAATGCCCGGCAGGCATTCCGTTGGCTTCCGACCGAGCTGGCGGGGGAGACCCTTACCGAATTGGACGACGAGTACCGGGCGAAGCTCGTTGAAGAGACGCCCGAAAAACGTCTGACCGAAATTCTGGATGAATTGGACTCGGACGATGCCGCTGATGTCATCGCCGATCTCCCTGAGGAGGTCGTTGAGAAAGTTCTCCCGGCCCTTGAGGATGCGGAAGAAGTCCAGGGGTTGTTGGCGTACGACGAAGAGTCAGCCGGTGGTCTCATGGCGGCGGAATACGTCGCGGTACAGAATCACTGGACGGTAGCCCAGGCTACCGAGGAGGTTCGCCGGAACGCGGAAACCGTTCAGGATATCTATGTCGTTTTCGTGATCGATCAGCAGGGACGACTCTCGGGTGTGGTCAAGCTGAACCGGCTTCTTCTTTCTCCGGCATCTCATACGATCTCCGACATCATGGAGTCCGACATCCACTCGGTCAAGACGGATCTGGATCAGGAAGACGTGGCCTTGGTGATGCAGCGCTATGACCTGATCTCACTTCCGGTCGTGGACTCCGAGTCGAAGTTGGTAGGTCGAATCACGATCGACGATATCGTCGATGTCATCCGGGACGAAGCCGAAGAAGATATCCAGAGGATGAGTGGTGTATCCGGTGGGGAAGAGCCGACCGACTCGGTCCTCAGAATCGTGAGTCACAGATTACCCTGGTTGCTAGCGGGACTCGCAGGTGCCGGTCTGGCCGCAAGTGTAATCTGGTCGTTTTCTGCAACGTTGCAGGAAGCTTCCCTGCTGGCCGGTTTTATTCCGATCATTATGGCAACGGCCGGAAACGCAGGAATTCAGAGCTCGGCCATAACGGTACAGGGCCTGGCCTCCGGAAATATGTGGGCCACGGATCTGGTGCGACGTCTAGGAAAGGAATTGCGAGTTGCGATGCTCAACGCGATGATCGCCGCGATTGTGCTGGGCCTCGCCATTGTTGTACTCGCGCCAGTCCTGTTGGGAGGGGTAACAAGTCCTTTGAGACTGGCCATAACGGCTTCAGTGGCCTTACTCATCGTGATTGTCCAGGCGACGGCTCTTGGCACGCTCATTCCGCTGATCCTGAACAGGATGGAAATCGACCCGGCATTAGCGACCGGCCCATTCATCACCACGAGCAACGATATCATCGGGATACTCGTATTCTTTTCGCTCGCGGAGTTGCTTTACCTCTAGGGCTCAGCTTGCCGACCTAATGATTCGCCGGTAAAATCGGGTACCTGGTCCAGTCCTTTTACTCCCTCGTATTTCGATGGACACTTGATCAGAATATTTTCAGCAACGAAAATTTCATTTTCGGTGCGGCCTTCAACGACGATTTTTTCGGCGTCCTCGAAGTTTGGAGGTTTTGGATGGTTGTACCGGACTTCTCTTATGGCTCCCTGATCATCCTGCATGTGAAAGCTGAAGACGTTGGCCTGTGCGTCGTAATCGAAGGCCCGGTCTTCAACCCAGTCGCCGACGACGTGGGCTCTGGAGCCCGATTCTTCAGCTTGTGAAAAATTCATGTATCCACCCACCTGCTGCCCAAAATTCATGAGCAGGAAGCCGGTAAATACCAAGATGAGTACGATTCCTACGATGGTTTTCGGTCTCATGAGATCTTTGGTGGTCCTATTGATTAAATACGGGCAATAATTACGTGAAAAACTATATCTCGTCGTCGCTTTCGTAAATGCGGTCTTCTAAAGATCGTTCCACCTGGCTCAGCCGACGATCGGTTCGGTAGACAAAGAAAATCAACCCGATCCAGATGAGTAAAACGACCGCCAGCACCACGAAGATCTTGTCATTTGAAAGCATAATCTGTTCAAGCCCGGATGGAGCAACCGTCGGGACGTCACCCCTTGTCCATATGCTATCAAAAGGAGTCGAAACTGACTGTGACGCTCTTAGAGAATCTTGAATGCTCTGTACTACTTGTTCCATTTTTTAGGGTTGAGGTCCGGTCAAAGTTCGGGATCGCGACTCACGCGGTATTTGATCCAAGCTATGCGCACCCGCTGGGTATATAACACCCAGAAAAGTCCGATGAATCCGATTATCGCAGGATAAAAAATAAGTCGCATTACAGGTTCCGTGATTTCGCTGAATGCGGGATTTCCCTCTGCGCCCGGGTGCAAACTCTCAAGCTGCCGGGGAATTACGTACAGCAGAAAAGGTGTTGTTGTAGCCGCAAACAGATTGTACACCGCAGCAATTTTAGCTCGTCTGTCGGGGTCTTCCAGGGCGGAGCGGAGCACAAAGTAAGCCCCGTAGATCAGCAACTGGAGCGACGCCATCGTTTGTCGAGGGTCAAAATTCCACCAGACGTCTGTGCCCACGTACCACGTAAACTTGGACCAGATAATTCCAGTGAGTAGTCCCAGAACTCCAAACCAGGCGCCCACACGCGCTGCCTGCATAGCCCTGATATCTCTAATAAGTGAGCCTGTTTGTAGCAGTCGGAACGAATGATAGCCTGAGACGCCGACTGCGGCCATCATTGTAAACCACATCGGGACGTGGAAATAGAGATTCCGGGCAGTGTGCTCGAGAATATTGATCCGCGGAATGTTGACCAGAAATCCGGCCAACACGACGGCGGTCAGCCCGAGGAAGACGGTATTTCGGACGAGCGCATAGCGACCGATTCGGACGTGCGGATGTTCTTTCAAGCCACTTTCAGGTATATTTTCTTGCCGCGTCCACATCTTACGACGGACGGGGCGATCGGGCAAATCAATTGTTTGCAAAGGCGCAATCAACTCACGTTCAGTCGTTCCAGACGAAGTCAAAGAGGAGAACAGAGGCCGTAATAACCACGCCCGCGAACGCCGCCAGGGTTGTCAGGTCCGAAGTGGACTCAGCCCACCCAAGTCCACCGGCAAGAGCGTTTTCACCGGCACTCACGACCGAGAGCAACAACGGAATCAGGAGTGGGAATAGGAGTACGGGCAGTAGCGGGCCGACGTTTGTTGTCCGGGCGATTATGGCCGAGAGCATGGTTGTGGCTCCAGCAAGCCCCAAAGAGCCGAGCAGCAGCGTCGTGGCGAGTAATCCGACATGAGTAATATCGAGATTGAGCAGGAATACGAAGACGAGGACTCCAATCAGGTTCACACATAATAGAAGGAAAAAGTTGAAGGCCAGTTTTCCAGCAAAAACCTGGCTTCCAGGCACGCTGAGTTGAAGGATGAGCACGGTTCCCCTTTCCTCTTCACCCACAAATGTCCTTCCGAGTCCGATCGAGGCCGAAAAAAGGATGACAATCCACAACAGGGCACTTTGCATCTTTGTGCTGACCGCATCCTGTCCGATGGCAAGAGCGACCAGTAGAAGCGAAGACAGAACAAACATGATGAGCATGTTGATCGCGTATCGACTTCGAAGCTCAAGTCGAAGGTCCTTCTCAAAGACGGCCCAGGCGCCGGATAGCCAAATCATTCTTCTGTTCCTTTAAGCTTTTCCGCGAGCATTTCTGCAAGCATTTCTGCGAGCAACACCACGGTAGCTAAATTAGTCTCCATTTTGAGGGTGTCAAAATTCGCCCACAAACGCGACTTCTGGCTGGAGATCGTATCCTGTCTCCCGCTGTACGGTTTCGCGCGTTAGTTGGATCAGATCCATCACGTCTCGTGCCGTCCCCGCCCCTCTGTTGATCATGATGTTTGCGTGTCGATGCGTAATCTCGATCCCCCCAATCTTCGTTCCCTTGAGCCCGCATTCATCAATGATTCGGCCGGCTCCAATCCCTTCAATCTTTTTGAAAATGGACCCGATACTCGGCTCCGTATCCAGGGGCGGGTGCCGCTCGCGACGCCATTCCAGGTTGGCGTCGACAATGGACCGCATCAAGAGCGGATCGCCCTTATTCAGTTGAAAGGTAGCAGAGAGAACAATATCGCCGGACGTATGCAGGATGGATTGGTCGTAGCCGAAATCAAAGTATTCGTTGGGTACGCTTTTTCTTTCACCTGCCGGAGTCAGGATCTCGGCGGAGAGCACAACTTCTTCCAGAAACATGGTGCGTTCTCTTTCCGGCGGAGGAGAGAGGAAATGCAGATTCTGCCATAGCGCACCACCCACTGTGGAAGGAATGCCGGCGTAGTGCTCTAATCCGGATAATCCCGCATCCACAACCCGCTTGATGATGTCGGGCCACATGATGGCACCGCTTTCAGCAAACAGTTGGTCGGAATCGGCATGTATTTCGAATCTCGTCGCTTTGTTATGAACCACTAGCCCTCGAATCCCTCTATCACCGATCAGAATGTTAGCGCCCCTTCCGAGGAGGAAAAACGGAATTGAAAGATCTCTGGCGGCTGAAATAGCGCCAACCAGTTCTTCTGCCGACGAAGCCTCGAAAAAAAGATCGGCCGGACCACCGATCCGAAAAGTCGTGAGTGGAGCCAGAACGATTTCTTCCGACACGCGGGACTCGCCGAGAATATGTTCAAGCCGTCCTTTATCCGTCATCGCAAATTGTTCGTCCAGAACCGAATCCTCAAGATTCGCACAATAGTAGGCAACCCGAGTGCACACACTGCCGTTGACAGATCAACGAATCCTTTTGAATAAATACCAGCGGGTGGCAAAAATGGCAGAACCCCAATTCCCCAATTTAACTCGTGCGACCATGCGGTTCGCAGTATTTGGAATCATATTCGTGGTCGTTGCCGCAATCGGAGGAGGATGCATGACGACTACGATCACTTCCGGTCAAGGTGCTGTCAAATACAGTGTTTTTGGCGGCACGGACACGGACGCGAAATTTGGAGAAGGACTGCAGATTCATGCACCCTGGGTCACGCTTTTCAAGTATGATCTTCGCGTGCAGGAGTCGCTCGAAGTGATCAACGCCCTCACGTCGAACGGACTTTCCATCGGTATGGACGCTTCAATACGGTGGCGGCCAAGAGCCGATGATGTTGCAGATCTGCATGTCACGTATGGGGCGGATTATTACCGGAAACTTGTCCAGCCTGAGCTCAGAAGCGCCGTGCGCGAGATCGTCGGTCAGTTCACTCCAGAAGAATTGTATTCTTCGCGCCGCACGGAGCTTCAGGAGCAGATTTTCGAGCGAGTGAAGCGTGTCGTTGAGACGCAGTATGTTGATGTTACAGCGATTCTCATTCGAGACATTTCGCTGCCCGAACAGATCAAGCTGGCGATCGAAAACAAACTGAAAGAAGAGCAGGAGGCGGAACGGTACGAGTTCACGATTCGAAAAGAACGTCTGGAAGCTGAAAGGAAGCAAATTGAAGCGACAGGCGAAGCCGAGTATCAGAGGATCATTACGGCAAGTCTTTCGAATCAATTCTTACGGTTCAAGGGAATCGAAGCCACACAGCTTCTGGCCAACTCTCCGAATTCAAAAACCGTCATTATTGGCAGTGGGGCAGATGGTCTCCCGCTTATTCTGGGTAACAACTGATCATTCTCTGACGAAGTGCGGCGATGATGACTTCCGACACGTCCTACAAAGTGAATTCTGAGATTCAGCAGAAGTCGGATTTCTATTCACGCGTCTGGGAAGTGGTCGAAAGAATTCCACTGGGTCGAGTTACAACGTATGGGCTTATCGCCGAGCACCTCGGTGCTCGGCGGTCGGCCCGCATGGTTGGGTGGGCACTGAATGCAGCGGCAGGATTTCCCATTCCGTGCCACCGCGTGGTGAACCGATTCGGTGGATTGAGCGGAAGTCTTCATTTCGGCGGGCCGTTCGTCATGGAAGACTTACTCCGAAACGAAGGCATTGAATTCGATTCTGACGGGTGCGTCCTCATGGACCGGTTTCTCTGGACGCCTGAGAAATAGCTCAATTCTCAGACGTTTCCGCGTATGCAAGTTCGGCCAGTGCATCCCAGAATCCTGGAAAGGAAACGGCCGCACAGTCCGCGTTTCTAATTGAAACCTGGTGATCGGCGGTCAAACCCGCTATCGCGAATGACATCGCAATTCGATGATCGCCATGGCTGTCAACCATTCCGCCCGATAATTTTCTGCCCTGGATGATCATTCCATCCTCGAGTTCTTCGATATCTGCTCCGAGTGACGTGAGGCCATCCACCAGATTCTGAATTCGGTCCGATTCTTTGTGTCTGAGTTCACCTGCATCACGAATAATCGTTTCGCCTTCGGCACAGGTGGCCGCAATGGCAAGGATCGGAATTTCATCGATTATTTTGGGAATGGCGTCGCCCCCAAGCTCTATTCCGGAGAGTTCGGACGAGAAGACGACCAGGTCGCCGACAGCCTCACCACCGACGATCCGTTCATCTTCGATATAGATTCGAGCCCCCATGG
>BTQE01000045.1:0-23718 GCA_036985715.1 Rhodothermia bacterium
GACCCTCCTTCTTCTTCCTATCGCTACCATCGTTCTTATCTCTTTTGTGAAAGAAGGAAGTTGGACGTATCAGGTCTTTCCTCAGGAGTACACGTGGGTCAACTACGGCAATCTCGTCTCACAGAAGGATGTCCTTGAACCCATTATCAACAGTCTTCAGATGGCCGCAATCGCGACCACAGGAAATGTTCTGTTTGGGGTTATGGCCGCGCTTGTTCTGGCCAAGGGTCGGCTCCCGGGAAGAGGCGTGCTCCGCGGCTTGGCCATGCTGCCATTTGCCATCCCGGGTACAGTCATCGCGGTCAATCTGATCGTAACGTTTAATCAACCGTCCGTGTTGACGTTGGGCAACGTCTTGGTCGGAAGTTTTTGGATGCTCCCGCTCGCGTACTTCATTCGCCATATTCCGCTCGTTTTCCGTTCAACACTTGCTGCGCTGGAATCGTATGACGACCGGATGTCGGAGGCTTCGACAGATCTGGGCGCTTCTCGCCTTCAGACCCTCAGACGCGTGGTTCTTCCGTCCATTGCTCCCGGTATTACAGCCGGAGCATTATTGACTTTCGTCACAGCGCTTGGTGAGTTTGTCTCATCGATTATGCTGTACGTATTTCAGAACCGACCCATCAGTGTTGAAATCCTGTCTCAGCTCCGTTTGTACGACTTCGGCGCCGCCGCCGCGTACAGCGTATTCTTGATGATTCTGATCGGACTTTCGACCCTCGTCATCCTGGGACGCGGGGTAAGACCCAACAGGCTGTAGCGCCCGTTTAGTCGTCACTGGTCATAATAAAGGTAGGATTATTGCGGAACGACTTATAGAACGGTCGCAATCGATCCGTATTGTAATACTTGCCTACATCGACAATCTTCTTTTTCCCAGTCACGAGTTCGATGGGCACGTTGTCGTACTTGCCCTTGCGAAGACTCACCAAACGGCCGAATGATTTCTCCAGGATCAGATCCAGCGCCAGGTTTCCAAAAGCCATCGGAACGATTGAATCCATAGCATCTGGATTGCCGCACCGGACGAGATATCCAAGTCGCTGACTGACAACATTCGTACGGCGGCCGTTGTCGAACTTCGGGGAATATTTTTTCAGATCCTGAGCTACGCGATCCCCTATTCCCCCCAACTTCTTGTGCCCGTACTGATCCGTTTCTTCGCCCTCGTATGTGAAATCGCCCTCATGCAGCGTTGTTGCTCCTTCAGAGACAAGCACGACAGCATATTTGGACTGATTCCGGTTTCGATCGTGAACCAACAACTCGGTCAGGTGCTCGGGGTCGAAAGGGTTCTCGGGAATTACGCACCGGTCCGCCGCACCGGCCATAGTCGGAAGTAAGGCCGTAAAACCTGCATATCGTCCGAACACTTCGATCACCAGAAATCGCTCGTGTGAACCAGCTGAAGTGCGCAGCGTGTGTGTAAACTCAATGGTTCGGGTCACGCAGGTACCGAACCCGATGCAATAGTCTGTACCCCGTACGTCGTTGTCCATCGTTTTCGGAATCGCCACGACTTTCACCCCCTCCTTATGCAGTCGGTGTCCGTAGCTCAGCGTGTCGTCTCCACCGATGGGTATGAGATATTCCAATCCCAGAAACTCAATATTCTTAAGGATTTCCGGTGTAACATCGTTGATTTCGTCCGTGTAGGAATCGGCCAGGTGTGCCGGCAAAAGCATTTTTGGAAGATGACTGGGACGAGTGCGGGAGGAGTGGATAAATGTTCCGCCCGTTCTACCAGCTCGATTCACCACTTCCTCGGTTAGCACCTGGACGTTATTTGAATTGTTCGCATCTTTTTCGGGAATCAGATCTACAAGACCCGCCCAGCCTCGTCGAATTCCCAATACGCGGTAGCCTTCTCGAATTGCCCGGATCGTTACGGCCCGGATTGCCGGATTTAATCCCGGGACATCCCCTCCCCCGGTCAGTATTCCGATCGTTTCCTTAAAGTTCGCCATTCGACTGGGCTTTATGAGGCTTGTGAGGTGTGATCGTATTTGATCAGCCAGCCCCCGTCCGTCCGCACTAGAAGGAGCGTAAACAGGCCACCGATATCTTCGTAGTCCCCACCTCTTTGCAGATTCCATCTCCCAAAGGCTGTAGCCCACTCGTTCGACAGAATCTCTACGTCCAATTCCGAAATAGTCAGCGATCCCATGGCATCACTGTCGGGGTAAGTCGCATAGTAGCGATCGATCGTAGCCTGCCATCCGAAGCGATACGCGCCTCTAGAAGCAAACCGTAAGGAATCGGAATCGAGATAACCAGTCATGAAAGCAGCAATATCGCCGTTATTCCAATCTTGCTGCTGGGTCATGAGTAGATCCAGAATGGCTTTCTCGTCTCCAGCTCGATCGATGAAGCCGTTCTCGTTGCGAACCTGACACCCAATTGAGAGCAATCCGATGATCATCGGAATAAAAAGGATAAAATGATTGCCCGGTTTTGGCCTGGGTGAATAGCGAAATAACTGCATATTAACAGCGTTCTTATACGTGACTGTGGGAAATCCAGAGGTAGATTCAAAGTTATTTGATAATCCTGCTTGCCTGGTTCGTCAACACTGAACTAACCAAGCTACGAATAGCCATCAATTTCAGCGGTCAATAAATAACCGGCGACACGGTCGTGGTCCAAAAGCTCTGAGAGAAGGCCAGGATACCTATTTTATGCCGTGTGTATCCTCAAATTCCGGCCGAAAGAAAATGAATAAATACACAAGCGACTGTCTATAAAACGCTTATGCAAGTAACTCTTCTAAATGATAATGATCCTAATCAATGAATCGGTTCCGCCGCTGACTCCTCTCATTTGACGAACGCTTGTTCCCAGGAGGCCAAATTTTTTCGTGCATCCTGAACGAATCCTGAGTGCCTCACGAGAGAGATAAGGACGTGATTGAGCATAGCGGCCGGAAAGCGAAGCGGCCTTAAAAAATCTACAAACAGAACAACGCGAACGTCATCGGAGTCGTTCCAGGCTTCGTGCTCGAACGTATCGTCGAAAAACATGCTCTTTCCTTCTTCCCACTGACCATAATCCTGATCAATACGGATCCGACACTGACTGGGTGGATCGGGAATCTTGAGGCCGAGATGGTAGCGGACAAATCCCTTAAAAACTCCCCTGTGAGCTGGAATGTGTTTATGGGGCGAAAGGATGGAGAAGAACGCGGTTGTCATACCCGGGATGCGTTCAACCAGTTTCGCCGTTTCAGGGCAGCGCGAACAATTGGACTCCGATTTGTACCCCATACCGTACAGGAAAAAAGTCTTCCAGCGTTCGTCGTCGGTTATGACTACCTGATCCTTCGAGATGTCCTGAAAACTGGGGAGTTTCTCCCGATAGGTCAGCACCTCGTCCAGTTCGCGTCGGATCGTTTTCCAATTTGCCTCCAATTCGCCTGACCAGGGAAATTCACTAGCGTCGAAAAACGTGGAGTCGCCGATCAGTGAGTTTTTTGCAAGGTAGTGTTCGAACTTCCACAGCACTTTTCCACCAAGGTTTTTGATAAACTTTCGGCGGCGTTTTTGAAACGACATGATTGGGTCCAATTTTGAGGCATGCCAATGCGTTGTTCATCCATGACACCCTTTCCGGGGAGAGCCGAACGACGGCCAACGAAACTTACGGTTCTTGGTGATCCGAATACCACGTTAGTTACTCAATTTCGACACCCTGGTTGCCTCCAGCGACTGGTTAGGCATACTCATCCTTTCACGAAGCTCAATATCAGAAACGGAAATCCAGTAATGCTACAGGGATAAGCGTCACTGTTAACAGTATTCGTAAACCCTCTGTAGCGTTGTTCCCATCTCGATAAAAAAGAATAGGATCCCACTTACTACAAAGTGTATAAACCATGGTAGAAAGATATTTGGGCATGCGGCGAGTCTCAATTAGATTTGCATCATGCCCGAATTTTAAATACCGGATCCACGGCGGACAATAACGCCCGAATCAGAACAAAAATAGGATATTCTTGTACTGAGAGTCGAATTTTGATTCCGTATCGGTGTTCGGGCGCCCTTACGCGAATGGGCTTTTTCTTTTGGCTCGATAAAGCTTATGCAAAGTTCTATTCTGGGCGATACTCATTGCAGAACGTACTTTCTAACGACTGTACCCGACAAAACCTTGTAACTCGGCAACTTAGAACGCACTAGAACCAGTCTACTCCGCGCGTATAGGCACATCTCGCTACCAGTCGTTTCGCTCCATTAATTAGACAACACCCCTGAAAGCTCTGAAAACAGCTCTTCAGAGGGGTACGCGTACGTTCTATTCGTGTCTTTCCCGAATCAGAAAATAGTTTGCGACAGCGCTAGACCGGTACAGTCGAATTCTGGACCGTCTCGTTCGGTACGGTCGAGTTCTGGACCGTCTTGTTCGGCACGGTCTAATCCGGCACAGCCGAATCCATTGCGGCGCCTGTTTGCCATCGTGGCATCAGCTCTCGCTGTATCGGCGGTCTTGGTGAGTACAGCGGCGACCGATCCACAGGTGGGTTCGAGATCCTACGGCCCGTATTACATTTCTGCCGCAGATACGGATACGGTGGCGGTTCAGATCGATTCTCTGTTGAACGTCCGCCTTCGTCTGGACTCGTTGATTGAGGTCGGAGATGATGTCGATTCACTCTCTACCGTACGCACACACGTTGATTCCCTACTGATCGCGCTGAATCTGATTGCAGCCGATACGCTCGCACCGATTGACACCGTACTGATTCGAAAGTATTTCCCACCCGTGAAAAGAGATGCGGAGAGCGCCTCCATTTTCCCACGACGACGACGCCCATTTTCGACTAAATTTGGACGGTACTGGATCCATTCGATCGAATATGACACGCTGGCCCAAACGTATACCAGTCGTGAACGAGTCGGTCAAGTCGATGTGCGTCATCCCACCAAGCTGGACTTCAACGCCTACAGGCAGGCACGGCTTTGGAACGATGTAACTACGGCCTGGAAAGAAATTGTCCTTCAACGTTCGAGACAACAGACTGGTGTCCGAAGAGGAGGTCTTGGATTCAGCATTGTGGTTCCTGGGGGTCGACAATCCGCATTCACGACAATCTTTGGCACGCCGGGCGTCGAGCTTCGAGTCAACGGCCAGGCAGATATTAAGGCCGGATTTGACTACCGAAAAAGTGATCAGCAGGTCTCCGTAACCGGCAAACCGGCCCAACTTGACCCGAACTTCAAACAGGATTTACGCCTTGGAATCCAGGGCACGATCGGCGACAAGCTGCGAATCGACGTCCAGTACGACTCAAAAAACCAGTTTGACTATGAGAATCAGCTGAAGCTTGTCTATACCGGTTACGACGACGAAATCATTCAAAAAATCGAGGCTGGAAATGTATTCCTGCAGACGCCCTCGACGCTGATTCGCGGGGGTCAAAGTTTGTTCGGTATCAAGAGCGAGTTCCGCCTTGGTGGAGTGCGCCTCACAACGGTAGCCAGTCAGCAGGAAGGACAAACGAACAGCCTGGAGATCAAAGGCGGGTCGGAATCGACTCCGTTTGACCTGAAGCCGACTGATTATGATGACGCCACGCACTTTTTCCTGTCCTACTACTTCAGGAATCGATGGGAGGATGCGCACGTCGACCCACCGACCATTCGGCTCGCACAGGGCTTCGATCGCATTACGGAAATTGAGGTCTGGCGTCTTGAACCCACGCGTCCAGAAGAGCTAAATGTCCGCCAACTCGTTGCCGTCGTGGACCTTGCAGAATCCACGGATATCCTTGATTTCGCTGCAGCATATACGAACCAGATCTTACCCAACCCGGCTCTTGATCAGTACGACGATACGAACGGTGGTGAAGTTGACACAGATCTCAGAAATGGGAATGCTTCCCCGGGATCCTACCTGGAAGCGAACAAGGGGCTGACCGCCTCAGACTATCAGATTGGAAAGTTTAAGCGTCTCGAAAGCGGTAGAGACTATGATTTTGATCCGGTCCTTGGTTTCCTCTCTCTGAATCAACGACTTCAAGAAACCGAGGCTCTCGCTGTTGCATTCCGGTTCAGGGCGAACGGACAGACGTTTCAGGTGGGTGACTTTTCCACCGACACGGGTGGATCGGACGGTGGCCAGTCGGAGGATAAACTCGTACTCAAACTTATCCGCCCTGTTCAACTCCGTCAACCGGCTCCCGAATCGGGATTCGATCCGGCAGCCTGGTATCTGGAGCTGCGCAATATCTACAATCTTCCAGCGCGGGGAATCAGTGGCGCGGATTTTGAATTGCAAATTTACTACGAACCGCCTGGAAAGACGGTCTCCAAATCCCTGCCAGGTGTAGGTGGTTCGCAGACACTCCTTCAGATTCTGGGCCTGGACCGGGTGAACGAAGATCAGGGGCTCTCACCGGACGACCTGTTCGACTTCCTGGTCAACTACACCATAAAACCGGCATCCGGAGAGCTGATTTTCCCCGTTCTCGAGCCATTCGGGGCTCACATCGATCGCCTAATTGATAACGAACCGCTCGCTCCGGAGGACGCGGCGACCCTGAAGAATCTATACGTGTACGAAGACCTCTATCAGCAAAAAAAGGCCAACGCTCGTCGTGATTCGCAGCACGACGTATTTCAGATTCGAGGTTCTTCCAAAGGGACCGTTCAGGAATTTTACAACCTTCAGGCCTACGCCGGCCTGATTCCGGGGTCTGTTCGCGTCACGTCCGGAGGTACACCCCTTCAGGAAAACGCCGATTTTGTCGTCGATTATTCGGGCGGAACACTCACGATTACCAACCCGGCCTTCTTGATTCCGGGCCGAGAACTGTCGATCGACTACGAACAAAATTCGCTCTTTAATCTCCAGAAGAAGACACTTCTGGGGATGAGAATGGACTACAGTCTGGACGAGCGGTTTTCGTTCGGAGCCACGCTCATGAAAATGAATCAGAAATCTCCGATCGACAAATACCGTATCGGAGAAGAGCCGATTTCCAACATGATCTGGGGCGTAGATGGAGCCATACGACTGGAGCCCCGGTGGTTGACCCAGGCGATTGATTTTGTCCCGCTCCTTCAAACCAGAGAACCGAGTTCCATCTCCCTTACCGGTGAGTTCGCCCAGCTACGACCGAATCATATACCAACCATCGCATTCGAAAGAACTCGGCGAGAGTTGAGACAGAACGGTCGAGATTTCTCTCGCGATGAGCTCCGTGGAACGTCTTACATCGACGATTTTGAAGGGTTTGAAAACACGTTTGCCTTGATGCAGCCTGGCACGTGGTCAATTGCGTCGGCCCCTGATTCCATAGGAGTCGTCGATGAATTAGGCATTTTTCCAGGCTCAGAGGGTGATTCTCTCCGCACTAACTGGCGAGGTACGTTTGGTTGGTACCGTGTGAACGCGAATACGTTGAATGAAATTCCTGCCACGGTTTGCTCCGTATGCCGGCCGGAATCCATCAAGATCTTTCGAACCGAGGAAGTCTTTCCGAATCGCGACGTCAGCGGACAGATCGACCCCACGCTCGAGACATTCGACATGTACTTCTCCCCATACGAGCGAGGACCGTACAACTACACTCGGGATTTGGGTGGCTTCCTGGCCGACCCCAAATCAGCCTGGGGCGGCATGTCCCAGCGTCTTCCCGAAGGTTTCACAGATTTCAGTTTGAAAAACATCGACTTCGTTGAGTTTGTGTTCCAACCATTCCCCGAGAACGCAGCTCAGGATGCCGGTCGGGATGCCAAACTCTACATCGATATGGGTTCAATTTCGGAAGACATTCTTCCGGACGAGAAACTGAACAATGAGGACGGCCTGTCGATGTCCGAAATCGGCGAGTCGAGTATTCTGATATGGGGTCGCTCTCCTAACTCTACCCAGAACAGTGTTGTAGACATTGACGACGGCACGAAACGAACAGAAGACCTGGGTATAGACGGCCTGGCCTCCTATGGAGGAGATTACCCACCGTTTGCTACAGAACAAGAGCACTTCAAAGACTTTCTTGCATCGCTGGACACCGGTTCGAACGACCCACGCTATCGGGCTGAAGCGGCGAAAGCCTTTGCAGATCCGTCTGGAGACGACTACCACTACTTTGGAAACTCCCAGTTTTACGAAAATCCGAATTTTTTCCCCTCGCCGGCCACGTTTCAACAGCGCTTCTCGAGGTATTTCGCCGGATTGGAACTCAACAGCTTCGAGGGACAGACTGAACTAGCCACCAATTCCTCTCAACCGCGAGGTAATTCTCGTTTTCCTGATTCGGAGGACCGAAATCTCAACTCTACAGTCGATATCGACAACAGCTACTTTCAGTACGAGGTACCGTTGAGCAAGGCGGTCCTCGATTCACTGGCAAAACCGGAGTTGGTGGACGACTATGTAATCGGAGAAGTCACCGACGAAGTGGGCAACGGAACAGGTTGGTACCAGATCCGCATACCGGTTCAGAAATTCGGACGCAAGGTGGGTGAAATTCAGGATTTCAGTCTGGTCGAGTCCATCCGCCTGTGGACAACGGGTCACGAAGCGCCCATCACGATGAGATTTGCCTCCCTGGAGCTCGTAGGGAGCCAGTGGCAGAAGTCCGAGCGCATTGCCAGCGAAAGAGAAACGGAATTTGATGCGGGCGTTAGCGATACGCGCTTGACCATTTCGAGCATCAACGACGATGAAAATGCCGGCCTGTATGTTTCTCCGATCGGCGCAGTCGTTAGTCAGACCAGAACGGGTATCGGCGGAGTTCAAAAATCGCGCGAACAGTCGCTCGTCCTACGCGCGGAGAACCTGCGACCGGGCCGCCAGCGAGCCATATTCAAGACCCAGAATCAGGGTCTCGACCTGTTGAAATATTCAAACGTCCGCATGTTCATCCACATGCACGGGCAGACCATGGACGGAACGGATCTGGCCACGCTTCCCATTGAAGAAGGGCGGCAGAAAGCGAAGATCTTCGTACGATTCGGGTCAAACGAATCCTCGGACTATTACGAATACGAGCAACCCCTGACGCCGAGTAGCAAGACGGCCGGATCTTCTGATCAGCTCTGGCAGACCAACACTGATTTCAGAGGCGTGATTCAGGACTTGAATTCGGTAAACATCAAGCTGGCTGCACTCAATCAGTTGAAAGTCTCACGCGACCGACTCGTGTTTCCAACGGACAGCGTGTTCTACAACGTCGTCAACGACACCCTTGTAGCGCCAGATGTACCCGATGCTGAGACGTTCGCGCCTCCGGGAACGCGTCTTGCGATTCGCGGAACACCATCACTCGGTAGAATAAACAGCATCGTTATCGGTATTCGAAATCCGGCGGATTCTACCGACGCCTCCTTCGAGAATATTCTGGAGGATGTTACGATATGGGTCAATGAGCTTCGCGTGGCCGGATATGATGAGGCGAACGGATGGGCCGCTGTGGCCAACGCAGACATAAAACTGGCTGACCTGGGTCGCATCAAGGCAAACATCCAGACTCAAACGGATGGATTTGGCTCGCTATCCAGCAGCCTGGGAGAACGCGAGCAGAACAACCTGGATAATTGGAGTGTGACAACGGAACTAAGCGCAGACAAGCTGATCCCTGAACGGTTTGGTTGGACCATTCCCATCTCATATCAGATTCAATCCAATACCACAACCCCCCGGTTCTCCCCGACACGAGGAGACATCCGACTCGAGGAAATCATTGCCCAATTGGACGAACGGGATGATCTGGACAATGCAGAAAAAGAGGACCTGAAAGCGGAAGCACGGGTTGCCGCACAGACTTTCTCGTCAACACGCTCCTTCTCCGCTCGCGTCGGTAAATCCAATTCTCGATCGCCCATCCTGCGAAATACGATTGACGGGATCGGCTTTAACTATTCGCGTTCGCAAACGGATTCGCGCAGCCCGTCTCAGTCATTGAACGATTCCTGGCGGTGGTTGACATCGTTGAGTTATCGGTTCGCGTCGCGCAAACCCCACACGATTCGGCCGTTCTGGTTCCTGGATTCCATCCCGGTTCTGAGCGCACTCGGGGAGCTTCAATTCAATTATGTCCCTAATTCAGTTACGACATCCACAAACTTCTCACGCAACTTCTCAGAGACGAAAGAGCGTCCGAATCTGGCACCTGGGGACACGTCCAGGATTCCTTTGGACGTCCGTTTTCCGTTACGGGAGAAACATGCATTCGCACATGCAAGGAGCTTCAGCTTACAGTACAACCCGTTCGGATTCCTCAGTCTTTCTTTCGATATCAATACGAATCAAAGTCTGAATGCTGTGGGAGTCGACACGCTTTTCAATGTCGTTACACCCGATACAGTCTTCTCAGGCCTCTCTATTTCAGATGCGATCAGTCAGGGACTCCTCAGCGAGGAAGAGGCCGCCAACGCAAATCAACTGACCAGACTCCAGATCAGGCCGGCCAATGACGTACTGAGGGATTTCCTGACGGGTAGCGCAGGAATTAGAGCGGAAAAACACGATCAAACGTTTACCGGCTCGTTTGCCCCAAGATTTGCCAGTATCAATGCACTCGACTGGTTTCAAATCCAGGATATTTCCTATCGCGCGCAGTACAGCTGGTCCAACGGACCGGTGGGACGTGCGACGGGAGCTGCCGTTCAGAATAACGTGGGTATTCGCGGAGGGGTATCGCTGAAGATTCAGGAGTTGTGGCGCAAATTCGGATTCTATCAGACACTCGAAGACAAGCAGCGAGATTACGAAAATGAGAAGCGGGCCTCCCGCTCGGCGGCAAGAACCGGGCCCCGTGCTCGGCCCAGACAGCCGATACGAGCACCGATTGAGGAAGAAGAAGAAGGGGAAGAAGAGCCCGCTGACGACAAACCGGAAACGGTTGAGGAGGAATCCGGTGGCGGTTTCCGACTTCCGCTACCCAATTTTGCTGCCCTTGGAAGACAGTTCATCTTGGCTGTTACCGGGATTCGGGACTTTACGATTACGTACGATGCCGCTCGCGGATCGGCATCGTCAAACGTGGGAATTCCTATTTTCGATAGTATGGGACAACTGGTCGATGCCGACTCCCCCTTCTCAATCTTTGATGCGTATAAAGGAAAGGGGCCATCACCCGCATACCGATTCGGGTTAATACGAAAAATTGATCTGGATCAACGCATTATTGATCCTTCGCTTCAGGTGTCTGATGTGCTTTCCAACAGCAACCGGTTCCAGGCACGGACCGCGCTTAATCCATCTCAAAAATTGCAGATCAACTTGAACTGGAATCTGGATTATGAGGATAACGAGACATCGACGTTCAGGCCCATTTTCGATGAGAACAGCAATATGATCGGCGTCGAGGCAACCAGTACGTTGGCTGGAACCAACAATGCGTCTGTTTGGGCATTCGGCGCTTCATACCTGGAGATGTTCAAGTCTCAGCTGAGCGCTTATCGGGATGATTTGCTCGCCACTCCCGGGGAGGATCCGCTTACGATCGGTGACGCCAACGGGGATGGAAGACTTGTTCTAACCAACGAATCTGTTTCGGAGGACTTCAGGAGAGCGTTCATTAACGGAGGGGCAACACTCGACTCCAGGAATCTTCTTCCTTTCCCGCGCCCGAATTGGAATATTACCTATTCCGGAATTTCGGACTGGCCACTCGTAAAGTCCCTTGTCCGAAATATGACCCTGCGTCATGGATACAGCGCTGACTACAGTGCCGATTACAGGACCAACACACAGTTTGGCGGCCAGGATTCGATTCAGACGGTTTCTATTGGCTCGAGGACGATTCAGTTCAATATTGAGGAGTTCCAGACCGGAAATATCCGTGTCAACGAGCGCTACTCACCTGCATTGGGACTCGATATCACCTGGAAAGGTCAGATCCAGACAAATATCCAATGGAACAAGAGTAATTCGTACTCACTCAGCACTAGTAATTTCGAAGTGAGTGAGAACAAGACCGATGAGATCTCGCTGACAGGATCCTGGCAGAAATCCGGACTTAAAATACCATTCCTTGGTAAAACGATACAAAACCGGGTTAGCCTGAGTATAACCGTCGCACGTTCGAGTACGGTCGACCAACGACTCAGACTTCGTAGAGCCCTTGAAACGGCAATTACTGATCCGGAATTTGTTGAAGGAGACGCCCTTTCCGGAGATAACATTTCAGTGATCTCTGCTCATCGTCGAACAACGATCAGTCCGCGAATCGGGTATCAATTCAGCAACCGCGTTTCCGCAAATTTCGAGCTCAAATACGAGAAATTCGACAGTCAAGACAGCCGTCAGCCCTCTGCCACCAATATCCAGGGCAACTTTAATATTCGCGTAAGTATTGCGAACTAGAAATTAGAACCTGCACGGAACGGAATCGTACATCCGATTTTTCGGGTTTGATTGAGCGAAGGCGAAATGTCTGGAGCGAGGCAAAAGATTCTGCCAAAGGTTGTGGAAAAGGTTGTGGAAAAGGTTGTGGAAAAGGTTGTGGTTTGCCGCCTGGGGAACCAACCATACGTCCCCCTGTGGGAACTACAGAGGGAGCTGCAGTCTCGACTCGTCCGGGAGAAATGCAGCGAACAGCCGAGGTCCATTCCCCATGTACTGCTCCTGGTTGAACATCCGCCGGTCTATACGCTCGGTAAGAGTGGAGACCGAGCTAACCTTCTGGTTCACGAGGACGACCTGGCTGAGCAGGGAGCAACGTTCGTTCACATCGATCGCGGCGGCGACATTACATATCACGGGCCGGGACAACTCGTGGGTTATCCAATACTCGATCTGGACCGTTTCTACATGGACATTCATCGGTACTTGCGGGAGTTGGAAGAGGTCATTATTCGGACGTGTGCATCGTACGAAGTCTCAGCCGCTCGCGTTGAAGGCCGAACCGGCGTCTGGCTCGATGACGATGAGCAAGGACCTGAACGAAAAATCGCTGCGATGGGCGTACGATGTAGCCGTTGGGTTACCATGCACGGCTTCGCATTCAACCTCAATACCGAG
Source organism: Rhodothermia bacterium (assembly GCA_036985715.1). Taxonomy (GTDB): domain Bacteria; phylum Bacteroidota; class Rhodothermia; order Rhodothermales; family UBA10348; genus SMXL01. The sequence goes on from BTQE01000045.1 coordinate 12,973, forward strand.
CTCGAACGCTACGATGCGATTGTCCCGTGCGGTATTTCCGACCGGGGCGTTACATCCATGGCAACCGAATTGGGGAGAACGATTGATGAAATAGCAGTGCAAGACACTCTCATTGTCCATTTTCAGGATGTTTTTGATGTAGAGATCGACGTGCGTGCGGGGACTGAGGCGGATGGATTCATTGAGGCGTATCTTTCCGGCGAGCCCGTGCTGCAGTGACGCTGCGGTAACCTCACGGCAGCTTCACGGCCGAACTGTGGCAACTCGGCCGTAATTCCAACCCAATCCCTGCGACGGATATTTCCGAAAAAACGGAGACCAGCGATGGAAGTGTTCAGTCTGGATGACTTCACGTTGCGCCTGATCGGCGAGACGCTTTTTTATGACGGTGAGTACGAGGCGCTCGGTAATCTCAGCCTGATCGATCAAGTGTCTGCCCGGGAACGATTTATTGCCTCGTACGCACCCGAGGATGGTGTTTTCGTGATTGAGGAGGCAACAGAATGGGAAGATTATGTACCCGGTCAGTTGGACGATATCGGATACGCACTCGCCGTGGACAGTCGAGAAATCAGCAGCTACAACTCTGCAGAAGAAGGCGCAGTAGCCATTATGACCCTCGCCCGCGAGCACAATCTCTTCCCCAGCATCACGCTCCTGTTTGAGGAGGACGAAACCCCGTAGTCACCGGATCGACCGGTAGAAGCCCCAGCCCAGGAGCAACCAGGCGGCGATGAAAGAGAGACCGCCCACGGGAGCCACTGCTCCCAGTATGCGAACATTCGCAAGTGCCAGTACCAGGAGGCTTCCACTGAATAGAATCATCCCCAGGATGAATCCAAATGCTGAATACGAGAGCAGTTTCTCGTTTCTCTCGCAATTGATCCATCCAGCAACTATGAGCACGATCGCGTGCAGGCCTAGATATCTGACCGCCGTCTGATAGACTTCAAGCCGGTCGGGTGCCAGAAGATCTCTCAACGAGTGAGCGCCGAAAGCCCCGAGCCCGACAGCGATCGCACCGGCAACCGCACCGATTATCATGAAATTGCGATTCATATTCGTTTCCAGAATTCCATGGGTGAAACTCAACCTCCTATTTGCGTAAGTATGAAAACATACTCATCCAACCCGTGGATATTGGTTCGTAATCATTGAATACGCCCAGATGCCTGCTCTCAAAACCGCCCTCATTCTTTGTTTTTCATGGGATCACGGCTATCTTGCAGGAGCCCTTCTTCCGATTTCAAGCGACAACTCTTTCGGAAATACGCCGAACATTTAGGAATGGCCTTTTCATTTTCTGATTCAGATATCGAACGAATTGAGACCGTTTTAAAGGTCAAATCGAAGAATGACGGCCGTCTCTTCCGATTCGAACTACAGAACGATGAAACGGGCAGACGTCTCACGCTCGAGATTCATCCAACGCTTCCGGTGCCCGACGAAATTGAAGAGGAAGGAACGTCGAATCTCATCTCTGTCTACGCGCCGAGTTCTTTTCTACAACTGCAAGCGTGTACGGGATTTCTCGCCAGTCAGGAGCTTGGTGAGGTCATCTTCGTCGCCAAATCCGGACACGGCGCGAACGGACTTGTAGTGGAACGCAATGTAGGCTGTTCACTTTACGCGAATGTCGACATGCGCCTGCTCTCTACGGATTTCACTCAGCTCCCGCCGGAGCTCATCATGAGCAGCGTGGCGCTCTCCGTGACCGAAGACCTGTTTGATGACCTAGGATAAACCGGCATTCGCCCCTTCTTTCGAACTGTGTCCGAGATCCTCATTTCTTTCGATTTTTCCGACGATGCAGAATTCGTCGATTTGACCCGGCTCACCCGTCTGGCTGAACATGTTCTTGAAACCGAATGTGCCGCGTGGGTCAGAATCGGAATCGTACTGACCCGCCATGATCGTTTGCGCACGTTGAATCGAGACTTCCTGAATCACGATTTTAACACCGATGTACTGTCTTTTCTGGTCGAAGAGTCGGATGCAGGAATTGAAGGCGAAGTCTACGTAGATCTTGAAACCGCTATCGAACGGCACACTGAATTTGGTTCAACGATCGAAGAGGAAATCGACCGGTATGTGGTTCACGGGCTGCTTCACCTCGCCGGCTACGATGACGACACTCCAGAGAAAAAGAGGGAGATGTACGAGCTTGAATCCAGGTACCTGATGATGGACCCCTAAGATCAGGCCATCTTTCTGAGCTGGCCGACGACGCGCCTGACAATATTGGGCTTGAGCAGAATGTAAAAGTGAAGGTTGTGCAAACCGGCACTCAGCAACTCCTCACACTGTCGAATGGCCCATTCGACTCCGATATCAGCGACCTGTTCGTCGTCTGCTTCTTCCACCTCCGTTGCCAGATCTTCCGGTATTTGGACAAAAAACCGGCTGGGAAGCGTGTGAAGCTGACGCTTACTGGTCAGAATTTTCAACCCGGGGATAATTGGAACGGTAATTCCTGCTTCCCGGCAGAGCTTCACAAAGTCGAAGAAGTGCTCGTTGTCGAAAAACATCTGGGTGGTCACGTAGTGCGCGCCCGCATCGACTTTCTCCTTCAGAAACTGAATGTCACGCTTCATGTTTGGCGACTCGAAGTGCCGCTCCGGATATCCGGCTACGCCCACACAGAAGTCCGCGGATGAGGCATCCATCAGCTCTTCCAGGTAGCGCCCCTTGTTCATATCTGATATTTGACGGACAAGGTCGATTGCATAGCTATTGACGGATTGGTCGTCGCGAATGGGCTTCATGAATCCGCTGTCATCTCCGCGTAGGGCCATTACATTCTGAATACCCAGGTAATTGAGCTCGATGAGGGCATCTTCGCTCTCCTCCTTCGTAAATCCCTTGCAAAGCAAATGCGGTATGGTCTCGATGCCGTAGCGCCCTTTAATGGCTGCACACGTGCCGAGTGTCCCCGGGCGCTTGCGCCTCACATGCCGCCGCCATGTTCCGTCCGGGAGTTCATCGTAATACACCTGCGCCGAGTGAGACGTTACGTCGATATAAGCAGGCTCGAATTCAACGAGTTCCTGCACAGTGTCCATGATATCGCGAATCGATCCACCCCTTTTGGGAGGGATTATTTCGTAGGATATCTGCGGCGAAGTCGCCTGTGCTAACAGTTCGGTAATCTTCATACCATCTCGTAAATTCTAATCACCCGCGTCCAATCATGAAATCTGGGAGATCTGACATATCCTCCCGAACGACGGACCTCCTGAAAAGATAAACTATCACCCAGTAAAACTACCCATCCATGTTAGGGATTGTATTTGCGACATTGCCCGAGGCACAGCCGTTTCTTCAAAAGTTTGAGAGAGGCCGCTTCGATGGTCTATCCGAGGGTGATTCCCAGCACGACGACCGATGCCTCGTAACGATCGTAGGGATCGGTAAAATCAAGGCAACCTTGCGGACAGAACGACTGCTTCATCAAAACAAACTTTCCAGGATCATCCACGTGGGAACGTGTACCGCTCTAACTGATGAAATCAAACTGGGCACGATTGTCGCCGCATCCCAGGTGTTTGAAGGTGACCGGATCGAACTCGCTGCCCCGACCTATCCCCGAATGCCGCTGACGGTTCCGTTCGATGATGTTGAACAGCATACGCTTGTCACGCAGGATCATACGGTTCAAGGAGCCACCGAACTCAGTTACTGGCAGCGAATCGCGGATATGAGTGACATGACGGGATATGCCGTTGCCTATGTGGCGGCGACCCACGGCGTTTCGTGTCACATCGTCAAGATCGTCTCTGGACATGTGGGCGTTGAAGACAAAAACCTGAGGAAGACGCTCTCAACATCGTACGATCAGCTGGCGAAATTTCTCACCGATCGTATTGATGAATTGCTGACATCAGGATAGTCTCGAGAATCGATAAGCGGCTGGCGATTACTCGTTGGGAGGTGTCGGCCTGGGACCGGGATCTCTCGCTCTCAACGCATCTATCTCGGCCTGTTCTTCCATAATCGTACCCTCGACGGTATTCGGGAGGTCGCCTCGATACGCCGTATCGAACAGTGTCAAAACCAGAAATATGACAACAAACACAGCACCCACCAGAAAGACGACCGCATGCATACGGTTGTCACTCTTGAGAGCCATAAAGATGACAACCACCAGCGAGGCTTTTAGAAAAGCGATTGTAAGCGCGATGGGCAAATTGAGTACACCGAGTTCCGTGCGCGCCGCCACGATCGTAATCGCGGTCAGCGTGACGAGCGCCAGAAACACCTGTATCAGTGTCTTCTTGGGTGTAACGTAATGTTCTGCGTGTGCCATGAAGCGTTAAACTCGTCTTGCGTCGATTGTCTCGGGTGAGGGTAGGGGCGATCAGATCAGATACAGCAACGGGAACAGGAATATCCAGATGATATCAACGAAGTGCCAATACAGACCCGTGATTTCAACCGGCGTGTAATATTCACTGCTGAAGTGACCCCTGCTGGCTCGGACCGTAAGCCAGGTGAACAGTCCCATTCCGATCAGAACGTGCAAACCGTGAATGCCCGTCATTACGAAATAAATACTGAAGAATTGTGCCGCAAAGGGGATGTTGTATGCAGCATAATCATGACCGCCAGCCGTTCCCTGAGGATCAAAATTGATCCCCGGAAACACGCCGTGGGCAAATTTCCCGGTGTACTCGAAATACTTCACAACCAGGAAGACGGCTGCGAGAAATATCGTCGAGATCAGCGCCCAGACGAGCTTCTTCCGTTCGTTGGTCTGAGCATAATGAACGCCCATGGCGACCGTAAACGAGGATGCCAGGAGCACAATCGTATTCAGCCCGCCCAATCGCCAATCCAGCAGCTCGGATGAGAGGGAAAAAACTTCCGGATACCAGATCCGGAATACCGCATATGCGACGAACATCCCGCTGAATAGAAGGATTTCCGTCACGAGAAATAACCACATTCCCAATTTCGCAGCGTCGAACTGCTGGTCCGACGAAACGAAGTGGTGGTGCAGATGCTTGGGTCGGTCTGCCGCTACGGTTGATGCTTCAGCCATAATGTGTATGTATTTCCGAAATAGTCTTCAATCGCTTATGCTTCTGCCTAACCTTCCTCTTCGAGCTCCGGTACCTGGCGCGAATCGACCCCATCACCGGACGGTATGTCCTCGAATAATTCCTTTGCCAGGTGGTAGTCATACGGCCCACGAGTGACCGTAGGTGTACGCTCGAAATTGTACGGATCTGGAAGTGGATTCGTATGCGTCCACTCCAATGTCAGCGACCCCCAAGGATTCGCGCTCGCCTTCTTACCCTTGAACAGCGAATACAATAAATACGCGGCGACTAAAAACAGACCGGCAGCCATCACCCAGGATCCGTACGTTGAAAGCTGATTCAGGCTCTCGAATTCGACGGGGTAGTCGAAATAGCGCCTCGGCAATCCACGAGATCCGGCAATGAACTGTGGAATGAACGTGAGATTGAAACCCACGAAAATGAGACCCGCTGCAATAGCACCCAGCGTCTCATTAAACATCTTCCCGGTGATCTTAGGCCACCAATAATGCAGACCGCCGAGCGCAGCAATTACGTTACCACCCACCATCGTATAGTGGAAGTGGGCGACGATGAAATACGTGTCGTGCAGGTGGATGTCAATCGGCAGAACGCCCAGCATGATTCCCGTAAAACCACCAATGCTGAATAAAACCAGAAACATCAGTGCGTACAGCATCGGGGTTCGAAGCTGGATAGAGCCTTTGTGCATGGTCACCACCCAGTTCACCACCTTCACGCCCGTTGGAATGCCGATCAAAAACGTGAGAAGGGAGAAAACAGTCGAGGCCAGCGCTGATTGACCGGCGACAAACATGTGATGCCCCCATACCAGCGCTCCAAGAAACGCAATCGCAACCGAGGACAGCGCCACAAAGCGATAACCGAATATTCGATGCCGGGAAAACGTGCCTATCAATTCTGAAATGATCCCAAAGGCCGGCAAAATCATGACGTACACAGCCGGGTGCGAATAAAACCAGAAAAAGTGCTGGAACAGGACCGGATCGCCCCCGAGTGCCGGATCGAAGATACCGATGCCGAGAAGTCGCTCAAGGAACAGAAGAACGACGGTGAGGCCAACAACAGGTGTAGCGAGTACCTGTACGATGGCAGTCGCATAGATACTCCAGACGAAGAGCGGTAAACGATTCCACGTAAGGCCTGGCGCCCTCATCTTATGGATCGTGACAATAAAGTTTACGCCCGTCAAGATCGACGAGAAACCCATAACGAAGACTCCCATCGTCACGAACAGAATACTATCCCCGACGCGAATTGAGTAGGGCGCGTAAAATGTCCATCCTCCGTCTATCCGACCCACCAGCAGCGCGCTGAGTGCGATAACCGCTCCTGCTACATACAGGTAGAAACTCAGGAGATTGAGGCGTGGAAACGCGACGTCTTTAGCTCCTAACTGCATGGGCAACACAAAGTTACCCATAATAGCAGGGATCGCGGGTATGATGAACGCGAAGATCATCAACACCCCGTGGATCGTGAATACCTGATTGTAGGCATCCGGACCCATGATATCCTGACCGGGAGCTGCCTGTTCGAGCCGAATGAACATCGCCAGGATCCCACCCGCCAGGAAGGCGAGAGAGATGACCACCAGGTATAGAATACCGATACGCTTGTGGTCCCGCGTAAGAAGCCACGATTTGATCGAACGGTCGTGGTTCAGGTAATTCACCGATGTCGATGCGGCTACACTCATCAATTCTCTACTCGTTCAATAATCAGTGGGGTTCCCGTCGTCATTTCCTTAGTCGTCTCTTGCGTAATCAAATTGCCTACTCAAGTGACTTGATGTATTCGACGAGACCGTCAATCTGTCGGGCTGTAAGCGATGCTGCGAGGCTTGCCGGCATCAATCCCGGTGGAAATCCTTCAACGATCTTGGCATTGGGGTCGATGATAGACTCCTTGAGGTAGCTGTCGTCTACCTCGATCGTACTCCCATCTGCCAGTGTTCGCGTGGTACCGAATAGTCCATTTACCGGAGGACCCACCAGTCGATTTCCGTCGATTGCGTGACACGCGTTGCAGCTGTACTGTGTAAACACCTGTTCACCGAGTTCAATCGACGGGAGCTCCTGACCCTGGCTCTGGAGCCAGGCATCAAACTCGGCCTCCGAAACCGCATAGACCGTCCCCAACATCGCCGAATGCTGTGTTCCGCAATATTCGGTACAGTAGATGCGATACTCGCCCGCCTTCGTCGCCTCAAACCAGACGGTGGTGTACCTATTTGGAATCAGGTCCTGTTTGACCCGGAATTCCGGTACAAAAAGGCTGTGCAGCACGTCGTCAGCGCTCATTTTCAGCCGAACCGGCTTATTCAGGGGTACGTACATCTCGTTGACCGTGACTACTCCGTTCGGATATTCGAATTCCCAGAGCCACTGCTTCCCGCGTACGGTGATCTCATATGAATCAGGTGGTGCTGTACTTAGCGTAACAAACACCTGGAAGCCCCACGTAAATAGAATGAGGACGAGGATCGTTGGAAGCACAATAGAGGCCAATTCCAACACCTTACTGTCCGTATCCGGAACGGGAATAAAAGAGTGACTACGGCGGCGATATCGGATGACGAAATAGATTATCGTCCCGACGACCGCTACGAGCAAGATCGTACTGACAACCAGCACGAAATTGAACAGCGCATCGACTTCGCCGGCAAAGCTTGACGCTGCCTCAGGTAAGAAGACTGATCCGTTCTCGCCCATCAATAGTGTTTGCTTTCAGTTAGTAATTAGAGCGCTACTCTCGCCGCTATCGGTGAACCGATCGCGTTGCTGGCCGCGTTCACGACGCCAGAAAATCAACAATCCGATAAAAACGACCGCCAGGGTTAAACCTCCACCTAACCTCATAAGCTTCGTTGCCTGAAGCACGTACGAGTTCGCACTTGCATCGTATCGATAGCAGTACATGAGAATTCGGTCGATCGTGGTTCCCACCCGTCCTTCGGACGCCTCGACCACTGCCCTGCGAATATCCGTCGGCGGATAATTCATACCGTAGATGTAACGCGTAATCGTTCCTTCCGCGTCCAAAAAAATCAGTGCAGCCGGGTGCGCATAGTCTTTGGATTCTTCTACCCATTTAAAACCAAAACCCGTCGCTTCAGCCAATGCAATAATATTCTCTTCCGATCCGGTCAGGAAATGCCAACCGTCTGCGGCATCCGGCTTTTTCAGAATATCCAGATAACGACTCTTCTGCTTCCGAGCCAGGTCGGCGGTCTCGGTCGCTGAAAAACTGACCGTCAGCACTTCAAATTCGGATCCCGGTGTCCACTCCATATCCCGAAGCGACTTCGTAAAGCTCTCCAGGAGGATACTACACAGCATCGGGCAGTTGTGATAAACAAAATTCAGAATAATGGGCCGCTCCGATTCAAAATACGTTGAGAGCGCCACGTCTTCGCCCGATTCATCCACGAATATCAGATCGGTTGGAATTCCAAAACCCAGTTTCTCAGTTATACCGACCCCTTTGAACACGTCCGGCATGGCGCCCTCGCGGGTGATCTGAGCCACACCGTCGGTCGAGGTGAGAGCACCGTAACCCAAAATCAAGGCGAACATCGATATATTGCGAAGTGTAATCATCATCTGGACGATCAATTCCCCCCTTCGCCGGTAGTGTTTTGGGCCTCTTCAACGATGAGGCCCATCGCCCGATCAATAGGGATCCGGTAAATACCGGCGTCGCGGTCAGTCGGAGCGTAGCTGGAAAGAATCTCTTCTGCAGTCTCTCGAGTCTGGGTAAGCGTCGGGTACCCGGAGCTCTCTGTCGATTCCATCCGGGCATCGTGGAATACCACATTGGTGACTGAAACAACGACAAACGTCGCCGCTAGGATCAGAACAAGTCCGCCCACGACAACCACACCCAGCGCACCGGCATTGAGCCCTTCCGGCTCGACCTGTCCGTTCTGTGTCGTGTTTTGATCACTCATGGGTTGTGTGCTCACGCTAACTGTTCGTGAATGCAAGTGACTCTTCGAGGTAAGGATCCTTTTCAGGGATCAGGCTGTGTCGACTCAATCGGTACAATACAATGCCAGCCATGACCCCGAACAGGCCAACGGCAGTCGTAAGATCCAAAAAATGAAATGTGGGTTGTTCGTGAAGAACCGGCATCGCCAACCAGAAGAAATCGAACCAATGCACGACCAACATCCAAACAGACATGAACCCAAGAAGCGGGATCATTCGCTTAGCCGGTCGGGAAATCAGAACGACAAACGGGATGAGAAAGTGTGCGATGAGAAGCACTGCGCTATACACTTCCCAACCTTGTTCGAGTCGGTCCCGATAGAAGATGGTCTCCTCCGGCATATTTCCGTACCAGATCAACATGTATTGACTGAAGGCGATATAGGCCCAGAACACAACGAATCCGAATAGGAACTTGCCCAGGTCCTGATAATGCTCTGTGGTAATCGAACCCTGAAGCATTCCAGCCTTCTGAAGGATCATCGCAACCAGAGCTATAAAAGCCATGACCACCATGAAAGAACCCGAAAAGAAATAGACACCAAAAATAGTGGAGAACCAGTGCGGATCGAGTGACATCAGAAAATCAAAACCGGCGAACCCCGTTGTCAGGGATACGAGAACGAGTCCCCAGGCGCTGGTTTTCCGCTGAAGTCCGGGAATCTCGGGGTCGCCATCCAGGTCTTGTCGGATGCTCGTCGTGTACAGCTTGTACGAGACCGTTGACCAGATCAGAAAATAGAATGCAGCCCGCCCCAGAAAGAAAGGGATGTTCAGATATAATTCTTTCCCGGCAATAACCGCGTCATACGAAGGACTCGCAGGGTCGAACAAATCCGCGTCCGTCCACTGATATAAGTCGTGAAGCCCGAAAAGCAAGGGTATACTGAGGACCGCCAGGATCGGGAACGACCAGATCAGTGCCTCGGAAATACGGCGAACAACCACACTCCACCTGGCCTGCGTAAGATGATGGACCAACACGAAAAACAGTCCGCCCAAAGCGATCGAGACACAAAAAACCCAAGCGATCAGATAGGAAAAATAGAATTGCTCTGCATTCATCGCCCAGCCCACCGCCGAAACCACGAGTGCCGCCGTGCCCAAACCGATCGGTAACAACCAGGCTACCTGCGACCAGCTGAACCGATACGACGAGTCAGCTTGATCTGCCGTTGGCTTGACTGGATCCAACAGCCAGGCGATCGGGTTGCTCTGCTTGATCAAATTCGACATTCGTTCTAGACCTGGTGATTCAGCTTCGTGTTATCGTTCTGACTCAGGGACATCCGAAACGCTCGCGTACTGACTCCGCTGCAGCGCCCGGATATAGGCTACGATGGCCCAACGGTCTTTAACCCTGATTTGCTGTGCATACGAAGGCATCGTTCGTACTCCGCTAGTAATCGTATCATAGAAATATCCGTCCGGTTGCGAGCGCAAGTAATCTGAGTGATAGGTCGGTGCGGGAACGTAGCCGTAGTTTCCCGTCATGATGATCCCCTGGCCATCTCCCACCGAACCGTGACACACGGTGCAAAATATTTCATATTGGTCGCGACCCCGTTCCATGAACGCAGCGTCGATCTGAACCGGAATCTGCGTGACAAAAGATCCGCTCGAAGTTTTTCCGTTATAATATTCCGTGTCTTCACGGAGACCACCCCGCGCGACGGTACCCTGAACATGAG
>BTQE01000046.1:0-23401 GCA_036985715.1 Rhodothermia bacterium
GGGTGGACAGCGAAAGCAACAACGGGTATATATGGCAATACGAATTCTTCCCAGGAATCGGTTCCGGGGACAAACCGAAGTACGCCTGCGCTCCACGTGCCGGCGAAGATATCTGCGTCTACGAACGCCAGAACCCTGATTTCGTAGCCTTCACTTCCCGAGCCAAAGAGCGACCACATTTCCGTAATTGCACCGAAATGATATACACCGGAGCCGGTACCCGCGAACGGTTCGCCTGCATACGGGCTTCCGAGTGGAGCAAACGCCAACTCAAAGACCGAGTCATTCTGCAGCCCATTTGCCGGAGAGCCGATCTGGCTAAAGGATGCGCCGCCGTCGGTAGACTCCCAAACGCCATCACCCAGCGTACCAAGCACAACCCGCTGCGCGTCGAATGGGCTGATTGCGATTGACCAAACGGGTTCGGTAAATGATTCCAGTACGGTCCAGGTCAGTCCGCCATCCAGTGTCCGATAAATCGAGCCCGTTCCGCTCAGGTTGACACCGGCGTACATGATGTTATCGTCGTTGGGATCGATTGCAAGCGAGACGATTTGTCGATTCGGGAAGGCGACAAATTCCCAGTTTCGCCCGTCGTCGTCGGAGCGCCAGATGCCGCCTTTGCTGTCCGCCCAGATACCGATAAACAGGACGCCGTCATGGCGGCGAGCAATGGCATTTACCCAGAGGTTCTCGAGTCCGCGATTCATTCGGGTCCAGCACTTTCCACCGTCGTTCGAATACAGAACGCCGTAACCGTAGGTCGCTGCGAAGAGTTCACCTGACGGAGTTACCACGAGATCCTGGATGACGGCCGTCGTCAGATAGTTTGCGACTTGACGGGCCAGGTCCGGAATTCCGTCGAAATCCGTGTCTTCGATCAGATAGATGCCTTCTCCAGGAGCACCTGCGTACACGTCGCCCATCCCGCCGGCCGTAATGGACGTTACCGTGTAAATGGGCAAGTTTCCGATTGAAAGCCACGTATCGGTTATGAAATTGAAAAAGTAGGCTGCCGATTCCCGGGCCCCTGCGAGGAGTTCGCCACTCGGCCCGGATCCCAGCGATTCGATGGGCTCGTTGTTCAAGCCCGCTCCGAACCGCGACCACGTTCCACCGATGAAAATGAATACGCCATCGTTGTTGGTGCCCGCCAACAATTCGTTACCGGGTCCACTGAACAGAACATTGATCTTTCCTGCGGGAAGTCCCGAGTTGACTGCCGTCCAGACACCGCCGCTATATCGGTGCACGCCGATGTTTTCTGCTGCGGCAAACAGATCACCCGTGGCCGCATCGAACGCGACGGCAAGAACCTGACGTCCACCGAAGGGGTTGGTTGCCGCCCCCAGCTCGGACCAGACCACTCCGTCGAATACGGAAACACGGCCAAAAGCTGCCCCAAACACGGCCTCGGTGTCATCGTCTATGTCCAGGTCATTGAAGGTTTCTGTTGGCGGACCGATAGGCGCCCAGTTCGTGCCTCCATCAGACGATGCATAGGCGCCGTCTCCGAACGTCCCCGCGTACGCCGATCCTGCCGCCGAGATCACGATATCCCGAACGGGGGCATTCCCGGATGTTTCGAGAAACGGAGGCCAGTTCATCCCTGAATCAGTCGACACATGGATTCGTCCGCCCTCTGAACCCGCAATGAGAAGGTCACGGACGGGATCGTAGGCCAAAGCACTGATCGTTCCCACATCGGCACATTCCACGCGAATGATGTCTCCAACACCACCTGGACCGCGAGCTTCGATGATGGCATGGTCCTGATCGTCTTCGGACGGAATTCCGTTGCCGGGCGTCGAGTCGGGATCGTCTTGATCCACAAAGATGACCTGAGCGATATTCTCAATCATATTCTGAATCACGACCTGGACACGAATCTTGAGCTCAACGGATGCATTGGCCGGCACCCCCCCAATGCCCCAGAATCCGTTTTGGGTGTCGAAGTATCCTTCGGACGGCTGGGCGTCGATATAGACCAGTCCGACTGGAATCACGTCGCGAACCGTGACATTCGTGGCGTCAGCCGGACCCCTGTTTGAGAGCGTGATGGTGAAAGTGACGATCTCATTCAGAGCCGGTGAGGAGCTCGAGACGGTCTTGGTCAGCTCCAAATCAGCTTCGAAGAATTCAGGCTGAGCGAGGTAACCGAAATCGGCGTCCAGGAATTGTGCGCCTGCTCCAGGTTCACCCGGGCCAAGATCGACCGTCATGGGATCATTAGCTGTGGTCAATACAAAGCCGATCGGAATCGACGAATCCACCGGGTCGACGCAGTAAAGATCGGCAGGAAGATCTGCAAACAGATAGGCTCCATTCGGATCACTCACTCGGGCGGCAAGCGGTGAACCGGTCGGTCCGCAGAGCCCGCTGTAGAGGCGGAGCAAAACGCCCGGCAATCCGGGTTCACCCGGATCCTCCAACCCATTGCCGTTCAAATCGTTGAATACGCGGTCGCCGATCTCGCCAAGAACGGGTTCCTGAACGGTGAAGCTTGCACAGTCCTGGTCGTCTTCAGCGTTGTCGACCCCGTTGCCCGGCGTCGAGTCGAGATCGTCCTGACCGGCGTGCTTGACCTCTGCACAGTTTTCGACTAACGCGCCTTGCTGCGTTACGTTGACGGTAAGCTCAGCAAGATCGCCGGGCGAAAGCCCTCCTACCGTCCAGAAACCGGTATTTGGATCATAATTCCCCTGAGTAGCCGACGAGGAAACGAACGTCACCCCGGCTGGAAGCAGGTCGAGAACGATAATCCCCGTAGCGTCCATAAAAGAGAAGAACGCAAAATCATTGCCGGTATCCGTGTTGCCGAAGCCGACGAAGACCACCGTCTCTTGATTGTCGAAAGGCAGAACGGCAAGGAAAGGAACCGTTGCCAGGTCTACCTGGACAACAAAGTGACCGACGGCGCTGATGTCAAACAGATAATCTCCGGCTCCATCGGTAAGCGTTGAGGCCAGGAACGAATCTCCACCGTCAAGAATCCCGTCTTCGTTGTTGTCGGCGAACAGGTCTACCTTGATGCCCACCCCGGCACTTCCTGTGGTTGGATTGGGGACTGACGCATGGGGCGCTAAATTGTAGCGAAGAGTTAGAACATATGCGACGTCCAGATTCGATTGCGGCCCAGTGGCGCTCTTTTCAAGCTCCATATCGATCTTCTTCTTAAGAAGGACCGATCCTTCAATTCGATTCTGTTTTTCGGTAAGGCACGCGACGCCTTCGTAGTCCTTGTTTCCGTTGATTCCAAGATAGGCGACCACCGTTGTGGTACCGTCCGAGGGATCAATTTCGAGGAGCTTCTGCCCGCCGTTGCCGAGCACACCCAGAAATCGGCCGTCCGGATGAAATCCCAATCCCTCTACATTCTCAACATCGAGATCGGTGACATCCGTCGATGCTCCAGTCGTTTTGTCGATCGTAATCAACCGACTCATCTTCCCGTTCTCATTCATGATGGCATACATCGTACCATCGACAGACGAGATGGCGATATCATCGATGTCGTCGAGATTGTTGATCGGCGGTATTGGGACGTACGTGAGTCCGGGTCCGAAAGCGTCCACAACAGCGGCACCCGTCGCCAGATCAACCTGAATGAGTTTGTCGATTCCGCTACGCCGGACAGAGGCGTACATGATTCCGCTGAACGGATCAAACGTTAGACCATCGACGTCGTTGAAATTCAGTACGCCCGCAACGCCATCACCGGCTCCGAATGGTCCAATCTCTGTAAAGACCCCTGTTGTCAGGTCAATAGATCCAAATCGACCAGCATCCGCTCCGTATAAAATTCCCGTTTCGGGATCGAATGCGATTGCCTCCGTGTGTTTGGTCCCTGCTTTTCCAATCGCTGATTCATCGAAGGTTTCATTGACATATGTGATGACGTCATCTGAATTCATAAAGCCGTCGTTGTCGGCGACCAGATAACACAATGGATCTTCCCAGGAAAGGGCGATTTTCTCACCAGGCGAGAAGTCCGGAAAAGGGACACCAAAGCACAGGGCACAATCTTCGCCCGATCGGGCAGCGACCGGATATACAGCCGCTTCGCTGTCTGGAACGACAGTGAACTGAAGAAACAGGAGGACAATGACCGTTTGAGCCACGGCCGTCCTCAACCACCAGATGGTAAGCGTCATACGTAAAACGAGAGGGAATCCCTTCAGACCTGGGTTCGCTCGATCGGCAGGTCTCAACACCACCAGTAGGGAACGTTATAATCTGCATTTTTCGCACGGAACGAGAGTGCCATAGAGTGATCTATGCCTGCGGCGAAGTACGAACGAAGCCCCGGGTGAATTCGATGGTTTCTCCGCGGTGTCCCCGGCATTCCGTATTGACTTTTCCGGAGGGTGCCGGTAGATTGTTTGACTAGTGCACGTCACGTCTTCATGTGGTCACGGCAGGTCCGCGAATGCTTCGCGTCTTACTCATCATTCTCTCCGTCGTCTCCATCATTTTAGCTTACGCTCTTCAGCAGTGGGTGCTGGGAATCGTGGCTCTCGGATTCCTGGCGGCTTCCGCCACTCTTACGACCGTGAAAATGAAAAAGCGCCATCGTGACGTTCCCGAGAGCTTTATGAAGGCTCCGGATGTTCCTGTCGAGGATTTGAGCACACTAGGTATTATGGAGATTCGTCCCAAAGCGGACGGTGAGGACAGTAGCGAAACCGTCTCTGATCCTCAGGAGAACGGAGAAGAAGTGCAGCAGGAATTGGAATTCGACGAGGAATCCGGCCACACCGTCAAGTCGAATCCTGTTCAGCCCGCCGGAGTTTCACTTGATTCAACCAACGATTTTATTGGACAGGTACGAAAGCGAAGGCCGAGAACACGCGTCATGGTCGCGGAAGTAGCTCCCGAAAAAAATGCAGAAATACTGATTCCTGTGCTGCGATCTCTTCGGGCCGGATTGAATGCGTACACGGTATGCCTGCTGCGCCAGGATAACGCGCCGCTCCGATATCACGTCGAGGCCATCGTCAGCCAGAATTCGTATGCAAGAGGTCAAGGATCATTTGCACCAAATGAAGTTCTTCATACCGGGTATGGGGCGCTGGACCCGATAATTTATCCAAAGGTCGGTACGGGCGGATACCCGATTCAGAATCTGGGTTACTATCACGAACCCATTTCAGTACGGCAGGTCGCGATGGTTGCAGTAACCTCGCTGGATTCTCAAACTCCATACCTGTTGGTCGTCGATTCAATGGATGATGGCGGTCTGGAATCCGAGTCCGTCGGCGTTCTCCTCGAGCAGTATGCGAAACTTCTGGCGACCCTTCTCGAATGTGAGGCAGCCGGCTACCTGGATCATTCGTCAGTACTCCCGGAACCCAAAAAGCGGAGAGAGATCATTGACGATGAGATGAAGCGAGCCCGGACCGAATCCCACCCACTCGCCCTGGCGCTTGTTTATCTTAATCGCGGCGAGGATTTGGGTGAGAGAGGCGTGACAGAAATTCACGAGTTGGAATCGGCGTTCGAAGCACGGATCCGTGCAGTAGCAGATGATGGTCGGGTCGAACAATTTGGGGAGCTTACATTCGGCGTGTTTTATCATGGTGAAGTAGACAGGGTAGCGTCATGGGCGAGCCGTATTCAGACGTCATTTGTGGACGAGAGAGGACGCCTTCAAGGGGGGGTGAGCGTCGGAGTTGCGATGTTGCACGCGCGCCACAAAGGGCCGGACGATCTACGGTCGGATGCTACGGCTGCTCTCCAGGAAGCCTTTGAGTCGGGCGAGTGCACAATCGTTGAATAAGCCTCGACCAGTTTTCCGTTTCAATCTCCGTCAGTAGTACGCGGGCGAAGTGCAGCTATTCATCACGATAGTCCTTGACGGTGTAGGAATCGGCGAACAACCGGACTCGGCGCAATATGGAGACGCCGGGAGCGATACACTCGGGCACGTCTGTAGCCATCGGCCTCTGACCATTCCGAACCTGACACGCCTGGGTCTTGGAAGAATTCGATCACTGGAGGGTGTTGACGTCGTTTCTGATCCTTCGGCCAGCTTTGGCAAAATGCAGGAAATGTCGGCCGGAAAAGACAGCACGACCGGTCACTGGGAACTTGCAGGGCTTCGCCTTGATCGGCCGTTCCCCACGTATCCAAACGGATTCCCAAAGGAAGTGATTGATTCATTTCTTTCGAATACGAACTCGTCAGGAGTCCTGGGAAACAAGGCAATCTCCGGTACGACCATCGTTACGGAGCTGGGTGAAGAGCATTCGGCAACAGGAAAGCCCATTATTTATACGTCGGCAGACAGCGTATTCCAGATTGCTGCACATGTAGGGGTCATCCCGCTCGAGGAGCTCTATGACCTGTGTTTGATTGCAAGGGAACAAGTCTGTGTCGGAGACCACGCCGTTGGACGGGTCATCGCACGACCATTCCAGGGTGAAGTCGGCAACTACACGCGGATTTCTCCATCCAGAAAAGATTTTTCTCTCTTGCCAACGGCTCAGACCGTCCAGGAAGCGCTGCAGGAAAAGGGCGTCGTCACAGTCTCCATTGGGAAGATTTTCGACTTGTTCGGGGGGATCGGTTTTTCGGAGAATCAAAAAACGAGGTCCAACTCAGACGGTATTCGGAAACTGTCGAGACGCATCTCTCAGGCCGCGCAGAGCAGCGCACCCACTTTCATCTGGATAAATTTGGTTGATTTCGATCAGGAATTCGGACATCGGAATAACCCGGAAGGATTTGCGGAGGCGCTCGAAGAGTTTGATTTAGGACTGCCAGAGATCCTGCGCACCATGCCTGACGGCGGGCGAATCGTAATAACAGCCGATCATGGCAATGATCCTACAACACCCAGCACCGATCACAGCCGCGAATACGTTCCGCTCTTATATTATGGATCTGATGACGCGAATGATCTGGGAATTCGATCATCGTTTCGAGATCATGCTGCGACCGTGGCGGACTATTTCGATATTCCATTCGATTGTGGCGGAATTTCGTTCGGCTAGAGAATCGGTATCTATCCAGGATTGCCCACACTTATCTGAGAAATGCTATGACACTTGGGAAAGTAATCGGAACGGTCTGGGCTACCCGCAAGGATCCTCAATTGATCGGGATGAAGCTCCAACTCGTCCAGGAGCTTGACTCGGACGGGAAGCTGAAGGACCGGTTTGTGGTTGCAGTGGATAGCGTCGGAGCAGGAGTTGGGGAGACGGTTCTCTTTGCGCAGGGATCCAGTGCTCGTCAGACAGATCTTACACGAGACAAACCCGTCGACGCGGTCATTACCGCGATTGTCGACAAGCTGGATGTCATCGGTGACGCAGACTAAAATTCGAGCGATTTGTGAATCTGGGAAAAATCATCGGTACGGTTTGGGCTACGCGAAAGGTAGAGTCACTTGAGCGAAAACGAATGCTTTTTGTCCAGCCTATGGCCTTTTGCGGAACGGACGTGGGCGACCCCATCGTCGCGCTGGATACGGTCGACTCGGGCGTAGGAGACACGATTATTTATGTTTCTTCGACAGAAGCAACCGTGCCCTTCAAGCCGTTGCTCATCCCCACCGATGCAACCATCGTGGGTGTAATTGACCGGGTCGATCACAGGGATAAAAGTTGGACTCCGGAGCGAGCCTGACCGATCGCGCTCTCAGTCAGGAGGCACCGATGAGAGGAACGAAACGAAATCCTTCAGTTTCTTCACGAACATAGGATACTGCGCTTTCGCGGCTAATTCGAGTCATGCGCTGGGAGTCGCGGTCGCCAACAGGGATCACCAATCGACCGCCGCTTTGCCCTTCACCGGGAATGCGAACTTGCTGCAAGAGTTTATCTGGTACCAGCGTAGCACCGGCAGTGACGATTATTCCGTCGAACGGACCCACGGCTTCCCATCCCTGAGTGCCATCTCCGCACCGACAAAGGGCTTTGTAGCCGAGATCGCGAAGCAGTTGTAGAGTTCGTTCGTAAAGCGGACGAAGTCGCTCGATCGTGAATACGCGGGCACCCATTTCGCACAGGATCGCTGCCTGATATCCGCTGCCCGTTCCAATTTCCAGGATTCGTTCACCGGGTTGGGGAGCCAGCATCATGGTCTGGTAGGCGACGGTAAACGGCTGCGAGATGGTCTGTTTCATTCCAATCGGCAGCGCTTCGTCGTGATAGGCCCGGGCACGTAGAGCTTCATCAACAAAAAGGTGTCTCGGAACCTGGTTCATCGCCACAAGGACACGCTCGTCCTCGATCCCTCTTTCACGGAGGAGATTCATCAGTCTTGAGCGCCGCCTTTGAAACTTCCAGTCTACGTTCATCCCTGTGGTCTTCCGAAAACCATTCGTCGAATTATTCTAAACCGCTACTGCCGGCTCTGCCTCTTGGGGCAATTTGGGTGAAAGCGCCTCCGTGACATATTCTCGTAGTTGATCAATCGATACACCCGAAACCATTTCGCCATTGCTCGCCACAGATATTCGGCCCGTTTCTTCAGATACGACAATGACAAAGGCGTCGGACAACTCAGTAATTCCCACAGCCGCCCGGTGGCGAAGCCCCAAATGGAATCTGGGTTTCATATTGGACGATACGGGGAGAACGCATCGTGCCGCAGCGATCCGTGCGTCCCGGATGATAATGGCGCCGTCGTGCAGCGGGTTTTGGGAAAAGAAAATGGAAACGAGCAGGTCGCGACTGACCTGCGCCTGCAGTGCCGTACCCGTCTCAATATAGCTTCGAAGTCCGGTCGATCGTTCGAATACAATGAGAGCTCCTATGCTTTTTTCGCTCATTTCCTGAACAGCAAGGACAATATCAGAGATGCGCTCCATCTGTGCCGGCGATTGCATGAACCGTCTGACAAGCGGATTCTGTCCGAGAAGCAATAGCAGGCGTCTGATTTCCGGTTGAAAAAGAATGATGACGGCCAGGACGAAGACCTCACTGATCGAGCCGAAGAGTGCCCTGAAAATGGTCATGTCCGCCGCGGTAACAAATATCTGGATGAGATACAGCGCCAGAATTCCCACGAAGATTTGAACCGCGATCGTTCCGCGCATCCATACATAGAGCTTGTAGAGCACGTAGGCGACTATAATGATCTCAAGCAGATCAACCGCCCGAATTGGTATGACCCAGGGGAATAACGTCAAATTCGAAGCATGGTTAAAATGTCGATCATGTCCGCCCGCATCCTACCTAAGAAACCCGAAAGTAGCAAGAATACCCATCCGATAGACCGCCGGATATCCCGGAGTTCACGGACCTATTCGTACCCATTCAGGCATTCAGTGTTGCGGTCATCGCCCGAAGCATGTCGATTGTAGGGCCGACATCATGGGTACGTATGATCGACGCGCCCCGAAGAAAAGCTACGGCCGTGACACCAAGCGATCCAAAAAGCCGATTCTTGATTGAAGCCGGTTCATTTGAGCCCCCAAGAACGGCTCCAATGGAACTTTTGCGTGATACGCCGACCATTACCGGGAATCCCAAATCGGTCAATTCGTTAAGGGTAGACATCAGACGGAGGTTGTCATCCACGGATTTGCCAAAACCGAACCCCGGGTCGATGATCAGCTGTTCCGCGCCTCGGGCCTCGGCGACAGAGATTGACTCCTCAAGGCTGCGTCGAACCTCAGCAACGACATCTCCGTAGTCACCGCCGTGCGGCATCAAACCGGGTTCACCCAGGGAGTGCATGAGGATGATTGGAATCTTCTCAGCAGCGGCCAAATCGGCAAGTCTCGGATCGGATCGAAGTCCCGTGATGTCATTAATCATATGGGCCCCGGCAGCAATGGCTTTCGCGGCAACGTCTTTCGAGAAGGTGTCAACCGAAATCCACACGTCTGGATGCTGAGCCGATACCGCGCTGATCACCGGTACCACGCGCATGGCCTCTTCTTCCGAAGACACGACGGCCGCCCCTTCACCATAGGTTTTTCCTTTGGGTCTGGAAGAGGCTCCTCCAACGTCTATAATTGCGGCGCCTTCCAAGATCATCTCTCTAGCCCTTTCAACTGCTCTGTCGACCGTGAGGAAATCACCACCGTCAGAGAATGAATCAGGCGTTACGTTCAAGACCCCCATGATATGCGGCGGAACTGTCCTGTCAGACGAACAGCTAAGCTCCAGGCCTCGGGCGCTCAGGACGACGTTCGATATGTTAGGCTCGGTCACGGAAGACTTCCTGCAAGCAACCTGGTACCTAATTCAGAATGACGGCGACATTCACACTCACGTTCCCAACAGCTGAAGATGTCTGCGTTCCTTTCTCTTTCCCGTCGACAATAATTTTGGCCGTCAGCGTATTGTTTCCGGTCAAAGTTGAGCAAGATGCCGCAATTGCGACCGCTGTAAATGGAATTGGCGCATTGAAGTCCGTTTCGAATGACCAAGGAAGCGTAATAGATTCGCCGCTAGTTCCCCCTCCGTTTATTGTATACCCAACGGCAAGAATGCCGCTGCATGATCCAGTGACCTCATATCGGACTCGAAACTCAGTCCGAAATCCATTATTTCCGTTGTTGTCATTGTTATTGTTAGAGTCGCATCCGGAAAGCGCTAAAAAAAATAGAATTGCCAGCGTCCACTTTGGGCAGGAGCTGATTAACGGGCGGGGGAAATATTTCATTTCTTGATTGTTTGGATACGTAGGATTAACGGTAGACAGTTCGCTGGCCGAGCCTCGGGAACGAGAGGATAGAAAAACGATCCGACCCAGTCAATATCGAATGAGATACTCGGGAGATTAGATCGATGACACATATGCGGCACCGCTTTCTAAAGGGCGATTACCATTCATAGGATTCGCAAATTACTGGATCGTCGAGAGGGGTGACTTACATTATTGAGCCGCGAGTTAAGACGGTGTTGCCACACGCGATCGACTGGTCACGTATATGAGGAGGCGAATACATTTCACGACAGGACCTTGGAAGGCGGTCGCAACGTTCATCGCCGAACCTGAACGTACGCAGCGTGATCTCCTTCAGAATCTGGTCTACCGCGCTCGTGATACCGAGTGGGGCCGGCGCTTGGGTTTTTCAGAAATCGCCTGTGCACATGACGTTGTTACTGCATACCAATCTGGAATTCCGCTCCACGATTACGAGGATTATCGGTCGGATATCGAACGTGTTCGAGGCGGGGAAGAAAACGTGTTTTGGCCGGACGGTTTCAAGCATTTCGCTGTGTCGAGCGGCACAGTTTCCGAAGGAACCATCATTCCCATCAGTCGAGAGATGCTTCGGATCAACCGCCGGTTTTCGTTCACGACCGCCTGGAACTATATGAAATCGACGGGCCACATGGACATCGCACGTGGTCGTGTTCTTTCAGTACCGGGTCGCGTGGAAAAAGATAAGGTCAGACCGGATGCACTGATCGGAGAGGTTAGCGGGCTTCTCGCTTCTACGTCACCCTGGATTCTGCGAACAAGAGTGGAGGCCGTACCGAGAGCAATCCTGAATCATCCGAACTGGGACGAGAAGTTGAACGCGATCGTCGACTTGTCTATGGAGATGGACATCCGCGCTATAGTAATGGTACCGAGCTGGGCCATTGTTCTCTTTAAGAAATTAATTGCGCGATACAATTCTCTGAGCAATGCTCGAAGCAATTCTCAGCCCAGGACGAGCGTGAAGACTGTACGGGAGATCTGGCCCAACCTGCGCGTCTTCTTTTCCGGCGGAGTCGCTTTGTCATCCTATCGTGACTTGCTCATTGAGCAAATCGGGCCGTCGCGGATTCGTGTTCCGGGCATGGACACCCCGAACATCGATACCCCGAACATCGATACGCCGAACATCGACGCCCCGAACATCGACTTTGTAGAGAGTTACGGGGCCTCCGAAGGGTTCTTCTCTTTTCAGGAGGAGCCAAACCGACAAGACATGCTCCTGCACCTTGATAACGGCGTCTTTTATGAATTTGTCCGGATGGATGACTCCTCACTCCAACCCGCCCGGTACACCATCACCGATATCGAGGTGGGCGTTCTATACCGAATGCACGTGACAACCTGTAGCGGGCTGTGGTCTTATGGTGTTGGGGATGTGGTCGAGTTCACGAGCAAAACTCCGCATCGAATTGTGGTAGCGGGGCGGGTGAGTGAAGTAATCGACAAATACGGTGAGGCGGTGTATGGGGACGAGGCTCGTTCGGCTCTGGAATATGCCTGTCGTGAAACCGGTGTCACCGTGCATGACTACCATATAGCGCCGACGGACCTAGGCTCGGACAAGATGCCGGGTCATCAATGGCTGATTGAATTCGATGGCAATACGCCTGACCTGAATCACTTTTCCGAGCTGATGGATTTTCATCTTCAGTCGGTCAATCGACACTACGCAATTCGACGGGAAGCGAGTGCATTTATACGCCCCGAAATCGTGGAAGTATCAAACGGTACGTTTTACAAATGGCTGACCATGAGCAGGGCATCCGTTAGTGCCCAGTCAAAAATTCCAAGAATGTCAGGAGACCGCAGAATTGCGAACGAGGTCCTGTCAATTTCGCGAAACAATACGTTACCCCCAGTTGAAACAGGGTCAAATTCGTCGAATGCGGGAACCTGAGGACTTCCAGTTGCGTGTTGCAGAACCGCGTAAAGAGTGCGAACCCTACTGACGTAAGGAGACGTAAAACATCGTTATAGACACTCGTGGACACCCGCCGCGAGTCACAATAAGAATTTAGAAAAAGAGGAAGGGGTATATGTACGTCCCACGCCAGCAGCGAATGCTGGATCAGTATTTACAGGAGATTGGGCAGATTGCTCTTTTGACCCCGCAAGAGGAGGTTGAGCTGGCCCGACAAATCAAGAAAGGCGAGCAGGAAGCACTGCATCGACTGACGCGTGCCAATCTTCGTTTTGTCGTCTCTGTGGCCAAAAAGTATCAGGGACAAGGTCTGACGCTCGCAGACCTGATCAATGAGGGGAATTACGGACTGATCAAAGCCGCCCAGCGTTTCGATGAAACGCGTGGTTTCAAATTTATCTCATACGCAGTCTGGTGGATTCGCCAGGCCATCCTGCAGGCATTGGCCGAGCAGAGTCGCGTAGTTCGTCTTCCACTGAATCGGATCGGTACGATTTCCAAAATTCGCAAAACGAGTGCTCGTTTAGCTCAGACGCATGAACGCCAACCCAACATTGAAGAGCTGGCCAAAGAGCTGGAAGTCGATGTAGAAAAGGTTCGCGAAGCTCTACAGCATACGGGTCGTCACCTGTCGATGGATGCGCCGTTCAACGAAGATGACGACAACAGCCTCCTGGACGTACTCCCTGATGACGAAGACACGTCACCAGACGATACACTGATGGATGAGTCGTTGAAGATCGACATCGAGCGTGCTCTGAGCCTTCTTCATCCTAGAGAAGCTGAGATCACCAGACTCTATTTTGGTATCGGTCGCGAGCATCCACTGACGCTGGAAGAAATAGGTCAGCGGTTTGGGCTGACGCGCGAGCGCGTTCGTCAGATCAAAGAAAAGGCGCTCAGGAAGCTTCGTCAGAAGCATCGCCGCGAAGAACTTCAGATGCACATAGGTTAATAGCGGCTAAGAAAGGCTGGGAGTTGACCGGCACCGTCGTAAAGTTTTTGAAGGCACCTCCGTGATCCCGGGGTGCCTTTTTCTTGGTTGCAGGTCGTACATATGGCAGTGTGCTAAATCCGAATCACGTAACTTTGCCCACTCTGTGACATCCTCGGTACCCGTATGGCCTGGCTAAGAAATGTAGTGATCGACCTCCTGGTAACGATAGTGATCGCCGTATTTGTACTCACCGAGGCCGACTGGGGTTACTGGATAATTGTAATCTACACACCGCTAATTCTGCTACTGAAAATCGGCGCCGCGTTGAGCGGAATTAGCGGCGCGGTCAAAAAGGGTGTCAAGAAAAAACCAGGCGATCTGGACAAAGATGTGCCTGTTTGGTTCTATCACGCGCTGTACGGGGCAAATCTGATCATGCTGCTTTACGTGAATTGGTGGGTCATTTCTGTTGCATGGGCGGCGATCTGGATTCTGTCCGCAGTCCAGGAAGCGCGATCACCAAAAAAAGACAGCGCTTGATCGTCTGTCCATTCTGTTCTGGTGCTCACCAATTACTATACCCTCAGCCAGCTCGTCAACGAGTGGCAGTCGTGGATCGAAGGAGCAACGGTAGACGAGATTTACTCTCAACAACGAGGAGAACTTATCGTTGCACTTCGTGATTCTCAGGGAGAATTAAGGGCCCTCCAAATCTCTGTTCAAGCGCCGCTCCGATATCTGAGCTGTACGACTAACGCATCTCGTGCCAGGAAAAATGTCGCGAGTGTTTTCTCAACCGCCGAGGGTCTGATCGTAAAGAACTTATCCATTGATCCGAGCGATCGATTAATTGATCTGGCGTTTGTAGACGGGTCAGGGTTACGGATAGAGCTTTTTGGACCCGCTTCGAATGTGTATCGAACCGACGGGGACGGGATAGTCGTAGAGAGATTCCGGAAGAAGGGCATTGAAATTAGAGAATCGGTCACACATCCATCACAAACCGTTCCGTTTGCTGAAACACTGGTCGCCGCGGAGGGAAACCTTGGAAAACGGGTTCGCAAAGCGAATCCTCTCCTGGGTTCCATATTTGCAGCCGAAGTGATCCTGGATGCAGGCCTCGACGCCGAGACAAAGGCGAGTTTGTCGAGCGAACAGGTCTCAGCGTTGGAAGCGTCTAGAGACAGATTGGTGCGGATACTCGATTCGCCGTCGCCCCGGATATTCTGGAAGGGTACGAATGCGCATCTGTTCAGCCTTTTACCGTTAACTCTGGAAGGGAGTCTCAGAGAAGAATTGTTTGAAACGACCGATGAAGCTGTCCGGATCTACATCCGAAGAAAGCTGAGCCAGACCGCTTATGATCGAGAACACGCCCCTTTGGAACGCGCGATCAGTACGCGGCTCAAGAAAGCCGTGAGGAGTCACAAGCGATTGCTCAAAGAAGTCGATCAGGAGAGCCGAGCCGAGACGTATGAACGGTATGGACATCTTCTCATGGCTTCACAACAAGATGTTGAATCGGGACAGGATTCAGTCACACTGGATGATATCATAGCTGGAGGCGGGAAGCTTACCATCGCGCTTCGATCGGAGCTCTCGGCCGTTCAGAACGCAGAACGGTACTACGAAAGAGCGCGGGAGTCACGTCAGGCTCGCATTCACGCCAAGAAAAGGTTGTCCGAAATGGGCGAGCTGGTCAATCAGCTTCAGGAGCTTCATGCTGAACTGAACGAAGCCGAGACAGCTGCGGAGGTTACGAAATTCAAAAAACGAAATGCCTCGGCACTGGCCGCGGTTTCGTCGCAGCGGACAGGCGTCGATACGCAGGTGCCCTACCGGCGCTACCTGCTTAGTGACGGCTACGAAGTTTGGGTGGGAAAAAATGCCAAACAGAATGACAAGCTGACAACGCAGGAGGCGCGTAAGTACGACTTGTGGCTGCATGCTCGTGGTGTTACCGGATCGCATACGGTCCTGCGCGTTCCCCGGCGACAGGAAACACCACCAGCACGCATCGTTGAGAAGGCGGCGGCTATTGCCGCCTGGCACAGTAAGGCACGAACGAGTGAATTGGCTCCGGTAATCGTCGCCGAGAAACGCTACGTTCGCAAGCCTCGAAAAAGTCCCCTGGGGACGGTCGTCGTAGAGCGCGAAAAGGTTCTTATAGTCAAACCTGAAATACCTGAAGGGTAAGGAACCCCGTGGCGCCCACAGGGTAGCGGTCGCCGTAGCAGATCAATCGATCATCGATAACCATTCGGTTCAAAACGTCTATGTCCTGGTGGGAAGCAGCACTGTTGGGTCTGATTCAGGGAGTAACCGAGTTTCTACCGGTCTCATCGTCAGGTCATCTGGTTCTCGGGCGACATTTACTTGGCGTGGGCACGGATCCAGGAAGTGGAATTCTGTTCGAAGCCCTGGTACATCTTGGCACCGTATTTAGCATCATCGTCGTCTATCGGCGAGAAATCCTGGCCCTCACCCTGGAATTTGTGCGCGGGGTAGTTCGACCTTCAGATTACCGGTCGATGTGGTCGGAAAATGAATCGTTTCGACTCTCGATTCTGATCCTGGTTACCATGATTCCGACTGGAATCACCTACCTGGTATTCAAGAATTCGATCGAGGCAGCCTTCGCGAATCCACGGTTTACTTCTGCGATGCTTCTGGTAACGGGTCTAGTACTCCTCCTGACACGACTCAGAAAGAAACCCAGCGGCCAGGTGACTACGCTCAAGGCAATCGGCATCGGGATCGCTCAGTCCGCAGCCATGCTCCCAGGTATCTCGAGATCAGGAGCTACTATAAGCGCGGGCATCTACCTGGATGTGGAGCCGGAGCGAGCGACAAACTTTTCGTTTCTCATGTTATTACCCGTCGTGCTGATTGGCGCAGTTTTGGAAGTGTCGGAGTCGATTTCAACGGGTGTCTCGCTAGTCTGGACTCCCATGATAATCGGCCTGATCGTTGCATTTCTTTCAGGCATTTTGGCCATCAAGCTCGTCCTCGATGTGGTTCGCAAAGGACGTCTGGAATATTTCGCCATCTATCTCTTCATCATAGGCGGAATTGGACTGAGCCTCTTGTAGAATTGCAGTCGCTGCGGGAGTCGAGTCCTTAGCGGATATAACTTCATGGCGTGCAAGAGATAAGTCGATTCAGACCAAGCTGGTATCGGTCAATAAACGACCGTTTGGGCCTTAAGACCGGCTCGTTTCACCCGATAACAGACCTGACTGCCAGACAACTCCCGTAGAACGGCTCAATCCTTCAAATGGACCGGGTTCCGGGACTTTTGGATCAGAATCGTCGAAAGAAAAGTTTATGCCATATCGGATATTTGTCGTAGATGACGACGAGCATTACGCACGCATGCTGAGCTATCGTCTGGATAAGAATCCAGATTACTCAGTCAAGGTGTTTAATAGTGGCGAAGAAGTCCTAGAGGGGCTCTCTGAAAAACCCGACGTGATCCTGCTCGATATCATGATGCCCGGTATCGATGGCATCGAGGTTCTGGGTGAGGTCGTGTCCAAGCTCCCGGGCGTTCCCGTCATCATGGTTTCTGCCCAGGGAATTATCGACACAGCCGTCGAATCGATGAAACTCGGCGCTTACGACTACATCACGAAAGGTCAGGACGATCTCGTTAAGCTCGATACGGTTGTGAAGCACGTTCTTGAGAAAGTGTCGATGGAAAGAGAACTCGACACACTTCGCAAGGAGGTCACCAACAAGTACAAGATCAAGGGACTGATTGGTGACAGCGCTCCTATGCAACATGTCTATCACCTCGTTCAAAAGGCAGTTCGAGGAGATTTGACCGTGGCTATCCAGGGCGAGAGTGGAACAGGAAAGGAATTGGTAGCGAAAGCGATCCACTTCAACTCGAATCGAAAAAGGGGCCCCTTCGTCGTAGTGAACTGCGCAGCGATCGCCCGCGAGCTGATGGAGAGTGAGTTTTTTGGTCACGAGAAGGGCTCCTTTACGGGTGCCCACACCAGGAAAATTGGCAAGTTCGAACAAGCCGACGAAGGAACCATCTTCTTGGATGAGATAGGCGAACTTAATCTGGATCTCCAGGCAAAACTACTTCGTGCTCTTCAGGAAGGAGAATTGCAGCGAGTGGGCGGCAACGAGACGATTGATTTCGACGCTCGGGTGATTAGCGCGACGAATCAGGATATCATCAAGATGATCCGATCAGGGAAGTTCAGGGAAGACCTTTATTATCGACTTTTCCAGTATCCCATTCCACTGCCTCCACTCCGAGAGCGCGGACAGGACATGCTGCTACTCACCAATTATTTCTTCCGCGAGTACACGAAGCAACATTCGGATTTCAAGGGGAAAACTATTTCGATTGAGGCGCGGAAGGCCATTACGAACTATTCGTGGCCGGGCAACGTGCGCGAGCTGAAAAGTGCCGTGGAACGCGGCATCCTGATATCAGATGGTGAAGCCATTTCGGCAACCGACCTCATGATTCATGGAGCCAATCCTATTTCTGCATGGGAGGACCGTTTGACTCTGGCCGACGCGGCTGAGACCATTTTCCCCGTCTCACCGCAACCCAAGGTTGCACTTCCCAGTACAAACGGCTCGAGTAGCTACGAATCGCCTAATCTCGAACCCCTGGGTGGTGACGGTCAGGGCATCGTTTCTCTCGAAGAACTCAAGCAACGTGCGGTCGAGCACGCGTATGACCGCTGCGATGGTAACGTTGACCGTGCAGCCGTTGAGCTTGGAATCGGAAGAGCGACCATGTACCGACTATTGAAGAAATATCAACTGATGAGTTGATTCTTGACCTGGGTTCGATCAGGGGCCTCGTCCCGGGATGTTTTCAAAGCTACCAACCTATATTAGCCAGAGTCGGTACGGACACCGTTTCTTTGGTTCACGAAATCCGGATTGGGTATGCGACTGTCTTCGTATGAACGCGACGTTCAGCGCGATATTGATTCCTGGCAGCACGGTAGCGTTTCGCTGTTGACTCAGGCCATAAACTGGGCCATGCAGCCGGTTGACTGGGTGGTTCGACAGATCATTCCCGAGGAGTTGCTTGATCAGGCTGATTCAGCCGTATCGCAGTCGCTTTCTCTTCTGAACGATGCCTCCAAATGGACGCTGGACGATCGGGATCTTCTGGCCAGGGCTAAGTCTATTGGACTCGAAATCGAATCGCTCGACGAACTCCGTGAAAGTGATTTGAAGAAGCTCGATGAGCTGGCACGTGGCTTTTTCTCGGAGAACGCGATTCTGGCAGCCGTCGAAGGCGGAGGTACGGGTCTCGGCGGCGTGGTATTTATCGCAGCAGATATTCCTCTTCTCTTCGCCATAAACCTGCGACTGATTCAGCAGATTGGAGGGGCCTACGGCTTCCCGATGGACGGCCCCGAATTCAGCCCCGTTGTACTCTCCATTTTCAATGCAGCCGCATCGAGCAGTCGAGAGGCCAAGACAGCCGCAGTCAAAGAAATTTCCGTCGCAGGCGCAGCAATCGCTGGAGACACGAATTACAAAGGGAAGGTGAGGGGCACATTTCGCGAACAGAATCGACATCTGCCGCGTGAGTTGGCGAAGAATATTGTCGGACGGAAGCTGGCCCAAACGATCCCGATTGCGGGAGCGGCGATCGGTGCAGGGGTAAACTATTGGTTTACGACGGAAACCGCCGAGTGCGCTTATATGTTGTTCCGTGCTCTGTACATCGAACGAAAGGAACGCCTGTAGTAAAAGGCGATCATTCTATGCCGCTCGTTGCCATTGTTGGGCGCCCGAATGTCGGGAAGTCCACGCTCTTTAATCGTTTTACCGAAGAACGCCGCGCGATTGTCGACGACGTCCCGGGCGTCACCCGCGATCGCGTTTTCGGAACGGTGGAATGGTCCGGAAGGATATTCTCGCTCGTCGATACCGGTGGGTTTATTCAGGACTCGACGGATCGTATTGAGGCCGCCGTTCGGGAGCAGGTGCACATCGCGATCGATGAGGCAGATGTCTTGCTTTTCGTCGTGGATGTGAAAAGCGGCATTACTGACCTGGATGAGCAGATGGCCGAGATTCTCCGCAAAGGGGACAAGTCGGTTATTACACTCGTAAACAAAGCCGACAACGAAGAACTGCGGTGGGAGACATCTTCATTCTATCAACTTGGTTTAGGAGAAGTCTACGGGGTCGGCGCTCTGAATGGGATCGGGACCGGAGACCTTTTGGATGCCGTGGTCGAAGCACTTCCGGAAAAAGAACACGCCGAACCCAACGACCGGCTTCGGATCGCGATTATTGGGCGCCCGAATGTGGGGAAGTCCTCTCTAACCAACACCTTGCTTGGAGAAAATCGTTCGATCGTCACTGAAATCAGCGGTACAACCCGTGATGCCATTGACTCTACGCTCAAATATCATGGCCGGGAAGTGGTATTGGTCGACACTGCGGGTCTACGAAAACGGACGCGAATCACTGAAAATATTGAGTTTTATGCTCATTTAAGGACGGAGCGGGCAATTGAATCCTGTGACGTAGCCGTGCTCCTCATTGACGCGACGGATGACATGCAGTCCCAGGACATTCGCGTTTTGAAGACTGCGGAGCGCCTGAACAAGGGTCTCGTGATCGGGATCAATAAATGGGATTTGATTGAGAAAGAGACCAACACGGCAAAAGAGTTCGAAACCCGAATACGTGACCGATTGAAAACCTTGGAATACGTTCCGGTGATTACGATTTCAGCCGAGACCAGACAGAGGACCTGGAAGCTGCTCGACAAAGTTTTGGAAGTCGAAGCAAATAGGCGGGTGCGTGTCACAACGAGCAAACTCAACGACACGCTTCGACCGGCGATAGCCAAGCATCATCCGGCCCTGTACCGAGGTCGACGCGTCAAGATCAACTACATGACGCAGGTCCGTGAATGGCCGCCGGTATTCAATTTCTTCTGCAATCATCCTCAAGGGATAAAAGAGCCGTACCGGCGCTTTCTGGAAAATAAAATACGTGAGCATTTTGGATTTGAAGGCGTTCCGATCACGCTGGTTTTCAAGGCGAAGTAGGGCGCGGTTCAAGTTGAACGAAAGCTGAGCTTATGCCGAACTCCTGCGGGGCTCTTTCTGGATTACCGGTAATTTTTGGATAAGCCGGTGCTTCTGACAGCGTCTGACTCTGAATTGCTTCAACGGAGTGCCTATCTTCCCGAACGAACAGCACCAGCCAGGTTCAGGATCCAAGAAACCAATCTCGAATGCCCGGGAAGCCCGTTAATACCGCAACAAAGAATGAACGGAAGCTCAACTTCTGGGAGCGACTCTATCTTCCGGAAGTGCTGAAAGGGCTCGGTTGGTCAATTCGCAAAATCTGGAATGAGCCGTCTTACACGTTTCAGTATCCAGAAGAGCAGTGGTATCCGCCGGACAGCTATCGAGGGCGCCCGGTTTTGGTCCAGGACGAAGGGAAAACTCGTTGCGTTTCGTGCAATTTGTGTGCACTTGCCTGTCCGCCTATGGCCATATCGATGGAGACCAAGGAGATTGACGGACCCAAGGAGAGGGAGCCAGCATGGTTTGAAATTAACATGCTACGCTGCATTTATTGTGGCTTCTGTGAAGAAGTTTGCCCAGAGGAGGCCATCGTGATGTCGAAGGAATACGACATGACTTTTCAGGACAGAGAAGAAGCCATTTTTGGACTCGATCGCCTTCTGGTACCGAAAGAGCGTCTCGCTGACCGGCTGGCGTTTCTACGCAAGCAAAAGAATCCGCAATTCGGATCGACATGGGAATATCAGCGCGAGAATAATCGTCACTCTTTAAGAGATATGACGACCGATACAGAGTCGACCCAGGCAGGGCAATTACCACGAAACTGAACCATATCCGAATGTCCACTGCTTCCGAGGACACTGTGGAAGAGGGAAACATTCGATCGCTGCTTCGGCAACTCACTTATCTGGCGGAAGAACTCAAAGCACAACGGTCGTTTTTGGCCCGAATTCCAGAGTCAATCCTCTCTTCGGCACCCTATGAAGATTCGGTCTCGATTCGCGGAAGATACGTGGCTCTTCTGGGAAGGGAAGAAGATGTGAACCGAAAAGTAATCGAGCACTTTGCATCGGGATCAGGGAATTTCGTTGCTATCACCGACGAGCAACCGACCTATGTGTCGCTCGGAATCACAGACCTCGTCGATCGCATGATTGAGGCGAGGATGCTGAATGTCGATCGGATGCCGTGTGTCGACGACAGAGCGTGGTCTCGCGAGACGATTCTGAACGATCAGGTCTTGAGCCTCCGCGCTTGGGCGTATCGCATGGTCATGCAGGATGCAGATGACTTGCGGGAGATCGCCATCCAGTTTTCAGAGCAAAAGGTTACCTTTAAACCAGATGACTGACATTTTGTCGGTAAGAAGGCACGAAATGGGGCCTGTCGATCGTTTGTTCAGAGTGAATTGGCTTGCGGCAGTATGATAAAAGGTTGTCATCTTTTTGAATTAGACTCAGTCTCGGCTTGATTTCAAGTCCGAAATCGCCGAATTGAAAGATATATGGCATCGAAAAAGGCGACATACGAGGATCTTGCGGCCGCATTCAAGCATGGTAATTTTAAGCCCATTTACCTGCTTTATGGCGAGGAACGCTATTTCATAGAGTCTCTACAGGCACTTTTGATTGAAAACGCACTCGAAGAGCATGAAAAGGACTTCAATCTGGATATTTTGTACGGCGCCGAGGCAGATGTACAAGACGTTTTGAGTATTTGCGCCAGTTATCCGCTCATGGCGCAGCGCCGCGTGGTGGTCATCCGAGATTTTGACAGATTGAAGGAAAATCGGCGATTTGCCGAATATGCCAGGCAACCCAACCCCACCGCGGTGGTCTTCCTGGTGTGTGGAAGCAAGCCGAAATTGTCGGCCCATCCATACCTGGCCCTCAGTAAACACGGTACGGCAGCCGAGTTTAAAGCGCTCTATCCAAACCAGATGCCGAGTTGGATCAAGCGAGAGGCGCGAAATCGGGGATATTCCATCGAGCCGAACGCTATACAGATGCTGATCGAATTCGTTGGGTGCAATCTGCAAACCGCTGTAACCGAGCTCGAAAAGCTGGCTACGTATGCAGGCAGACGCGAGACGCTGACGGCGGACGACGTTGTCCAGGCAAGTGGGCAGACGCGAGAATTTAACGTATTTGAATTGCAACGCGCCATCGGAGAAATGCGCCATAATGACGCAATTCGGGTCACGGAACGATTGTTGCAACAGTCATCGAACCGGCGACAGGCGAGTACCAGGATTGTAGCGGTGCTTACATCCTACTTTATTAAGCTCTGGAAGCTGGTCGGAATTCAAAGATCCTCTGAAAAAAGAAGGATTTCCGAAAAAGAGATGTCATCAAGCATCGGGGTTTCTCCGTTCTTCATAAAGGAGTATCTTATATGCTTGCGTCGATTTGACGAGAAAGCACTTTGCCGTGCCTTCTCGGCATTGCTCGCAGCAGATTACGAACTGAAAGGAGGGAGTTCGCGTAGCGAAAGACTGATACTGACTTTAATGCTGCGACGCATGTTGACACCCGTTGCGCAAAAAGCCGCGTAACAGATACCAGCTGTCAACGAACGAAGAATGCGGAAGGGGGTTCCGCTTTATAGATGGAGAGTATGTCGAAGACAAAAGAAACAGGGGTTCTGAAAAAGCGCACGCTCAAAGTGAAAGCTTCTGAGATCGGGTTGTCGGGTGTGAATCCGAACAACCGGCATTACGAGGCGCTGGTTCAGATGAGCGATGAGGATTTGATGTCACAGTTCCAGATGGGGACGGTTGAGGCATTCGATATCCTGGTAAGCCGCTACAAAGATCCCCTCACGAATTACATT
>BTQE01000047.1:0-23305 GCA_036985715.1 Rhodothermia bacterium
GTACGAGGTCATTTGTACCTGGACTACTGGAACGGACGGGAGTTCGCCCACATTGACGTCACCGAACTGCTCCCCCTTGATCCGCAGCAACGATCCGCAGCAATGATCGGCAGCAACGATCCGTGGAGGTCATTTCAGCAGCGTCATCGTGCGCGTGAGAGATTCCGATTCGGACTCGAGCTTATAGATATAGATTCCGCTCGCTAAAGAAGAAGCGTCGAACTGCACTTCGTGTTGACCGCTCGACAGCAATTCGTCGACGAGTGTATCGACCTCCCTGCCCAACAGGTCAAACACCCTGAGAGATACGTGCGTCGCGTTCGGTAAGGAGAATCGAATGGATGTAACCGGATTAAACGGATTGGGATAGTTCTGCTCGAGACCAATACCGATAGGGATTTCAAAATCATCGTCGGTAGCCGTCGGGCCACTATCTATAACAAATCGGGCCCTGATCGGATGAACGTAATTTACAAGAGCGATATCGTCACAGGAACTGATGCATTGACCGTCAAAAGCTGCCCACCCACCCAAAGCATCGTCAAAGATGTACGAAGGAGAGCCATTCGCCACGTAGTCAGAAACCGTCATATAAAAATAATTCTCGTCCGATCCGGTATTGCGCACGCCGATGAATATGACCGGCGGTAAGGCAGACATCTGTTCTGCTTCCGCAGACAAGTCAGTCGTGTGAAAAATGAAAGCCTGATCTCCTGTCAGGGATAAATCCGTTACGGCTTTTGAAAAGAGCTCGTTTCCAGGAAGACCGTCCTGCGATTCATCCCAGATGACCAGTTCATAATCGCGCGGGGAATCAGGTGGTAAGGCCACTCCACCAAAATCAGTCGCGTACGGTTGATCGATTAGAACGGAATTAAGTATTCCACCGGCTGGCACTTCGAATCGATTCGCTTTCATAGAGGATTCGATCAGCTGCACCGCGTCAAAAGATTCACCGTTTATGATCAACTGGGCAACGTTTCCCGTGTCATACACGATCTCCACAACCTGGACCAACGACTGGAAATCCTGCCATTCGGCAGAGAAGGCAACAAGCGCCCTCGGAGGGGTCGCATCCTGCGGAACAGCCGTCGGGTCCCAATCCAGGATGTCCACATGTGGAATGATTAAAGTGATCCGTACATAACTCCCCTCGAAGAAGGCACCTTCCACACCCATGTCGACCAACTGAATCTCGGGCAGTCCGATCTCCCGCTCTAGAACAACGATGGGCCTGATCAGGTTCGGCCGTGCATTTTCTTCCGACAAGATAAGAGCGAAGTCAGCCACGTTTTCCCAGATCATGTACTGGGATCCGCCCTGGCCGATACCCTTCGTAATCTTGGCCGTGCTGTTCGAAAGCGTGCCGTCAACGATTGGAACAAACGGAACTTGGAGAGACTGAAACATGGGCGACGCGTGCCCATATGCTTCTCCAAGTGACCGATCGTTCATTACGTTGGCCACATGATACTCTGCAACTACATCCTTCAGCTCGAGTCCCTGGGCATTTAGGACCGCCTGGTAAGCCGAAGCTCCAAAAAACACGGATTGCGCTATTGCGCCTGTATTCACAACGCCAATCCTGTCGGCCAAATAGCTCGTGAAAAGCCCTCCCCGCTGATAGTCTTCAAGAAGCGGACCTCCTCCCTGTCGCCAACTCAAAAGTGGACGGGTCCATTCATCTTCAAAATCCAGATAATCAGGATATCTCGTAATGGGCGGGAAATATCCGTTCTGCATTTCCGCCCAGGTCGACAGACCTTCATTGGTGAAGGGAATATCAACCCCTTTGTTGACGTTTGAATAAATCAGGTGCTGATACTCGTGAGCGAGAACTTGCTCAGGACGGCCAAACCTGAATTTTACATTCTTTTGGTCGGTGATTCCGGGGTACGAATCGAGGTGGATGATATCGGCTAGATTCTGCCCGGTAAGGTTGACCGGATCGTAGAACCCCAGAGTAAATGCTCCTTCAACTGCCGGGTCCCAACCATCTCGAATGTCCATGACCAGAACATCCAGTATACCGTCACCGTCGACATCGGGGGGTGGACCGAAAATATCCTGGTTATTTTTTAGGATTCCTTGCTGAGGGTTGTACGAAAGAGGACGTGTCTCTGAGTTGAAGGCAAGGCGCATTTCCTCGACATCCTGATCCGTGACGCGGCCTAAGGCAAGCTCGGCCGTTTCAACCCAGATATTGAAAAGAGCTTCTTCAGCCTTTTTGGTAAACTCAATCGGATCCCAGGCTCCGGCCTGGCTGTCGAGGTTACGAACAGTGAATACTTTCGTCTCACCGATATCTACTGGGTCACCCTTCGCGGCGTAGGGTATTTGCCCGGTCTGCTTCCGCCGGGTGAATTCATCAAGAGCGGCTCGGCCCTCATCTGACGTGAGTAGTTCCAGCGTAACATGTCTGAATTTTGGCTGCTCTTTATCCGTCTCCGAACGCAGATAGACGGCCCGACTTGCGTCGATGACGGGCGAATCCTGTGCAGCGACGACGGAAACGACGCTGGAAACAAGTGTCAAAAATGCTAAAAGTAGAAACGATTGCCTCATACGGGGACCAAAGATCTGGTCAGGGGGCTACGGGCAAAATTACCATGCGTCAGACAATAATAAACGAAATGATTGGGATCCATTCAGAAAAAACGCCGGATGATCATTCCCGGGTGGTGAACACGCACCCGAACCGTCTCAACTACCGAACCAAATGCGGACGAGGGCGTCGAAAATGTCCTTGAAACGACAAGTCACAGCAAATTCGATCGATATCAGGCCGAAGCAAGGCTGTCAAATACACTTACTACAAACACTTGAATAATAATGATTTAACTCCTGAAGAAGAACGGGTCATCGTTCACAGGGGAACCGAAGCTCCTTTTTCAGGCGAATACTGTGATCACAAAGAGGACGGGACGTATACTTGTCGCCGTTGCGGTGCAGCACTGTACTGGTCAGACGACAAGTTTGACTCCGGATGCGGGTGGCCCAGTTTCGACGATGCCATCCCGGGCTCGGTCAGCCGGCATCCCGATCCAGATGGGCGAAGAGTCGAAATTGTTTGCGCGGCCTGCGGGGGCCATCTGGGACATGTCTTTGAAGGAGAGGGGTTCACTCCGAAAAACGCCCGTCATTGCGTAAACTCATTATCGATGTCATTTCAGACAAAGGACTGAATTGGGAAACAATACCGAACGAGCCATTTTCGCTTCCGGCTGCTTCTGGGGCACCGAGTATTACCTTGCCCAGGCACCTGGTGTCATATCCACAACGGTGGGTTATACCGGAGGAAGCGTTCCAGATCCTACCCATAAACAGGTTTGTCACGAAGAGACCGGACACGCAGAGGCGATTGAGATCATCTTCAATCCAAAGGAAACGACGTATGAAACGCTCGCCAAACTATTCTTCGAAACGCACGATCCGACTCAGATTAACCGACAGGGGCCGGACGTCGGGGATCAATACCGGTCTGAGATTTTCTACGTAAATGGTCAGCAGAAAGAGGTCGCGGAGCGATTGATCGAGGCGCTTAAAGCGAAAGGATACCCGGTGGCGACGAAAGTTACGCAGGTGGCCATGTTCTGGCCGGCGGAAGAAAATCAGCAGGATTACTACGACAAGAACGGACAGCTACCGTACTGCCACGTTTATACGCCTCGGTTCTAGCTAGGGTCTGTTAACACTTCCTGCAACGCCCTGTAGCTGCCTGAAAAGACGCTAATCAAGGCGTGAGGAATGAAATATGGTAGAATCATATAAACGACGAACAACGCAGAGGAGCGTCTTTTCAGACGCTTATATAGCGCTGCTACACTGTGCGTCTTCTGCCTTGCTGGACAAGAAAATGGCCTCCAGCAGGACGATTTCAGGAAGTGTTAACAGGCCCTAGTTGATTCTTACGACGTAGGCATTTCCGGGCGCCAGTTCCGGTGTCTGGCCGATGACTGCAGATTGGTCGTCCAGGTCTATGGAAGATCCAAATGCCACGTCGCCGAGGTCTATGATATGCTTCTGGTACCAGTTGTTGAGTTCGGGCTCGCGCTCGAAAACGTAAACCACCCGGTCGATATTAAAGTCCATTTGCAGCTGCTCATCGAAGCCCACAACAAGCGCGTGATTTCCACGCAGGGAGACCATCGAACCAAATCCTCCCTGACTGTTCTTGGCCGCCGGTTTCAGTGTTTTTCGGGCCTTCCATCGACCGTCTGAAGAGCGTTCAAAAATACGGGCGCGCCCCGTATTTCCGGGTCCGGCCCGACTCTCACCTACGATGATTCGATCCCCGTCAACATCTACCGAAATAAAGAAATCCAGAATGCCTCTGAGCATACCTGATTCTGACCAGACGCCGGTTTCCGGGTTTCGATCAAAGATATACACCGACCCGGGCTGTTCGGATAAATAGGTTGACGCAGACACGATTGCCCGATCCCCGCTCAACGCCCCGGATGTACCAAACACTCCTGCTTCAGTCCCAAGGCTGCCCGTAAAACGCCCTCTCAGAACCCACGACCGACCTGAATTCTCGTAAATGTAGGCCGCGCCATTGTATGTGTGATTTTTGGAATCCCCGGCCGTAGTAATTAGGAGGCGATCATGGTCAAGAGAAATGGAGGCGGCAAAAGTGCCTTCAAGCTGGCCAGGGGGTTGACGGAGCTTGGCTGTCTGCACCCACGAGTGATCAGCTGTCACTCGTTCAAAAATGTAAACCGTATTGGATTCAACTCCTGAAAAAAAAGGCACATACGCCACGACCGCAGCCCGATTTCCGCTAATCGCAACGGCCTTCCCAAAAAAGAGTCCATCTTTGCAGTCATCCGGAATCAGATGAGCGACTTCGTTCCACTCGCTGGACGCATCCATTTCATATATGAATGCAGCTCCAGAATTTTCTCCGCATTCGCTGTTTCCGCTTGCGCCCACGATTGCGAGCGAGTCATCGATGGCAACGGCCGTCCCGAAATAATTACCGGCCGTCGTGTCAGAAGGTGAGAGGCGAAAGATCTGTGCATGTGATTCGGATACAGGCATCAGACCAAGCCCAATAACTGTGTATGCGATGAATCTAATATTCTTCACGTTAGCTCAGGCCGTAATTCGGTTCCACTTCACTCCGATCAACCATACTCTCAAGAACAAACGATGTGCCGACTCGGACCAAAACGGTTCAGGCCATCCGTTTCATTCGGTTTGCGCGAGAGTTGTAGTCCAGGCTCTACAGTGGGTGTTCAATCCAGATACACGTTACGCGTGATTACCGATTTTCTAATTCCTGCGCTACAGACGACCACTCCTCCACCAACCGCTCCAGTTCCTCTTGCACGTGGCTTAGTCTTTTGCTGACTTTTCTAACGCGTTCCGGGTCTTCAAAGAAATCCGGATCGGCCAATTTCTTTTCCAGTTCGGCCTTTTCAGTTTCTTTCTGATTGATCTTTCCTTCCGATTCCTGATGTATTCGATTCAGCTGGAACTCCGTAAATGTCGACAGATCTGCGAGCCCTTCAAGCTCGGATCTTTCCTTCCTCCTTTTTCTTTCTTCCGCTTCCTGGCGTTTCTGCTCTTTGGTTTTTGGTCCACCCGTTCGTTTGGCCCTCGGAGTGGACTCAACGACCACTCTATTGCTTCTCCTGTTGCTGCTCCGGTTGCGTAATTGACTCGCCGTACCGTGCTCCATCTGCCAGAGAGAGTCCGAATAGTTACCGTGAAACTCCCTCACGCCGCCGTTCTCGACCCGCCAAACTTTCCTGGCAATCTGGTCGAGAAAGTGACGATCATGAGAGACAACCACGTACGTGCCGGTATATTGTTGAAGGGCCTCCACGAGTACCTGTCGGGACAGGATATCGAGGTGATTGGTCGGCTCATCCAAAACGAGGAAATTGGCCGGTGATACAAGCGTTTTGGCGAGCGCAACACGGCTTCGTTCTCCTCCTGAGAGGACAGACACGGGTTTGAACACATCGTCTCCATGAAAGAGAAAAGCACCGAGAAGAGATCGAATCCGGGTTTCAGTTTGATCGACGGCGCTTTCTCGAAGCACTTCGTATACATTTCGGTCTGCCGGGAGGGTCTCGGCCTGATTTTGAGCAAAAAAGGAGAGTGTCACCTTTGTGCCGAGGGTCCGTTCACCACTGAAGGGCTCAGTGCCCAGCATGATACGCGCGAGTGTTGATTTTCCAGCCCCATTCTGGCCGATCAGTGCGATTCGATCTCCGCGCTCAACGTGGAGCGGTCCAGCTTCTGAAAAGACTTTAACGTAGCCACCTTCACCGTCATACGTCTTCGAAAACATGGACAGTTCGAATACCGATCGGTTGGATCTCGGCGGTTCTGGAAATCGAAAGGCGATGCTTGCTTCATCAGACAGCGGAGGCGGAAGACGGTCCAGATTTTCAAGCATCTTGACCCGGCTCTGGACCTGTCGGGCTTTCGAAGCCTTCGCTCTAAATCGCTCGATGAACCGCTCAGTTTCGGAGATCATTTTCTGCTGATTTTCCCAGGTAGCCCGCTGATTAGTCCGTCGCTCCTCTCTTTCGGCTAAATAAAACCTGTAGTTGCCTGCGTATTCGGTGAGTTTTCCGCGGCCTAGTTCAGCGATCGACGTGACCATTCGATCCAGGAAATAGCGATCATGTGACACGATGACTACGCTTCCCCGAAACGATTTTAAATACCCTTCCAGCCAATCGATGCTGTCGATGTCAAGGTGATTGGTAGGCTCGTCCAGTAGCAGGACGTCGGGGTCACTGAGAAGCAGTTTGGCAAGTGCTGCCCGCATTCGCCACCCTCCGGAAAAACTGGAAATCGGTCGATCCAACTCGTCGTCCGAGAATCCAAGACCGGAAAGAATGGCCTCCGTTCGAGGCTTGACCATGTGTGACTCATGCTGCACGAGTCGCTCGTGAACATGATGCATATCGGAGAGGAGTTTCTCGTATTTCGAATCGTCGTGATTCTGAAAAGACTCGATTTCACGAAGGAGTCGTTCTTCCTCGGTTTGTAGAGAATGCACGTCGCTGAAGGCCAGGAGTGCTTCTTCCAGAACAGATCGCTCAGATGCTTGCTCCTGGGTCTCCTGTCGAAAATATCCGATGGAATCTCCCGCTAGCGACACGGACCCCTCGTCCGGTTCAGCTTCTCCGGATATCAACCGGAGCAGTGTTGTTTTTCCGGCTCCATTCGGACCGACCAGACCGATCCGTTTGGTTCCGCTCAAAGTCCAGGAAACGTTTCGCAGGACAGGCACGCCCGCGAAGGCGATCGATATGTTGTGCAGCTGTACGATCGTGTGTTGTTGAGAAAAGTTTGGGGGATGTCCAGAGTCTCGGAAAAACCGGGTCGCGTTAGTACGCGTTTTCGCTGACGAACCCTCTCCCGATCGTCATGAGCATTATTTTCAGATCCAATCGGAGCGACCAGTTTCGAATGTAGTAGATGTCGAACTCGATACGCTTTGAAATGGATGTGTTTCCTCGCCATCCATTGACTTGAGCCCATCCCGTGATCCCGGCTTTCATCTTGTGGCGTAGCATGTATCGAGGGACCTGGTTTCGGAACTCATCGATGAAAACGGGTCTTTCGGGTCGCGGGCCTACAATGGACATGTCGCCTTTCAATACGTTGATGAACTGAGGAAGCTCATCCAATGATGTTTTTCTCAAGAACGCACCGATCTTCGTTGCCCGTTCTTCTTCTTTGGTAGCCCAGACAGCGCCAGAGTCTTTCTCGGCATCAACCGGCATGGATCTGAATTTCAGCATTTCAAATTTCTTCCCGTTTAAGCCCATTCGCGTCTGACGGTAGAAAACGGGCCCGGATGAGGAAAGCTTTACGGCGAGGGCAATCAGAAACAGCATTGGTGACAGAACGGTCAGCAGTAGTCCCGAAAACGCCAGATCGACCATTCGTTTCACCGCGCGGTTAAATTCTAACGGGGTCTCGTCGACCAGATGTATGACGGGTAAGCCGTCGATATCAGAAACGCGGCCGTTCATCATGTCGAACTGAAAAAGATCGGGCACCAGGCAGACGTGGGTGAGGCGCGTCGATACTTCGTTCACAATGTGCTGAATCT
Organism: Rhodothermia bacterium; assembly: GCA_036985715.1. Classification (GTDB taxonomy): domain Bacteria; phylum Bacteroidota; class Rhodothermia; order Rhodothermales; family UBA10348; genus SMXL01. The sequence continues at coordinate 8,087 of BTQE01000047.1, forward strand.
TGTCGGAGGCCGTGATCGGTAGGGCGATGTAGACATAATCGACGCGGTTCGCGGAGTTTTCGGCTTCGTCGAGGATGTCGGTGAGCTGGTCCGTCGTTCCGAGCCACTCCGGAATGTCGGTTCTGAAGTCATCAAGATATCCTATCGTCTCAAATCCCATCCACGGATACTGCTCGAAAGCATTTCGCAGCCGCTCACCTACTTCTCCGGCACCGACAATCAGAACGCGTCTCAAATATTTGCCTCGATTTCGTCCGTGCTTGAGAACGAGGTACAGCGTTGCTCTTAGAAACACCATCAAGATAGGCGTGTAGATGGCAAACAGAACCATGAGGATTCTCGAGAAATTGAACGCCGCGTAAAACGAAAGCGATGCTGTAGCGGCCAAAATTCCAATCAGAATGGCCTTTGAGACAGCGTAGACCAGGCTTGAGAGGCGCTGCGCCCGGTCGGGGATGTAAAGACCGGAAGCCCAGAATACTCCCATCGATAAGATGAGTACCCAAGGGAGAAACTCCATGTACGCAGACAGGGGCAGCCACTCGGGCAACGTTAGAAAATCGATCGCCGGAAAGAGCTCAAAGCGCGTGTAGTAGGCGAAGATCCACGCGACGACAATGATCCCCGCGTCCAAGAAAAAAAGCAAGCGCTGGAAAAGACGACTCTGCTCCTGAAGCATGATTCGGTTTATGCGTTGTCAAAATGTCTGGCAGTAGCTGTCGAATGCAGGAGCGATCGATTGTCGTCCGACAAGAAGGGTGGGGATCAAATGTACGCCAAAAGATACCGACTCAAGCATGAAAGAGCGCCCAAATCCGTTCTGGATCTGTCTTGAATCCAATCAGGATCAAGCCTGAATCTATTCTGAACCGATTGTAAATCCGATGCAGAATCGGCATTTTGGGTCTGAGGTAACCCCGATGAGTGGATTTTGGTCAAACATATTCTTGAGCAACCCGAAGAAAGATTCGACGCTGGACTTACTCAAAACGATACCAGTTTTCGAGGATTTAAATTCAAGAGAGCTCCAGGCTGTCGAAAGAATCCTGTACCGACGAACGTTTTCTCCCGGGGAAATTATTTTTCGGCAGGGTGATCCGGGTGTGGGCATGTATATGCTCGGCGAAGGCGAAGTGGAAATTCGATCGGAGCCCGACCATGTCGTGCTTACAACACTTGGAGTCGGTTCCTTTTTTGGAGAAGTGTCGCTGCTGAATGAGGTACCCCGATCCGCCACCGCCGCCGCGAGCACCGAGTGTGTTCTGTGGGGATTTTTCAGGCCTGAACTCATGGACCTGATTGAACGAAGGCCAAAGCTCGGTGTCAAAATTCTCCTTCATCTCGCTCAAATAGCCGGGAAACGCCTGGTCGCAGTGGACGTCGAGCTGCGCGACATGAGAATTCGTGATTCGGAGGTACGATGATGTCGTTGGAGAGCACTAGCCGCGCACCTCGCTGGGGGATCCGAATTGTGGGAGTCGGTACTGTAGCGCTCATTTTGGCACTGGCCGTTCTATTGCCGGGGCTCGTCGCGCTGCTGATACTGGGCGCGTTGATCGCTTATCTGCTCGATCCAGCCGTTCAACATCTGGAACGTCGGGGCTTCAATCGAACTGCGGCCGCCTCCATGGTCTTCGCCGGCTTGAGTCTGCTCGTGATTTCTGTACTCATCGTACTCGTACCTGCCGTCGTAGCTCAGTTTGACGAGCTTCTAACGCTCGATGTCTCTCGGGCGACGGCAACGTTTGAGTCGATGAACGTGACAATAAATAGCTGGATCGGAAAGTTGGGACTCGAGGAAGTTGACCTGTTGGATTCACTTCTTACGTACCTGGGTGAAAGAATTCCAAGCATTATTGCCGTCCTTCCGGATGCCCTGTCTTTCATCGGGAGTCTGGCGTTATTCCCGTTCATCATTTTTTTCCTGCTGAAGGATGGCAGGATGCTGAAAAAGACGACGCTCCTGCTTGTTCCGAATAATTATTTCGAGTTTTCCCTCGGCTTGCTGTTTAAAATGGACCTTCAGTTGGGTAACTACCTGCGGGGTCAGCTCATCGAGGCGTTCGTCGTCGGAGTTCTTTCGATCGCCGCCCTCTGGATTCTAGATGTCCCTTATTTCCTTCCTGTGGGAATTTTTGCCGGGGCGGCGAACGTCGTTCCGTATCTGGGGCCGTCGACCGGAGCCATCACGGCGGTGATTGTTATCCTCGTGAGTGGCGGATCCCCGGCCACAGCCGTTCTCATCGTCGTGCTGTTTATTCTGATTCAACTCCTCGATAACGGCATCGTTCAACCGCTCGTGATCTCGAGGAAAATCAAAATGCACCCGTTGTTGATTCTTGTATCCGTCGTAGCAGGCGGTCAGTTGTTTGGATTTCTGGGTTTGCTGGTGGCCGTACCGGTCATAGCTATCCTGAAAGTTTTCATCGTGGAATCAATCGGGTATTCGAGACGATACCGATTTCAACCCGGATAACCGGCCTTCAGGATCGGAGAATAAGTGAAAGATCGAGTGCCGTTACGGAGTGCGTGAGAGCGCCGGACGAGATGAAGTCCACTCCGGTCGAGGCGATTGATCGGACGGTCGCGAGCGATACGTTTCCCGATGCTTCGGTTTGAAAACGCCCACCGATCAGGTTCACGGCGGCGGTCAACCGCGATGTATCAATCAGTCCGTCTGCACTCTCGGCAACCATATTATCCAACAAGACGCGACTTACGCTGCCCACGGCTACGATGTCGCGGACCTGGTCCAGCGTTGTCGCCTCTATTTCAATCTCCAACTTCGGCCTGATCGTATTAGCTTGTCTCACCGCATTTATGGCCTCTTCGATACCTCCAGCGGCGGAAATGTGATTGTCTTTGATCAGAATCATATCAGACAGGCCCATTCTGTGATTCTGACCTCCCCCGAGACGCACGGCCCATTTGTCCAATGCTCGAAGACCTGGGGCCGTTTTTCGGGTATCGAGAATAATAGCGTCACTACCCTCAATCGCGGCAACGTATCTGGCCGTTTCTGTGGCAATCCCACTCATTCGCTGGAGAAAATTCAACGCCAATCGTTCAGCGGTCAGAATGGCTCTTGCCGGCCCATTGATGACGCCAAACTCCTGACCCACTTCGATCGGAGAGCCGTCTCCCCGTTGCCAATCCAGCGAAATCGACGGGTCCACCTGCTCGAATACGCGCGTGGCGACTTCAAGTCCGGCAAGAATTCCTGACCCCTTCGCCAGAAACTGACCCTCCGCGGTCCGGTCCGATTCTATGGTGAGCTCCGACGTGATATCACCTGTTCCAACATCCTCCAGAAGGCAGCGCTGGATAAGCAGATCCAACGCATCCTCACTAAGAAACTCGCTTAGAAACCCTGAAAGATTCGATCTGGCCATGGGTACCCGTACTTTTTGAGCGAAAACCTCAATCAGGCGCTATCGCCAGATACAAATTCATTGATGAGCGAGACGATATGTTCCGGGGCTCGAATCGGTCTACGCGCCTCTCGATCAAAGAAGCAGAGCGTGACGTGGCCAGCCACCAATAACTCCTCCTCTCCTTTCCGAACCACCTCATAGTTAAAAGTCAGGCAAGTGGCTGATTCCGACATCGTCACATGAGTCCGAATGACGAGGAGGTCATCATATTTCGCAGGACGTCTGTAAGAAATGGCGAGATCCACAACAGGCATGATCACGCCACCATCCTCCAGCGATTTGTATGGCAATCCGACGTCTCTCAACGCTTCAGTTCTGGCAATTTCGAAGTAATCCAGATAATGGGTGTGATATACGATGCCCATCGGGTCGACCTCCCGATATCGAACGCGGTGTTCGTGTAGAAACTCAGTCATATCGGCACTCGAAGATGATGAGTTTACTCTTCGGAATAGGCGCCCATCGCATCGAATTTTTCAATTCTGGATTTGAGAAGCTTATTCGGGGTCATCTTTTCAAGATTTTCCAGGTGGCGAGCAATCGCTCCGCCGAGGCTCTGATACATAGTCTCAGGGTCGTTATGCGCTCCTCCCACAGGTTCCGGAACGATCTCATCGATAATACCCACCTCCATGAGGTCCGGAGCGGTAAGTTTTAAAGCGCGGGCGGCTTCTTCCTTGAAATCCCATGATCTCCACAGGATAGACGAACAGCTTTCAGGAGAAATCACTGAATACCAGGCATTCTCCAGCATCAAGATCCGATCTCCGACTCCTATTCCAAGCGCGCCACCCGAAGCCCCCTCACCAATGATGACGACGACAATGGGAACAGGAAGCCGGGCCATTTCAAACAGATTGGTCGCAATCGCCTGGGCCTGGCCTCTTTCTTCCGCTTCAATTCCAGGATACGCCCCCGGCGTATCCAAAAGAGTGATGATGGGCTTGTTGTACTTGGCGGCTAATTTCATCAAGCGGAGGGCTTTTCGATATCCCTCTGGATTGGGCATACCGAATCGTCGATATTTCCTGCTCTTCGTATCCCGACCCTTCTGATGGCCTACAACGAGTACACTCCGGTCGCGATATCCATGCCGCTCGCCAAGAAAAGTGGCAAATCCGGCTACAATCGCCGGATCATCACTGAAAAGTCGATCTCCATGCAATTCTACGAAGCCTTCCGTGAGGGCCTCAATATGATCCAGCGTGTAGGGGCGATGAGGGTGCCTGGCGATCTGCACTCGCTGCCACCGCGTCAGATTCTCATAAATCGATGACCGCAGTTCCTCAACTCGTTTCTCCAGTTCAGAAATACTTGCGGATAGCTGAGGGGCCGGGTCTTCGGAACCGAGATTTCGCATTTCCTCGAGCTTCGTCTCGAGATCAAAAAGCGGCTTCTCAAACTCTAGAAGGTGGGTGGATTGGGCTGTTGCCATACCCTGCGCGGGTTGGTGAGTGGGGAAGACCTACGTCAGCCGGAGCTTTCTTCGCGGAGTGATCGAATCATGATGTCCGCATCCAGGCTTGGCGACTGGTGAGTAACGTAAAACCAGTATGCACGAGTCAGATCGTCGATGTCCAACTCCCGAGTCGTTAACGTGTTCGTGATTGAAAAGACGCCTTTCCGAAGGCTCCACGTATCCGGAATCACTGGAAGATGCTCCTCTGAGCACCCGACCAATGACATTTGGCCCGATAATACTGCCGGTAACCAGCGCAGTTTCCTCAGCGAAGCTGCGATTGGGAGACGAGCGAGAGTGAGAAATAGGGGTGAAAACGGGAGGAGAACGATGGCACCCAGACACATCATCACGTCGTACTTTCGTTGTGCTTTGCGGGATCGCAGTACGACCACCTCAGGCAACTCTGCCAACGTGGCTCCCATGGAAAGTTGGCTTATAGACGCTTTGCCGATCACCTGATCACTTCCTTCGTGCAACATCCGGAATTGAACCTTGAGATCCTGCAGGTCCTGCATGGTTCTGAAGATCATCTGGTTGGATAAACCACGTGCAGCGAAGACAACATCGTGAATTCCGCGAAGGCGGATGATATCGCGAAGTTGATTTAATCTCCCCAGCCGTGACGGACCGTATTGTTGAGAACCATTGCCGGGGTCAGAGTCGGTTACGAAGCCGTCCAACGTAAAAGGGGGTCTGGGGTGGAATTCAATCATTTGAGCAAGTCGACTGGCTTCGTCGGCATCTCCAACCAAGACCCCTTTTCGTAAGCCAACCCGGTTGGCGTTCCAGATTCCTCGCCATACTGACAAAAAAGCTGCGGCAAGGGGAAGGCTCACAACGACGACGATTCGTGAAAAGCCGATGGCTGGAATGAAATACGAGGCCGAGGCGACAACGAAGAATCCTACGGCAATTCCCAGAAACACAGGACGAAGGGGTACGCTTGGTGATCGTCGGTATCCTCCGGCTATCCAGATACCCACGACGGTTCCCAGAGCATAGCCCGGCGCAACGCTGCCAAAAAAAAGAGCTGCGGGTTGGCCGCCCATCCAGATCCAGCGAAGCAGCGCGACGGCGCCTACGGTAACGTAGACCACTCCGAAATCGAGAAAAGGAGCAGTCGCACCGCTAAGACTGCTCTTCAAGAGGCTCAGACCGGCTCTCGCGACGATTCCAGTACGAAGTAAAAACCTTATAAATCGGGATCGATTGGGATCAAGGTGCTTTTCGATGAACAGAAGCATTGCCCCATAGAAGAGACGAACATAGAGAAGCTCTCCTTTCTTGGTCGACTCGCCCTTGTAATGAATGATCTGGGTCTCGGGGTAGTAAAAGATTTTCCATCCGGCTTTCTGAATACGGTAGCACAGATCCAAATCCTCCCCGTACATGAAAAAGGCCTCGTCAAAAAGCCCGGCTCCAGGTTTGTCCTTCGAATCGTGGTTTTGGCTGAGCGCGTCTGCGCGTAGCATCATGCATGAACCGCTGAGTGCATCTACCTCTGCCGTCTGATCGGCTGGCAGATACGTCATGTTATAGCGGCCGAACCGGCGCGACTTGGGGAAGAGTCGACTTAGACCCGTCAGCCGATAAAACGCGACGTCTGGTGTGGGGAAGGATCTCCGGCTTTCTCGAGCAAAGGAGCCATCTGGATTCAGAATCTGACAGCCGACGGCTCCAGCTTCAGGATGCTGATCCATAAAGGACACGAGTCGGGTCAACGTGTCTTCCTGAACAATGGTATCCGGATTAAGAATGAGAAGATGGCGACCTCGGGCCCGACGAATAGCCATGTTGTTTGCCTGGCTGAATCCCGTGTTCTCCTGATTCGTGATCAGTGTGACTTCGGGGAATTTGCTACGAACCATCTCGACCGAACCGTCGGCCGAATTGTTGTCCACGACAATAATTTCGGTGGATAGCGTATCGCTTGCTTCGATTACACTCTTGAGGGCCTGTTCGAGAAAATCCCGCACATTGTAGTTCACAATGACGACGCTCAGGTCAATCAGCTGGACCTTCGGGTCCAGCGAATCGAATAAGTCGGGGGCGATCTGGGTTTGCCTATGATCCATTGAACGTGAAAGATACGACGCGCACCGAACGACCGGTTAGCAGGCAGGGGCGATCTTGATCGGGAGTTGTCATCGAGAATCCTATCTTCCGACCCTCATCCGCGCCCGGAGACCGATCGAAGCATGCGTTATTATCTCCACCCAAGCCAATCCTACCGGCAGGAAATCCGGGCCATGTTGACTCTGGCCGGCCCGGTCGTGATTACACAACTGGCCTACATCTCGCTGGGTTTCGTGGATACAGTGATGGTCGGACGGCTCGGGCCCGATTCTCTGGCAGCTGTGGCGCTTGGTAACACGATGTTCTATACCGCTACGATCTTCTGTATGGGAGTCGTAATGGCGGTTGGACCCATGGTTTCTCAGGCATTCGGGGCCGGAGACGACGATCCAATCGGACGCAGCGTGCGACAGGGAATGTGGCTTGCCGCAGCGTTGACGATTCCAGCATTTTTATTTGTCTGGAATGCGGCTCCGATTCTCAGGCTCTTGGGGCAATCTGAGCCGACGATAGAAAGCGCAGCCGCATACTTAAAGGCCATCAGCTGGGGCGTATTCCCTTTTCTTGGGTTTTCTGCGCTCCGCGGATTCAATGAAGCGGTTTCAAATCCGCGCCCGGTAACTGCGATTGCGCTCGTCGGATTGGTCATGAATATCGGAGCCAATTACGTACTCATGTTCGGAAAACTGGGTTTTCCGGCAATGGGATTGGTGGGAACCGGCTGGGCCAGTACCGTCGTGTTCTGGACCATTTTTCTCGGACTTGTTCTCTACTCGGTTGCTAAAAAGTCCTACTCACAGTACCGCATTTTTTCGAAGTTGGGGAGACCCGATCCACACTACTTCAAAGAACTTTTTCGGATAGGATGGCCGATCGGAGCATCGATGGGCGTTGAAATGAGTTTGTTCATGATTGCGGTAATGATGATGGGCTGGATAGGAACCGCTCAGCTTGCTGCCCATCAAGTGGCCATTCAATGTGCAGCGTTTACATTTATGGTCCCTCTCGGAATTGGAATGGCGTCTTCCGTTCGAGTTGGACAGGCGATGGGTGCGAACGACCGAGATGGCGTTGTTCGTGCGGGTTTTGTCGGGATCGGGTTGTCGGTGGCGTTCATGACCGCAGCAGCGATACTGTTCTGGGCGGCACCCCGATCCGTCATTTCGCTGTATCTGGATCTCGGGTCGCCTGACAACGCCCCCGTGATAGACATCGCTGTCACGCTGCTGGGAATCGCAGCCGTGTTCCAGGTATTCGACGGGGTCCAGGTCTCCGCAATGGGGGCACTCCGCGGACTGAAGGATACTAAGACACCCATGATGCTTGCGATGGTGTCGTACTGGCCCGTTGGATTATCCGCCGCATACGGGCTGGCATTCGTTTTGGACTTGGCCGAAGTGGGCCTTTGGTGGGGGTTGGTGTTGGGACTCGGATCCGCTGCGATCCTTCTGACAATTCGATTTTTCAGACAAACTACTCCGAATAAATTTGCGCCGATCAACATATCGACAAAAAAAATCGAAAGATTATTTTTCTAAAACAATAATTTACAATTAGTTAAATACGATCACTCGCATCCCAATTAAATTAAAATTCAAACTCTTACTCTGGCTTTGATCAATCATTCTTCCTTAAGTTGCACGACTAAATCAGATCCGATCTCCTGACCAACATTCTCGCAGCTCCCACTGAATGCCGCAGATATTTCCTAGGCGAGCAAATATTCTACCCACGATTTCACTTCTCGCCTCTGTGGGTGGAGGAGTATTAGCGCTTGTTTTTCTCTGGTACTACTTTGTCCCCTCGTATACGGACGTAGGCTACACGCCCGATCAACCGGTTGAGTACAGCCATCGTCTGCATGCAGGTGAGCTCGGACTCGATTGCCGGTACTGCCATACGAATGCGGAAACCACGGCGCTTTCCAACGTCCCTGCGACCGAAACGTGTATGAATTGCCACTCGCAAATCAAGACTGAATCGGTGGCGCTGGTCGGAGTTCGTGAAAGCTGGGCAACCGGAAATCCCATTGAATGGGTCAAGGTTCACCAGCTGCCTGACTACGCACAATTCAGCCATGCGGTACACGTTAATAATGGTGTTGGTTGTGAATCCTGTCACGGGCGAGTGGACCAGATGGAACAGGTCCGTCTGGCGGAAGCCCTCTCGATGCGTTGGTGTCTGGATTGTCATAGAGCGCCTGAACAATACCTTCGGCCGACTTCAGCAATTACGAAGATGGGGTACGTGCAGCCCGTTGATTTCCTTGAACGAAATCTGGCTCGCATGAGAGACGAGAATATTCGCCCCCCGACCAACTGTTCTGCCTGTCACTACTGAGAATTGATGCGCACTAATATCGGAGACACTACAGACGCAAGAAAAATCGACGATTCGAACGATTTTCAGGAGCAGGAAGCGATGATCGAGCTCCCTGTTCTCCCTGTCGTTGGTTCAGTGTCTGGGTCAGTCGGAGATCGATCCGCTGGGTCGTCTGGTCCTGTTTACTGGCGAAGTGAGGCTCAGTTGTCGGGGAGTCCCGAATTTGATCACTTCACCGAGGGAGAATTCATTCCCGGGGCAGATGACGCTCCGTCGGGTGCTTCACGCCGACAATTCTTGCAGGTTATGGGCGCTTCAATGGCGCTCGCGGGTTTGACGGCCTGCCGAAAACCCGTCGAAAACATCCTTCCTTTTGCGCAGATGCCCGAGGATCTGATTCCAGGGGTACCGGTGAATTATGCGACGGCGATGCCGTTTCGAGGCACGATAAGGCCGGTTTTAGTCGAAAGCTCCGATGGTCGCCCAACGAAAATCGAGGGGAATCCCGAACACCCGGACAGCGAGGGAACGGCCAGTATCTTTGAACAGGGTTCCCTTCTGAATCTCTATGACCCGGACAGATCTCAGTTCGTTTTAAAGAGCGGAGCGCGGACCAACTGGAGTGAGTTTGTCTCTCTTGCAACTCAACTTGCATCCGACACGCGAATCGCCGTTGTCAGCGCACCCAGTACGTCGCAAACGCTGGCGAATTTGCGCAGCCAACTCGAGGCGCGATTCTCAGCCCTTCGCTGGATCGAGTATTCGTCCACGGGCGATGATCACTCTATCGCCGCGTCTGAATCCTTATTTGGTCAGTCGCTGAGGCCCCGGTATACCGTATCCGCCGCGACCACTATCGTGAGCCTGGACGCCGATTTTTTGGGTACGACGGACAGGGACACGCTGGCCCATACGGCAGGGTTTTCGGACGGACGCGATATCGACAGAAATAACGACAGCGCCCTCAATAGCCATGGTGAAATGAGCCGCATTTACGTGGTCGAGAGTCGCTACTCGATCACGGGTGGTATGGCGGACAACCGGCTGAGACTTCGGGCGTCTGAAATTCCAGCATTTGCAGCCGCGCTGTCGACAGCCTTGGGCGTCGGTGTCTCCGGCGGCGAAATTTTCGAGGACCACGAATACATCCAGGCTATGACCGAGGATCTTCGAGCCGCGGGCTCCACCGGGTTGGTTATCGCGGGCGAAAATCAGAGGGCGGATGTTCATGCGATCGCAGCAGCCATTAATGATCATCTGGGAGCGGTCGGAACGACGGTTTCCTATCTGGACACTCAGGAAAGCGGCGCCTCCTCGCGTCTCTCGAACCTCCGGGAACTTGTCGATGAAATCAACGCTGGAAACGTAGACGTTCTCGTCATGATCGGCTGCAACCCTGCCTACGATGCACCGGCGGATCTGAATTTTGCGCAGGCCGTTTCTCAAGTGTCCGAATCGGTTCACGTCGGACTTCATGTTGATGAAACGGCCGCCGTTTCGCGTTGGCACATTCCAGCAACCCACTATCTCGAGGCGTGGGGAGACGGTCGCGCAGCCGATGGGACGCGCTCGGTCATTCAACCGCTGATCGCGCCCCTCTATGCAGATGCCCATTCTGACCTGGAAATAATCGGACTGCTGGCTACTCAGCAGGATACGCCGGGTTATGATCATGTACGATCGACCTGGCAAGCACTCATTTCCGGCAGCTTCGAGGCAACCTGGCTTCGTGTACTTCACGACGGTTTTCTACCGGACAGTCAGTATCGGTCCGTTCGACCAAATTTGAGACGTGCAGCTATCCCGTCTGCTGTTTCAAGCTCCAAGGATGCCGGATTCGAAATCCTTTTTCATCTGGACGGAACGGTTCTGGATGGATCCTACGCAAACAATGCCTGGATGCAGGAGCTTCCGGATTCGACAACGAAAGTTGTCTGGGACAACGTGGCCATCATGAGTCCGGCTACGGCGGAAACGCTCGGCGTCAAAATGAAATTGAAAAAAGGCCAGTACTTTACGGATCGGATTTCAATCTCGGTTGACGGTCGCACTGCAGATCTTCCCGTTTGGGTGCAGCCGGGCGTAGCGGACAGCACGATCGGCTTGACGCTTGGATACGGAAGAACGATCGAGTCGACGCGACCCGAACGCAAGACCAATATTTTCGACCTGGACGACTACACGGACGTGTATGGGAAAGGCGCGATCGGCACAGGCATAGGTGTGAACGTTGCAGGTCTTAGAACTGCGGCATCATTTAATTTGGCCACGGGAGCCGAGGTTGTGCGCTCGGATTCAGGGTATCTCGTGGTATCAACCCAGGATCATGGGGCACTTCCGGTGGATGGCTTCGAGTTCGAGCGTCGCGGATTATTCCGTGCAGCCACCGCGCGCGAGTACGCTGAGAACCCGGACTTCGTCAAGGAAATGGAGCCCGAGTCGCCGCGCGAGGCGTGGGAAGATTATCCAACCCTCTGGCAGAAAAATCACCCGACAAAGACGGAAGAGTTTAAGAACAACGACTACAACCAGTATCAGTGGGCGATGGTCATTGACCTGAACACGTGTACCGGATGCAACGCATGCGTGGTCGCTTGTCAGGCAGAAAACAGCATCCCGGTGGTCGGGAAAGCGGAAGTCAGTATTGGTCGGGAATTGCACTGGATTCGAGTGGACCGGTATTTCGTATCCGGAGATGACGGGACGTACGACGAACCGCGGATGGTTGTCCAACCGATTCCCTGCATGCACTGTGAAAATGCTCCGTGCGAGCAGGTTTGTCCGGTTGCAGCCACGGTGCACTCGCCCGATGGTACGAATCAGATGATCTACAATCGGTGTATTGGCACTCGATACTGCGCCAACAACTGCCCGTACAAGGTTCGGCGATTCAACTTTTACAATTGGACGAAGACACTTCCGACTTCGATCCAAATGGTGAACAATCCAAATGTCACCGTGCGATCGCGCGGCATTATGGAAAAGTGCTCGTTTTGCATTCAGCGCATTCGCGAAGTGAACAAGAAAATGAGCGTTGAAAAGAGGGCTATGGAGGTGGACGAGATCCAAACCGCGTGTCAGCAATCCTGTCCCGCAAAAGCGATTTCGTTTGGAGATCTGGAGGCCGCAGCCAGCAAAGTGAACGAAAAGAGACGGAGTCGACGCAGGTACGAAATGCTGGCAGAGCTCAATGTCTTACCACGTACAAGCTATCTGGCGCGTGTTCGCAATCCCAATCCCGGCCTCGGACACGATTCATGATGGATTCATTCTGTTGCGGCTCCATTTTTAAACTCACCCCCCAATCTCCAAATAAAAAAATGCGCCCGTGAATACGGCCAACACGGACATAGCAACCGGTAACTACGTGGAGTTTCACGAAGACGAACCCTTGGTTCAGGGGAATCTTTCGTTTCACGAGATCACCGAGCTGGTGTCTTACCACACGGAGAAAAAGACGCCGCCAGCATGGTGGGGCGCTTTTGGCGTCGCGAGTACGCTGCTCTTGGTACTCGTCGTTATGGTCGCCTACATGACCTGGAACGGGGTCGGCGTGTGGGGACTGAATAATCCCGTTGGTTGGGGATTCGCGATCGTGAATTTCGTTTTCTGGGTTGGAATCGGTCATGCCGGAACGCTTATCTCGGCCATCCTTTTTCTCTTCAGACAACAGTGGAGGACGGCCATCAACCGTTCGGCGGAAGCCATGACGCTTTTTGCGGTCATGTGCGCGCTCCTCTTTCCGACGATTCACGTCGGTCGAGTCTGGTTCATTTACTGGTCTCTTCCGTATCCGAATCAGATGGCCATGTGGCCGCAGTTCAAGAGTCCGCTGGTCTGGGATGCGTTTGCGGTCTCTGTTTATTTCATGGTTTCGGCAATGTTCTGGTACGTAGGACTCGTTCCTGATCTGGCTACACTTCGAGATCGAGCGACCAAAAAGCTCCGTCAAAAAGTCTTCGGTTTAATGGCGATGGGCTGGACCGGTGCGAACCGGCACTGGCGGAACTACGAAAAGTCCTATTTACTGTTGGCAGCCCTCGCGACGCCACTGGTGCTCTCCGTTCACTCCGTCGTTTCGTTTGACTTTGCGGTGTCGATTGTGCCCGGGTGGCATAGCACGATTTTTCCTCCATATTTCGTTTCAGGAGCCATTTTCTCCGGTTTTGCGATGGTTCTGACCCTCATGATTGTCGCCCGTACAGTGTTCGGGCTTCAGAATATCATAACGGTCAATCACCTCGAGAAAATGAACCTGATCATCCTGGTCACCGGCTCGATCGTTGGTTTCGCCTACATCACCGAGTTTTTCATCTCGTGGTATTCCGGGGTTCCATACGAGCAGTATGCAGCTTCAAACAGGGCATTTGGCCCGTATGCGTGGGCGTACTGGATCATGATGTCGTGTAACGTCGTTTTCCCGCAGTTTTTCTGGTTCAAGCGTCTCAGAAGGAGTATTCCGTTCATGTTTGTCATCGCCATACTGGTGAACGTCGGCATGTGGTTTGAACGCTTCGTGATTGTAGTTATCTCTCTGCATCGTGATTATCTCCCGAGCGCCTGGGACTATTACACCCCTACGTTGGTGGACATCTTGACGCTCGTCGGATCGTTTGGTCTATTTTTCACCTTTTTTCTCCTCTTCCTTCGATTTTTCCCGATGGTCGCTCTTTCGGAGGTCAAGGCGGTGTTGCCTCAATCCAATCCGCATTTTTATGACCATTCCGGGGATGGGCAAGTGGTAGATCATGATCTGGCTGTAAACGGAGGAGAAATAAACTGAGTACTGTAAAACAGAATTTGTGCCTGTAAAGGACAATGCTGAAACAACTGATATCAGATATAAAGGCCTCGATGAGCATCTATGACTCCCGGGAGGACGAGTCGTATGGATTGCTTGCTGAGTTTGCCGATCCCGGTGCGCTTTATCACGCCGCACACGGTGTGCGCAAAAGCGGGTACCGTCGCTACGATACGTACAGTCCGTTTCCCGTTCATGGAATGGACAAAGCGATGGGGATGGGTAATTCAAAAGTCGGATATTTTACGCTAGCCGGTGGGATATTTGGATTTGTCCTCGCCTACTGGTTGCAATGGTGGACCGGCCTGGTCGACTATCCAATCAACGCCAGTGGGAAGCCGTTTTTCTCCATCGAGCCGTCCGTTCCGATTCTGTTCGAGTTGACGATGCTTTTTGCCGCATTCGCGACCGTCTCTGGTATGTTCTACCTGAATGGATTGCCACGACTCTATAATCCGCTCTTTTATTCGAAGGATTTCAGACGGGTCACGGACGACGCATTTTTCATTCTTATCTCGTCGAGCGATAGCAAATTCGATGCAAAGAAGACGGCTTCATTCCTGACAGAGCTTGGCGCCGTGTCGATTGAGGAGATTCACGATCACGGAAGCGCAGACGGATTATGAACCCGTTCCGAACTCATATCAATTTTCTGGGACCATGCGTTGTAGTTCTGATCCTGGTCTTGGCGGGATGCCGAGGTACTTCGTCCAGCAAGCCTCCGATCCATTTCAGCCTCAATATGGACATGCAGGAGAAATTTGAGGCACAGGAGCGGAATCCGTTTTTCGCAGACGGACGAGCCATGAGGGCTCATGTTCAGGGTACCGTCGCGCGGGGTGGTCTCCGTGAAGACACGGAATATTATAACGGAAAAACTTCGAGCGGATCTTTTGTCACACAGATTCCGGTTCAGATCGACGCTGCGTTCATGGAGCGGGGTCGCGACCAATATGAAATATTTTGCACCGTGTGTCACGGTTCGGTGGGAGATGGCCAGGGGATCATCATGACGGGTAACTACGGCTACGTTCCCGCTCCGACCTATCACACAGATGCACTGCGGGCTCAACCGGACGGATATTTCTATGATGTAATCGCCAACGGTGGACAGACGATGCCAT
>BTQE01000048.1:0-23000 GCA_036985715.1 Rhodothermia bacterium
ATACGCCTGATTCCAGTGCTCAAGCGCCGCGTCAAATTCATTTTCCGACTCGTAAATCTTCGCCAGTAATACGTGCGCAGCCACGTACGTCGGAACGATCTCAATGAGTTCCACCAGGGCGTCAATGGCCTCTTCAGCGCGACCCTGTTCCAGAAGTGTTGCAGTAGATTTAAGGTCAGAAACCGACATGGTACGGTAGACACTGAATGAGCAGTGACAGCAAATTACATAATTGCACGCCGTGAGGGCAAACGAACCGGGCGACTACGAGCCAGGCCGAACTGATACAGATTGGTTCCGGATACGAATAGGAAGCCTGTCGCAAATACCACCTGAAACGGAATGGCCGACCATGCTCCAACGGCGATCATGTAGCCGAGACCAAGGAGGGAATAAAGTGCAAAGATACCTTCCGCATAGGCAACCCCTGGAATCTGGACCTTGACATATGGAGATTGCCACCAGAATTCGTGTCCTTCATCGTCAGATACATCCTGTTTTGGCGTTCGGACAAACCCTGTGCGACGACCCACGATCACATCCAGAAAAGCCCGGCAGTTGTTGAGTGACATCCCGATCCCGCCAGCCATGAACAGAGGGAAGCGCGATAGACGCCGCGCCCAATCCGGGTAGAGGGAACGCTGTGCGAATACCTGGGCAAGATAGAACCCGAGAAACCCGACCAAGCCAACGGAGAGAAACCCAAAATAGGCCCTACCCGGACCCATGCCGGACTCCTGGAGAAAAACCAGCGCCGGGTGACACAAGGCCGCCAGTACGATAGACGGAAATACAGCGATTGCAGAAAGATGAATCGTTCCTTCCCATTTCACACGCGATGGATGAGACGATTTCCATAGAGGGCCGAGCGTCTTGCGGGCTGTCTGTAGTGCTCCTTTCGTCCAACGAAATTGTTGATCGCGAAAGGCGTTCATTGATACAGGTAACTCCGCAGGTACTTCGATATCGGGTTTGAAAACAAATTTCCACCCCTTCAACTGTGCCCGGTAGCTTAAATCCAGATCTTCTGTCAGCGTATCGCTCGACCAACCGCCCGCATCCTCGATACAGGTCTTTCTCCAGACCCCCGCCGTCCCGTTGAAATTGATAAAGCAGCCCAGGATGGAGCGGACTCTCTGTTCCAGAGCAAAATGAGCGTCGAGACCAAATGCCTGGATTCGCGTCAGCAACGAGTGGTCTTCGTTAATATGACCCCATCGGGCCTGCACCATCCCCACGTTCGGTTCACCAAAATGAAGTACCGTTTGCTCGAGAAATTCCTTCTGAGGCACGAAATCAGCATCGAAGATGGCGATCAGATCGCCCTTTGCCGAAGCGGCTCCGTGTTTGAGCGCACCGGCCTTATATCCGTCACGGGTGTTGCGCTGTCGGTGGACCATATCGATTCCCTCTCGTTTCCATTTCTTCACACGGTCCGCAACGATTCCGGACGTCTCATCGTCGGAGTCGTCCAGAATCTGGATTTCGAATCGATGCCGGGGATAGTTCAGAGAGGCGCAAGCGTCGATTAACCGCCGAACCACATGAGCTTCGTTATAGATCGGGAGTTGGACTGTCACATAAGGCGGATCCAGATCGGGCGGCAGTCCGGGTACGACTTTTCGGGGTAATCCCTTTTTTTCCTTCTCCCGGAACGCCTGAATTAGCGCGAGGACCAGCAGGTTTAGCCCATAGATAAAGAGAACGAAGATCGCAGCGGCGTAAAGCCAGACAATCAACTCACTTAAGAAATGCACAGAATGTTGGCCTTCATAAAATGGCTTGTGGAACTACCAGTCCGAAGTGGCGGCCGTAAATATATCGTCGGCGATTTTTCGGAGCGTCGAGGCAGCCGCCTCCTCTTCACTCGCGGGATCGAATGCATCGAACTCCTCGAAGCTTGAGAATGTGCGGCTGATAAAGGGCTTGTCCTCCACCTGGTCATTGTATGTCACATTGACCGTAATCGTTACTCGATTTCGAGTGGCCCGTTCGTTGCCACTTACGGACGTTGGGGCGTTCACGTATCGTGTGATCTCTACCCGGAGTAATGCATCTGCATCGTCGTCGCGCGGCTCCAGAGATAGACGGGTTTGTCGGACGAATCGTTGAATCAGCAACTGGGTCATCTGTTCGTCGAGGCCGGCAAAGGTGCTGACACTGTTGTCCTTCACCTGCGGAATCGCGATCGTGCCGATATGCTCCGGTACGGTTGCACCGGAAAAACTGTAATAGCCGCAACCCGGCAGAAGAAGAACAAACACCCATATCAGGGCGCCACGACCGATGATGGTTTTTTCTGATGGATCCTTCGATGCTTTATGCATCTTCGCCCTCGAATTCCTTGATCTTGCGATAAAGCGTCCGCTCGCTGATTCCGAGTGCTTGGGCAGTCTGTCTCCGATTTCCATCATATCGCTCGAGCGCCTCAACGATGAGTCTACGTTCTGCCGATTCGAGAGTGGGTAACTCACCGTTTTCTGCCGCGTGCGAAGAATGATCCTCTGCGGCGCCCTCTGCCTTTCCGGCTCCCTCGATCTCAAACGCCGCATCCTCGATGATTGATGGTACCGGATCTCTTTTTTCATCCCGCACGATCATGTAACGACTCGGCTCGGCCTCCGATGGTCCGTTCCACGATGCATCCGACCGCCTGGTCATCTCCTCAATTTTCTCCCTGAGCCCGTGAACCTCCGTCCGTAACTCCAACAGTGTTCTGTAGATGAGTTCACGCTCCCGAGAATCCGCTCCATCCCCCATCGGTTCATGCGGAACAGGCATCAGGCCCAACTCGGATCCCGCTGCGGAAGTGCCCCGAAGATAGGACTGGATGTCGTCGGCCGAAATCATATCTCCCTTATGAAGAACCACCATCTGCTCGGCCACGTTTCGAAGTTCGCGAGCATTTCCCGGCCATCGATATCTCAGCAGAATATCTCGCGCAGAATCGTCAAGCCGTTTCATCGTCGAGTTGTACTTCTGCGTGAAACGATGCTGGAAACTCGAAAATATCGGAAGAATGTCTTCCTTCCGGTCGCGAAGAGGCGGGATTTGAATGATGACCGTACTGAGGCGGTAAAATAGATCTTCCCGGAATCGCCCGAGGGCCGCTTCACGAGCAAGATCCTTATTCGTTGCGGCAACCACGCGCACATCGGTTTTCAAAACCGTCGACGAACCAACACGACTGAATTCTCCTAACTCCAGTACGCGAAGAAGACGGACCTGTGCCGTGAGAGGCATTTCGCCGATTTCATCCAGAAAAATTGTCGAGCCATTGGCTTCTTCAAAATAGCCGGTCCTTCGTTCTACAGCACCCGTGTACGCTCCTTTTTCGTTACCGAATAATTCAGACTCAATGAGTCCTTCGGGAATGGCTGCGCAATTTACATTCAGAATGGGTTTGTGTCGGCGGGCACTGAGCTGATGAAGCGCCTCTGCGAACAATTCCTTGCCCACACCACTTTCACCCTGGATCAGTACGGTGATCTCCGTACCGGCAACTTGGCGAACGCGATCCAGCGCATGTCGCAATGCCAGCGAAGACCCAATGATTCCAAAACGCTCCTGGACTGAAGCTCGATCCATCTAATTCTCGTCTATCCCATTGTCGTTGTCTCAGTTAACGACGGGCGTTCTTTGTGCACTGATACCTGCGGACTCAGAAACGGTTCGAACATTCTTCCCCGACCCGGCGACTGCTTCGCCCTTCAATGTCGCGGATGTACAGCTCGTAATTCGAACGTCTACGTAGTCCCCGATTGAATATGACTCGCAATCGAAAACAACCATCTTATTGGTATCCGTTCGACCCGAGAGCTGTTCATTGCTCCGTCGGCTCGGGCCCTCCACGAGCACCGTGTGCGTGCGCCCGACTTCCGTCTTGTTGTTCTCCAGTGAGATTTCATTCTGAAGGGCGATAATCTCACTCAGTCGTTTCTTCTTGATCTCCTCCGGGATGTCATCGCTGTATTTCCGGGCAGCGTACGTGTCGGGGCGCTCCGAATACATGAACATGAACGCATGATCGTACCGGATTTCCCGCAATAGAGAAAGCGTGTCGGCGTGCTCGTCATCAGTCTCGCCACAGAACCCGGCGATGATATCCGTAGACAGAGAAATACCGGGCACAATTTCTCGCGCCCGATCCACAAGACTGAGATACGCGTCCCGCGAATAAGTCCGCCGCATTCGTTTGAGTACGCCCGTATTTCCATGCTGAACGGGAAGATGAATGTAATTGCACACATTCCGGCGCTCCCGATGAACGTGGAGCAGCTCGTCCGAGCAATCCTTGGGGTGACTGGTCGAGTACCGAATCCTAAGAGAATCAGAAAGAAGACTGATTCGATAAAGAAGTTCGGCAAAATTGACGGGACTCCCGCTTTCGCCAACCGAGTATGAGTTCACGTTCTGACCCAATACGGTGACTTCTTTGTATCCGGAATCGACGAGCTGCTTGCATTCATCGAGAACACTCTTCGCCGGTCGACTTCTCTCTCGGCCCCGAGTGAATGGTACCACGCAGAAGGAGCACATGTTGTCGCAACCGCGCATGATCGAAACAAACGCCGATACGCCGTTGCTTCCGTAACGAACGGGTGCGATATCCGCATACGTTTCCTCTCGGGACAGTTGCACATTCACTGCAGCCTGGCCGGTCGCAAACGTCGTATCCAGGAGATTGGGTAGATCACGGTATGCGTCGGGGCCAACCACCAGATCTACGAGTTTTTCTTCTTCCAGAAACTGTGTTCTGAGGCGCTCCGCCATACACCCGAGAACTCCGATTTTCATATCTGGACGGAATTTCTTCTTACGAGCGCGGATCTCTTCGAGCCGTCGACGAACCTTTTGTTCAGCATTCTCCCGGATAGCGCACGTGTTGATGAGCACGACATCAGCCCCGTCAATATCATGAGTCAGGCCGAAGTCATTCTTCCTGAGCACCGACGCTACGATCTCGGAATCGGATACATTCATCTGGCAACCGTACGTCTCAAGATAGACCTGATGACCAGCGCCTACGGATGGTGGAGTATTCTTCGCAGCGTCCAGGTCTTCCAGATCGTCGAGAATGGGTATGTCGGTAAAGGAATTCATTGGCCACTAAACGAATCTTCGTGAACTGTGTTCGGCACAAAAGTCGGAATCCGACATGCTTTCACACGCGTGTCACAGGCGGCAATCATACGGCCCTTTGGGCGTATATTGGCTATTAATGATAAAAAACAGCAGGGATTGAGATTGATATGTCCGGCCACAGTAAATGGTCAACCATTAAGCGAAAAAAGGGCGCCAAAGATGCCAAGAGGGCAAAAGCCTGGGCCAGGATTACACGAGACATTATGGTGGCTGCCCGTGATAGCGGGGACGCCAAAATGAACCCGCGTCTTGCCATGGTTATAGAGAAAGCCAAGGGCGAGAATATGCCCAAAGAAAACATTGAGCGAGCCATAAAGCGCGGAACGGGTGAGATCAAAGGAGCTGAATATGTCGAGATGACGTATGAAGGATACGCCCCGGGTGGAATCGCCGTATTCGTCGAAGCGCTTACGGACAACACCAATCGAAGCGTAGCCGATATTCGAGCAGCGTTCAGTAAGGCTGGAGGAAGTCTGGGGCAAAACGGATCGGTTGCGTATCTGTTTGATCGAAAAAGCGTATTCGTGATACCCACATCAGCCTGTGACGAAGCTCAACTGTTTGACCTGGTAGTCGAAGCGGGAGCAGAAGACCTGGTCGAGGAGAACGACCATTTTATCGTCACGTCGCAGGTCGAAGAATTCGGCTCCATTCATACCGCCCTGGAGGATGCGGGGCTGACCATTGAAGAGGCCTCGCTTCAGCGTGTCCCGATCAATACGACGAGCCTGGATCCTTCCGACGCCCGGCGAGTGGTTAACCTGATCGAAAAGCTCGAAGATCTGCAGGACGTGCAGGCTGTTTTCACGTCTCTTGAATTCAACGAAGCTGTATTGGAAAACCTCTAATCTGACCTGATCGAAAATGATCGTATTAGGCGTTGACCCGGGATCCAGAATAACCGGATACGGCTTCATCGAGATATTGGACCACGGAGAGCGTTTATTGGAATGCGGTTTGATCACACTCGACTCGGAGAAAAATCACCAACTCCGCCTGAAAACGGTCTACTCTGAACTGGTACTCCTCATCGAGAACCATCTGCCGGACTCCTGTGCAGTTGAGATGCCCGTTTATGGAAAAAATCCTCAATCCATGCTCAAGTTGGGTCGTATACAGGCAGCCGCCATGCTCGCGGCCTTAAACCTTGAGATTCCCGTCGTCCAATACACGCCGAAGGAAGTCAAAAAATCCGTGACCGGGAATGGAAATGCGTCGAAGGAACAGGTCCAGTTTATGGTTCGCTCGCTTCTTGAGATTGATGCCGGGATGGAGATCGGTCTCGATGCATCAGATGCTCTCGCAGTCGGACTCTGTCACGCTCAGCGAAACAGACTCCCCGAGACAGGTAAATACGAAAGTTGGAGTAAATTCGTCAGAGAGAATCCAGATAGAGTGATCTAGTCCTTTTCGGGGTCGTCATCCTGGCTTTTGGCGTCGAGCTTTTTCTCTTCTTCGGATTGATCTTCGTTTGGCTGTCCGTCCTCGGGCTCGTCTTTGCATTGGTCTTCTGACGGCTGCTCTTCTTCGGGCTCGTCTTTGGATTGGTCTTCTGACGGCTGCTCTTCTTCGGTCTCGTCTTCTTCAGAATCCTCGTCTTCCGATGGCTCCACTTCCTCGCGCTGGTCGCCTTCCGTCCGTTCCTCTTCCGGCCGTTCCTCTTCCGAAATCTCTTCGCTCGATTCTATTTCCTCAGGCTTCTTCTCTTCCGGCCTTCGCTCAATGTAACTGAAGCCTCGTTCGGCGTCGCGGAGTCGGACAATTTCGGCTACCTCCTCTCGATTGACGGCTCCACGGCTCATCCGAAATACAAGTAAGGAGATTTGTTCGTCCTTATTGGGTGCCTGGTTCCATTCCGGATGGGCTTGCTCGACAATACTGACAAGAATTCGGATGTATGGATAACGTTCTTCTTTCGTTTCCATCTCACCGATCGAATTCGCAAACAAATCCCCATTCCGTCCGACCTGTCGGTCAACGATTTTTTCTTCGTACGTCATGGCTATTCGAGATGTGCTGGGTGGGGAAAAGGACGGCTGCTGAATGTTTACAGATTACTTCGCTAGCGGTCCTATTCTGAAGAAGTCAAACGCAAAATACCGATATTGGGCGCCAGAACCAAGCATATTCAGTATACCGTACGTATATACACGTAGAACCCGAACGTGCGCACGGACGTTCTACGCGAGAGATAGTTAACATTTAGACTCACGAAGTGAGAAATTTCATCAGCTCATACCGCCTCGAATTGCTACCGAGCATTCCTGCGTTTCATCGGCGGGCCTGGAAGCGCACGTCTCTTGACCACGGAGAGCTGGTTTATTATGGCCCCAGCCCGATGTACTACGGCATAGGTGAGGTGAAAGACACGATTGACGGATTCGTGGCCGTGGATTTCAGGGGTACGGGCCAATTTGGAGTACACGAGGACGTTTTTGAGCCTCAGTATCTCATACGAATCCCATCGGGCACTCTCTCGCTGCTGTAGAGCCATGCAATTAGAACCTTCCAATTGCGTCAACTAAGGTCCCCCATTGTCCCACCCAACTTTACCTTGCGCTCCGGCTGCTCAATCCCCTAACCACCAAACTCTTTCGAATTCATGCCCGACCTAAGAGTCGAAGGCGTTACCAAACGATTCGACAAAGTTTTCGCGGTCGATAATGCCTCCTTTTCCGCCTCCCCGGGACGAATTCTCGGTCTTCTCGGACCGAACGGAGCTGGAAAGACGACCACGATTCGCATGATCGCATACATCACCGTTCCCGACACAGGACAGGTGCTCTTCGGCGAAAAAGAGGTTGGCCCCTGGAGTCAACAGCGAATGGGTTACTTGCCCGAAGAGCGGGGTCTTTACAGGAAGATGAAGGTCGGCGAACAGCTCGTTTATTTTGGAGAGCTGAAGGGTCTCTCTCGCCGCCAGGCCACGATGCGGGTCAAACACTGGCTGGAGCGGTTCGATGCCTCCGACTGGTACGGAAGGAAAACGAATGAACTCTCCAAGGGAATGCAGCAAAAGGTCCAGTTTGTAACGGCAGTTTTGCACGATCCGGAGCTGCTCATCCTGGATGAACCGTTTGGAGGACTCGACCCGATCAATGCTGAAGTGCTTCAGGATGTAATCATGGAGCTGAAAGACGCGGGCCGGACAATCCTGTTCGCGTCACACAGAATGGAGCAGGTCGAGCAGCTCTGTGATGACATTTGCCTGATTTCACAGGGGAAAATCGTGGTCAATGGTGAGCTCAAGAACATCAAGAAAAGTTTTGGTCGAAACACGATTCTGTTGGATTTTGATGGCCCAGACTCCTTTCTGGATGATCTCGAATCTCGACGGTTGGTTCGCATCAATGTCCGCAGCAAGAGCCACGCTGAGATTCGGCTGCTAAACGAAACAAAACCCAGAATGGTGTTGGATGAAGCCCTGCGACATACTCACGAGATATCCCGCTTCGAACTCGTTGAACCGTCTATGCGGGAAATTTTTGTCACGGCAGTCACGGAGCAACAAGGAGCTGAAGCCATCGAAAAATAAATCCAATATGACGCCAAATTCCGCATGACCAGTAACATCTTCATTGTAGCCAAGAACGAGTTCCTGAAGCGGGTAAAGACCAAGTGGTTCATCCTCACGACACTCTTGGGACCGATGGCACTGATTGCGTTCATCGCCATCGTCGGATACGTTTCGATCTCGTCCCTTACGAGCGAAGAGCAGACGGTGGCTGTAATTGATGCGACTGGAATTCTATTCGATGGGCTGCACGACGAGGATGGTCAAATCACGTTCGTGGTCCCCAACCTCCCGGAAGACTCGGTTCGACAGGCGGTCATCCGCGGCGTTTTCGATGGCTACCTGCTCCTCGACGCAGAAATTATTGCAGGAAACGGTAAAGCAACGTATTTCTCGAAAGGCGGTGGCGGGGCCTCCTTTTTCTCTCGCAAACTCAGAAACCTGATCCGAAGTACGATCGAAGAGCGTCGTCTTTTGGAGCAGCAGGTGCCACCTGAGGTGTTCGAGATTTTGAATGCCCGCGTGGACATCAACATGGTACAGCTTTCGGAAACCGGCGAAACCACCGGAGGAACCGAGGCCTATGCTGCGGTCGGCTTTATTATGGGTTTCCTGATTTACATCGCGATGGTGACGTACGGCTCGGTCGTCATGCAAGGCGTCATGCAGGAGAAAGTCAATCGAGTCGTTGAGATCATCGTTTCATCCGTCCGTCCGTTTGACTTGCTCATGGGAAAAGTGCTAGGGATCGGTGCGATGGGACTCGTTCAGATGGCTTTCTGGGCCATTCTGATCATGGCGGGGGTCTTATTATCCGGAACCATCCTTGCCACATTTCTGGATCCAGCCACCTTGAATCTGCCGGCATCCGCTTCTCAAGATGATCTATTGGCAGCTGCAGATTTTACGATCCCTGCGATCGAACTGTCTGTATTCATTTGGTTTGTCGCCTTCTTCCTGGTCGGATACCTGCTCTATGCCAGTCTTTTTTCTGCCATCGGCTCGACGGTGGAGCAACAGCAGGATGCACAGAGTCTCATGCTTCCAGTCATGCTTCCAGTCATTCTTTCACTCGTCTTTCTACAATCAGTTATTGAAGCTCCCAATTCGACGCTCGCGGTTGTGCTGTCGATGTTCCCGCTTACATCCCCCGTCTCAATGGTTGTGCGATTCGCCGTAACTGACGTCGCGTTTTGGGAAGTCAGTATTTCATTTTTGATTCTGCTGGGTTCATTTGTGGGTTCAATTTGGATTGCTTCCAAAATCTATCGTGTCGGGATCCTCATGTACGGCAAGAAGGCCAGTTTCGGCGACCTGATTCGATGGGCGCGTCTGTCGTGACACGTCGTTTTACCCGATTCCGGTGGAACATGAATTATTTGCCTGCTTTACACCCGTTTACCCCGTAGAGCTTTCTTGGGCCCCCGCTCGAGACGATTACCACTTGAGCAGTTTCAAATGTCCCAGCGGACGCAAAGACTTGTTTTATTCCTATTGGCTGCGGTTGCCTTCCTGACCACGGCTCCGCAATCGGCTACCGCACAGTATTTCCGATTCGGGAAGAATAAAGTCCATTATCAGGATCAGGAGTGGTTCTATGTTCAGTCAGAGCACTTTACGATCTACTTTTACGAAGGTGGACAGTACCTGGCCAACTACACCGCAAAGGAGGCCGAAGAAGCGTACAGTCAGATTGCGCGTCTTTTTCAATACCGGATATCGAAGCGGATCCCCCTCATCGCATACCTCAGTCATGGCGATTTTGCAGTGACCAATGCGGTTGATCTGCCCACCTATTCAGAAGGGATCGGAGGTGTAACGGAGCTCTTCAAAAACCGGATAGCGATTCCCTTTACAGGAGACTATCAGGAATATCGAAATGTCGTCCATCACGAGATCGTTCACGCTGTTATCAACGACATCTATTTCGGTGGATCTCTGCAGGCCGTCATCCAGAACAATATTCGAACGCGTCTTCCGGCGTGGTTTAACGAAGGTCTTGCCGAGTACGCTGCCCAGGGATGGGATACCGAGTCGGATATGTACGTACGCGAGGCGATTCTTGGGAATCGACTCCCTCCGATCAACTATCTGGGGGGGTTCAACGCATATCGAGGAGGACAGAGCGTCTGGGATTACATCGCTGAACAGTATGGACCCGAGAAAGTAGGCGAAATCCTTCAGCGGCTTCGATTGACCCGTTCTGTCGAGGGTAGCTTCAAGCGATCCACCGGGCTGACAGTCGACGAGCTTTCGGAGAAGTGGCAGCAGTCGCTGCGGGAAATATACTTTCCTGAGGTTGCCGCTCGCGAAAATATCGATGATATTGCTCGAGCCATCATCACACGCGAGCAGGGATTTTACAATACGAGTCCGGCACTGTCTCCGCTGGGAGATAGAGTCGCGTTCATTACGACGACGAGCGGCCTGTTCGATATCTTTCTTGCCAGCTCAAGCGACGGCACGATTATCCGGCGGCTGGTCCAAGGGCAGACGTCCGCCGCATTCGAAAGCCTGCACATCTTAACGCCCGGGATCACATGGAATCCTGCCGGCACCCATATCGCTGTTTCCGTCAAGCGAGGGCCAAGGGACGTAATCGCCATCATCGATGTCGAAACGACTGACGTCCGGCAAATAGCCGTATCTGATATCGAGCAGATCCTGTCGCTGTCATGGAGCCCGGACGGTAGTCAATTGGCGCTGGAGGGAGTTTATCATGCCCAATCGGATATTTACATCCTGGACCTGGAAACCGAGAGCACCGTAAACTTGACCCGGGATATTTTCAGCGACCACGAACCGTCCTGGAGTCCAGACGGCTCCCGGATTGTATTCCACAGCGATCGCGGAGAACACGTTAAGCTCGGAGAGGCTACCGTTGACAATTTTGAACTCTCCGAATACAAAGTCTTGGGTCAGGATTTATACGTGCTTTCGCTGGGAAGCGATACTGTTCTACGGCTTACCGACAATCCGGATTGGGATCAGCGAAGTGCGGATTTCGGGCCCGACAACGATCGAATCGTTTACATTTCTGACGAGAACGGTGTTTTGAACCTGTATGAAATGGAAATTGGTCGTAAGCGCTCCCGACCGCTCACCGACGTGACGATCGGCATCTCGCAGGTGTCCCTTTCGTCTGACGGTCGACGGGCAGCACTCGTCAGTTTGAAGGATGGTACGCCATCCATCTATGTTCTGCGGAATCCTTTTGATCGTACGTTGGACAATGACGTTCTAAGGCCCAATGTCTGGGCGCAGCGAGTCGGTCAGAATACGGAACGAGCCGCCCCGGCTGTGGCGGTGGCAAGTGCTCGCATGCGAGAAAAAAATCCGTACATCCGTGACGTTCTTGACGGTGTTCGCTATGCAAGAGGCCGCGAAAGAATCAAACAGCAAACATTCGACGTCGATCGTCTGTCTGCTCTGGTTTCGGAGGTCCGTAGAAATCGAGGAGAGAATGACCAGGCGGGACGTTCACGTTCCTCGGCTGATGAAAATCCGGTCAGCCGTAATACGGGAGACGCCACAATCAGCCCGTTTGACACAACGTTTTCCAACGGCCGAGTCGATTTCCGAAATTATCAGTTCTCGAGTGCATTTGACCGTGCGGCCAGAGCAAAAAGCTCTCTGAGTCTGTCTATTGCTCCACCCCAAACCGAACGAATTCTCCTGGATGCCAACGGGAATTATGTACCGAGAAAGTACAAGCTCGATTTCTCGCCGGATATTGTATACGGCGCCGCTGGATACGACGCGCTTTATGGCGTACAAGGTGTCACGCAAATGATGTTCAGTGACATGCTGGGCGATCATCGTATCGTCGTAGCAACCAATCTTCTCATCGACCTTCGAAACTCGGATTACATCCTCTCCTACACCTATCTGCCAAAGAGAATTGACTGGACGTTCAGCACGTTCCATGTGTCTCGCTTGCTTGCCGACTTCGAGGAGCGCGTTCCGACTTACTATCGATATCGACAATACGGTGGAGGTGTCGAGGCCAGCTGGCCTATCGACAAATTTCAGCGTTTTGATATCTCCCTTTCGCTGATCGGCGTCAGCCAGGCTGATGTTACCGACGTAACGAGGCCGTCACTGACTCGCGCGCTCCTTTCGCCGCGTCTGACGTATACACGCGACGGCACGACACCCGGATTTGTGTATCCAACGAATGGAAGCCGTCTGGCCATCAGTTTCTCCGGCAGTCTGCTCAGTTTCACGAGAGATCCGATTCAATTCTTGACCATTCTCGGCGACGCCAGGACATACGCTTCTTTCGGAAAGGGGAATTATGTTTTTGCCCTTCGCGCGTCCGCCGGGACTTCCCTGGGTCCGGACAAACAATTGTTCTACACGTCTGGAGTTTTGAACTGGATCAATCGAAACTTCGATCAGCTGAACGGATTTCCCATTTCGGACGTCACAGATTTCGTCTTTGCCACTCCGATTCTCCCCCTCCGAGGATACAGCATCAATTCCAGCAACGGATCCAATTTCGGGCTGATCAACGCCGAGTTTCGATTCCCACTGGTCGCCGCGTTACTACCCGGGCCGATTCCACTCATTCCACTGTACAACGTTTCCGGCCAGGCATTCGTCGATGCCGGCACGGTCTGGGGTGGAAGGGGTTCGGATCGCAGATTCAATTTTTCCCGTGAGAACGAATCCGGAAAACGCATCTTGGATGATCTGCTGATCGGAACGGGGTTTGGCCTCCGGACGATCTTCCTTGGCTATCCAATCCGGCTCGATTTTGCATGGCCGTTTGACGGGCGGACATTTGGCGACAGGCGAACGTATGTCTCGATCGGATTCGATTTCTAGTCCGGTGACGAAGGCATTCTCGCCTTCCAGTTTTTCGTGAATACGCTGAACAGGGTCGCTTCAGAGGCGAACATTCCTGACTGTTTCCGGGTTGAGTAGCGCTTCGGGCCCAAGACCGGTTCTTCCAGGCCAGATCCTCTCGATTCCCGCACACACCCACCAATTGTCACGGGCATGCAGACAACTGTAAATAAGGTCACCGATGTTGAATTCGAGCTGGAGATCACCGCAACAGCAGAGGACCTCTCGCCGGAACTTGATAGAGCGCTCCGTACACAGAAAGGACGGACAACCATGAAGGGTTTTCGCCCCGGGCATGTGCCGATTTCTCTCGTCAAGAAAGTCTATGGGAAATCGTTGGCCTACGAGGTTGCCGAAAACGCCGTCCAAAAAACGTACGAGGATCAGATACTGAAGGCGAATGAGTATGACGTACTCGGTCAACCGACTATCACGGATCTAACATATGAGTATGAGGGCGATTTGCGGGCCGTCGTGAAATTTGGCGTACGCCCGGATATTCTGTTGGCGGATTTTTCTTCGCTGACGATCTACAAACTACGCCACGAGGTCACCGACGAAGATATTCAGAAGGAGATTGACAACGTGTGCTCGGGGTGGGCCGAACTGGTGCCTGAAGACGGCCCTGCTACGGATGAATCCGTGGTCACTGTTGACATGCAGCGATTGGATGCGGCCACGCAGACGCCCGTTGTCGGAAAAAGACGGGAGGGCGTTTCCGTTCTCATGAATGATGAGAATGTGATGCCGCAATTGAAAGAAGGGCTTCTCGGAAAGTTGGCTGGAGATACAGCAAACGTCGTTTTCCCCGGACCCGAAGAAGATCCGGATCCGCGTCACTATCATGTATCTGTCGTCGCCGTCAAACGACGTGAATTACCCGATTTTGATGATGATCTCGTCTCGGACGTGACCGACGAACGACTTTCCACAGTGGATGAAATGCGCGCGGAAATTCGTGACCAGCTGGAGGACGGATGGGAGCGACGAAGCAAGGATTTGTTTGAGTCGGACGTGATTTCCAAAACCGTCGGACTACATGACTTTTCGGTCCCTAGATCGGTCGTTGACATGTATTTGGATGCCTACGTCGACGACCTGAAGTCACAGGGCGAGGGAGAACTCCCACCGCATTTCGACGAAGCGCAATTTCGAGAGCTTCGAGAAGAGGAAGCAACGAATCAGGCAAGCTGGATGTTTGTGAGAGACAAAATTATCGCAGAACAAACTCTTGAGGTTACCGATCAGGATCGAGACGAATATCTTGAACGAACGGCTGGCGAGGGTATGGACCTGGAAACGATCAAGCAGTATTACAATGCGGTTCCGAATATGCAGGAGCAGTTGGATCAGCGCCTGCTTTCAGACAAAGTATTTGACTGGATTGGAAGCCAAACGAACCTCGAAGAAAAGGATCTGGAGTCGTACCGTGAGCTGACTAAAGAAGCCGAGACGGAAACGGCCGGCAACTGAACGAGTACTGGAACCATCGCCGTCGGGCTTCGGTTGCACAGAAGGCAATTCTCATCGCACCTAAGACTTATTTCAACTCAATGGTGGAAGATTTTCTAAAGTTCAGCAAGAGTCTGGGCAGACTCCCGTCAGATATATATTCCGGACCCGGTCAGGGTCCGTCTCTCAGTACACTGGTACCTATGGTCGTCGAACAGACGAGCCGAGGTGAACGGGCATACGACATTTTCAGCCGGCTCCTGAAAGAGAGAATCATCATGCTTGGAACGCCCATCAATGATGCGGTCGCCAATCTGATGGTCGCGCAGCTGCTGTACCTGACGTCCGAAGACCCAAAAAAGGACATCAACATCTATGTCAACTCTCCCGGCGGATCCATCGATTCAGGCCTGGCGATCTACGACACGATGCAGTACATCTCCTGTTCGGTAGCTACCATTTGTGTAGGCCTTGCGGCATCCATGGGCTCAGTTCTACTGGCTGCAGGCGCCCCCGAAAAGCGTGCTGCGCTTCCGAATTCGAGGGTCATGATTCACCAACCTTGGATGGGCGGTGTACAAGGCCAGGCTTCCGATATTGAGATCCACGCCAAGGAAATCCTCAAGATGAAGACAAGCCTCTACGATATTCTGGCCCATCACACCGGCAAAGACGCTAAAAAGATCGAAGACGATGCCGATCGCGACTACTGGATGAGCGCTACAGAGGCCAAGAAATATGGTCTCGTGGACAATGTGCTGACGCCTCAGGAGAAGCCGAAAGATGACGACGAGGACTAGACCAAACAGGCTTAGCCCGACGTCGTGATTTCTTTCTCCTGCTGAGCTCGCTCACGGCGCTGCTTCTCGACCATTTCCTCTACGTCGCGAAGAAGCTGTTTCGCGTCATAGATGATTCCGTCTTTCACGGTGTATCGAACACCTCCGACTCGTTCTTCTTGACCGGTTTCATCGTTGAGGCGGACAACCCCTGTTCCGTAAAGCACTTTTAGGTCCGCCAACGGGTTCTCCTCCACGATCAGCAGGTCGGCGCGGAGTCCCGCGCGGATCACGCCATACTCGATGGGCTTACCCGTGGGTTTAAAGATCTCCTGGGCGCCATGCATCGTGGCGGCCCGGATAACTTCAAGTGGGTGAAAACCGGCTTCCTGGAGCAATTCCAGCTCAAGAATGGTCCCAAAGCCGTATGTCTGGTAAATATAACCGGAGTCTGACCCGACGGTCACCTTCCCGCCCCGATTCTTGTAGTCGTTCAGGAACTGCATCCACACCTGGTAAAATTTCTTCCAGGCCACCTCATCCCAGGTGGTCCAGTTGTACCAGTACGATCCGTGGTCCTTGCGACTGGGATCATAGAAGTCTTGAAGTGAGGGTAGTGTATAATTCTTGTGCCAGTCCGCGTTTCGGGCCCGCATCACATCCCGACCCGCTGAATAAATGGTCATGGTCGGGTTCAGATAGAAGTCGAGTTCAATAAATTCATCCAGAAGGGCATTCCATTCGTCGCTTCCCGGGGGATGAATGAGATTCCACTGTCTGGCCACCTGGCCGAAGCGCATCTGTTCATCGTTGTAGTTCATATCGACGGGCCACGGTTGGATATCATAGCCGTCGTAGAGCGATTCGAACAGGCCGTAAAAGTGCGTCATTCCATTCAGGCCCAACCTTGCTGCGTCGATCGCATTCATTTGGGCTACGCCTGATTGCGCAAGATGCGCGGTTGAGCCCAGGCCGAGCTTGTTGGCTTCGTCCAATAAGGCTTCCATGATCTCCGGTCGACCTGCTCCGAGCTTCAAACCATCTACTCCGCTCGCAGCGGCGTATCGAACCCATTCGCGCGCGCCTTCCGGCGTGTTAGTGTCTCCCTCCCAATCGGGTCCGCTTCCCGGGCGTTGATAATTGACGATGTGCGGGGCGACAATTTCGTTTTTCGCACTGCGCTCCTTTTCTGACAGCGTCCACTCAAATCCGCCGAGCCCAACCCCCCTCACGGTCGTAATCCCATGAGCCAGCCACAGTTTGTAAATATATTCGGCCTCGGGAGTCTTGGGAATCCCACCCGCATGCGCGTGCAGATCGATAATCCCCGGCATGACGTACATCCCCGTCGCATCGAGCTCGTACGTCGCATCTCCCGGGCGGCGATCCTCATTGATGGGCACGCCCGGTGTTCCAACGCCTTCTACAGATGCAATTTTGTTGCCCTCGATGACCAGGTCGACCGGTCCGCGAGGTGGGGCACCTGTTCCGTCGATAACGGTCACGCCGCGAATGATCAATCTTTCGAACGGACCCTCGCCCTCATCTTCACCTCGATCAGGGGCCGGGAGAACGGTTTGGCGCTCGGGCGGCTCCTCCTTTTCCTTGTCTTGAGCAAAAGACTGAATTGGTAAGAGAAGAGCAACGAGCAGCCAGAGTAGTACGGACTCGAAGCGGATGCGTGGGCGCCGTTCCATGAGATTTTCCACTGTGGTGATAAGGGATCGACAGTATCCAAACGAGGCTCTACAAAAACAAACTACAACCGCCGTTGACACACGGGCCAGGCGGCTCACTCAATACGGCGCGGGCACCAGGTCCATATTCGCCATCTTCCGGGCGAGGTCGCCGAGCCGCTCATCTCTCCTCAGCGCTTCAAAACGTACGTCTCGTGACAAATACGAATGATCCGACCAACCTGCATTGACTGCGCGATTCAGGAACTCGAAGGCCGCATCTGCCTTTTTGAAGGCCGCGTGCGCAGCCGCTGCCTCATAAAGCAATTCGATACTGAATACGTCCCATGCCCAGAAGAAATCGCGTTCGCCCGGGTCCTCAAGCATCTCCAGGGCGCGCTTTAGTAGTACGCCGCCTTCTTTCTTCAATCCGACCACGCGCGTAGCAACCGCCAACTGAAAAGTAACGCGGACAGCCAGATGTCCGGCCCCCGTCATGCCGGGATCTTTCTCGATCAGCGAAAGAGCGGTGCGAAGGGCTGAAATGGCCTCGTCGATCCGACTGTTTTGGATGAAAAGATTACCCAGAAGCGCATGCGTCCAAACGGTGACGGATGCCGCGTAGACATGATCGGAAGTCTTCAGATTCTCGAGAGACTTTTGTAACAACAATTCCGCTTGTTCCATCTCTCCCGATCGCATCATGGAGTGGGCCTGCAGGCTCCAGGTTCCCACATGCTTATACGTCGCTGTGAGATTAGAAAACTCGAGTTTCTCCGCCGCCCTCAGGATGTTCTCGGCCAGGTCATGCCGGCCCAGTACGATGTAGATAACACCTGTAACCATACGCCTGCCGCCCTGATCGAGCTCCAGACGAAGTGATTCGCGAAGCGCTTTCTGTGCTTTTCTAAGAAATTCAGCCGACTCAGACTGGCCGGCTTTCATCGCGTAGGCCACACCTGCGAAATAGTGCCCCGAATAGTTATCCGGATCAAGCTCCGTAGCCCTTCCGGCGGCGGTCACGGATCCGTCTGCGTCGCCCTGCCTTGCGTTGATGTACGAAAGCCATACGTAGGGCTCGCTGAGGTGCGGATCAAGCGAAACTGCCCGGTCCAGGTACTCTCTGGCTTTCGCCAGGTCGTCTCTGTCCGTTGTAGCGATGTACCGAAACGTGTAAATACTTCCAAGTCCGGAATAGGCCAGGGCGTATGCTGGATCCAGGTCGATGGCCCGTTCGAAGAGTACGAGAGCCTGTGCAAAGCTTTCTCTTTCGAATCGGTGGAATAGAAGTCTTCCCTTTACGTAGAGTTCGTAGGCGTCCAGTTTATCTGTTTCGGGTTGAGCAACTCGGCCTCGTGCCGTCTCGGACAATTCCACATCCATGACGCGGGCCAACTCCGAAACGATTTTGTCCTGAAGACTGAAAATATCTTCCAGCTTCCCATCTGCGCGAGTCGATTCCTTGATCGTACCTGATGAGACATCTGTTACGTGTGCCGTTACGCGGAGCATCTGTCCCATGCTCTGAAAGGCACCCCAGACGATCCAATCGACTCCGAGAGCGCGTCCACAAGCAATTGGATCTACCTTCTCTACATTGTTTTTGACCTGTGACAACACTTTTTCGCGGCTTACGACGCTGATTGCACCCAATTTCTTGAGATCTATCGTCATCGTCTCTGCGATACCACTGGCAATCCACTCCATCTCTTCCTTTTTGGACAGATTCTGGAAGTCGAATACCGCCACTGATCTACGACCCGAAGATTCACGGTCACTGGCCGGGGCGTCCGCGACCGGCGCTGCAGAAAGGGTGCCTGTCGTTCCCTTAAGCTGATCGTAGATCTCTTTAGCGCTGGCAAAGCGTTGTTCCGGCTTTTTCGCAAGACACCGATTGACGATCCGCACGAGGTCATCCGGGGAATCAGGACGAAGATTCTGAACCGGCTCGGGGTCTGTATTCAGGATGGCATACATGAGCGCCTGGGCGTACGCGCCTGCAAATGGACGTCTACCTATTAGCATTTTGTAGAGAAGCACCCCGAAAGCCCAAACATCCACACGAACATCGGGGTCTTCCCCGGTAAGTTGTTCCGGAGCCATGTATACCGGGGTTCCAACGGTCGACACGGTTTGCGTCACCTGCGTGTCGCCCATTCGGTCTCCGAGCGACCCGCCTTCGTAGTAACCCATTACGATGAAGATATTTCCGTCCGAGGTCTCTCGGATATCGAAAACCGTGGCAATGTTTGCGTGGTCCAAAGCCGACGCAGCGCGAGCCTCCTGCATGAAACGCCGCGTAGCCCTTTCGTCCCGGCTGAACTCGGACAACAGAAATTTCAGAGCAACAATCCGATCGAGCTTAGTGTCGCGGGCTTTATAGACGACCCCCATCCCGCCCTTTCCGAGCTGGTCAAGGATTTCGTAGTGCTCAATCGTTGCGCCGATCATAATCGGATTTGGCGAGACGAAGGTCCTGTTGGAAAACGGGGATGATTTGGGAGCCTGGGCGATCTATATAACACACAATAATCGGGATCTCCAAAAGGTTGGCATCTCCATCCATAGGTGGGCATGGTAATTCCGTTTGGATCCACATGTCACACTGACCTTATCCCACTCTTTCATCGAACAGGTACAGCCTACGTCGTGGCGAACGATGTTGGATCTGGTTCACGATAAATCCTGCAAATGACAGGTTGATATACCTGCAATTACCCGGTTGATATACCTGCAATTACCCGGTTGATATATCTGCAATTGTCCGATTGTCTATTGTATTTAGAGCCCAATGCATGGTATACTTCAGCGGGAAATTATTACTCAAGTGCTTCCTGATGACGTATCTAACGAGAATAATAGATTCAGAACTTACTGCCCAGTTGGGCTCAGTGGGGGCGGTGGTGCTAGAAGGTCCCAAGGCGTGTGGGAAAACCGAAACGGCACGCCAACATGCAGAGAGTGAGGTCTTACTGGATATTGATACACATGCGCAAGCTGCAGTAGATGTCGATCCATCTCTAATACTCCAGGGGGCGACACCTCGCCTAATTGACGAATGGCAAATAATGCCAAAAATATGGAATCACATTCGACGGGAGATCGATGACAGAGCGACACTGGGTCAGTTCATACTTACCGGCTCTGCTGTGCCATCGGATGACGTAACACGTCATAGTGGTGCCGGACGTTTGACAAGAATACGGATGCGCCCCATGTCTCTTTTCGAAACCGGTCACGCGAACGGAGAGATATCAGTTGCGGCATTGCTCAATCAGGCGTCTGTTAGAAGTACGGATCCTGGAATCACCGTCCAGCAACTCAGCGAAAGAATTGCCGTTGGTGGATGGCCTGGAAATCTGGATCTTTCGATAGAGCAGCAGACACGTGCAGTCCGCAGCTATCTGGCTGAAATACAGCGTGTTGACGTCGGGAGGGTAGATCAGACGCACCGGAATCCTCAAAAGGTTGGACAGCTACTGAAATCCCTTGCACGAAATGTGGCAACGACCACGGCCACGGCCACACTTTCCCGAGACACGAGCGGAGCAGAAACTCCTATTAACGAGGAAACCACAAGCAGCTATCTAAATGCGCTTGAGCGCCTCATGGTGATTGAAGATCAGCCTGCATGGTCACCAAACCTGCGATCTCGAGCTCGTCTTAGACTGGCCTCAAAGAGACATTTCGTAGATCCTTCGCTGGCAGTAGCTGCGCTCCGAGCAACACCGTCAAGACTACTTGAAGACCTGAATTTATTCGGATTTCTATTTGAGTCACTGGTCGTACGAGACTTCCGTATCTATGCTCAAGCGTCTGATGCTATGGTTTATCATTACCGAGACAGCAATGATCTTGAAGTGGACATCGTTATCGAGGCAGCAGATGGTCGCTGGGCAGCCTTCGAAGTAAAGCTTGGACAAGGAAAAGTCGATTCGGCCGCGGCCAACCTTAACAAATTGACCGAGCATATTGATACATCCAATATGACAACGCTTGGAGTGATCGTAAGCAATGGTCTCGGGTATGTTCGAAAAGATGGAATCGCCGTCATTCCGATTGGAGCATTGGGACCTTGAATTGAGTTGGGATTTCGGCCGATTCGAACAGGGATTAGTAATACGTGAAAGTCGAGAAACCAGCAAACAATGTCCCATACCTTTGTAAAAAAGACGGACACGGCCGGTGTAAAGTGGACGGGAAAACGAAACACATAGACACGAACATTCCTTAAAGGTCGACGTTACCGCACGCGAACGGCGAGGGTGTCGTGGTGGTAGCTGAGGAGTGAGCGAAGGTATGGCCCGATCGTCCCGACGCCTTCAAAACCCGCGACTTTCGCGGCTTCATCCTGCTCCGACTCAGAATAAAGAGAGCCGGCGGCAGCAAAAGTCTGCAGACTTTCGTAGAACCCGATCGTCATGGCATCCCAATTCGACCCGGCCTCACGGACGAACAACACGTTTTGCCGCTGGTCGAGGTGTTCGTAGTAGCGATTCTCCATCCGTCGCTGCTCAACAAGCTCCTCTCTCTTTCCAGGGAGTCCCGCAAAAAGTTCGACGTGAAAAAATCCCATTCCATCAAATCGTCGGGCCATTTCCTCGACCGCTACAGAACGTGCAAACCACTCCTCCTTGTACGACGTGAGCTCCGAAATCCGATCCGTTAGCGTGCGACCGTGACGACTCTCCCAAACCGAAGCCCTCTTCCCAATCCGATCCGGGCTGTAGTACGATGCGTAGTCGCCCATCGGGTAGATGAGCATGAAATCCCACTGATCTCCCTGCGAATGACGCATCCAGAATGGAGCATTATCACCGGCTTCTTCATTGAGTTCGAAGCTTTCTTCAAGTGCAGAAATCAGATCCGTGAAGTATCCTGGGGCCGCACGGAGCATGGTGATGTTGTACAGGTAGTCACCCTCCGTCTGGCCCAAGGCAATTGTGGTATTGAGGGCAAGGGCTACCACAACAAGCATGATCCGTCCCACAGCCGACTCAAGAAGTATCGACTTTTTGAGTAACGATCCAGGAGAGCTCAACGCCATCGTACTTTCGTAAATCTTTTTTGTCACGGTTGTCTGGGTCGAAGTTAGGGTGAAGTCCCCATATTCGGTAACCCCCGCACCATGGCCTGATCAGAGTCTCCTTTTTATAGATGCGGTAAGACAGAAGACATGATCATTTTCGTCTACAACGCAGACTCAGGAATTGTAAATGTCTCAATGGATGTCGCTCATAAACTGTTGAGCCCGTCTACGTACAGTTGCCGGCTTTGCCAAATGACGTATGGGGTGCTGGCGGAAAGACGGGTATGGAAGCATTTTCGTCAGAGCACCGGAGAAGATTTTCTATTCCTGCATCGGGACGAATTCGAAGCGCGGTTTGTGAACAGGTTCGAGTATCCGGTCATATTGAAAAAGTCAGGTGATAAATTGTCGGTTGTCATCTCGCAACTGGAGATGGAAAAGATGAGCGATGTAACGGAGCTGATAGACCGACTCGAAGGGGTAGTGACATAGGCGACGATGCCTAGAACGGATGTAACGCCTGTTAAGGCGCTCGCAGCACGCGGGTTAGCTAG
>BTQE01000049.1:0-22371 GCA_036985715.1 Rhodothermia bacterium
CCGCTGATCCTCGGCATCGGAGAGAACGAATACTTCCTGGGATCAGATGCTGCACCCATTATCGAATACACGCGTCAGGTTGTTTACCTGAATGATGGAGAGATGGTTGTGGTACGAAGATCAGGATATGAGGTGTGCACCATCGATAATGTTCTGTTGGACAAAGAAGTGCACGGTCTGGAGTGGGATCTCGAGGAGATAGAGAAAGGAGGATACCCGCACTTCATGTTGAAAGAGATTTTTGAACAGCCGACGTCCCTTGAGAACGCAATGAGGGGAAGGGTCCGGCCGGAAGAACAACGCATCATGCTCGGCGGGTTGATGGACGTGATGGAGGAGCTTACGAACGCCGACAGAATTATCATATGTGCTTGCGGTACGTCATGGCACGCTGCCCTCGTCGGTGAGTACCTGCTTGAAGGATTGGCCAGAATTCCCGTCGAAGTCGAGTATGCCAGTGAGTTTCGTTACAGACAACCCATTCTGAGAAAGGGAGATGTTGTTCTCGTTATCTCTCAGAGTGGTGAAACCGCCGACACGCTGGCGGCACTCAGAGAAGCCAAAAGACAGAATATTCCTGCATTCGCAATCTGCAACACTGTCGGATCTACTATCGCCAGGGATAGTGATGCAGGCGTCTATTTACATGCGGGGCCTGAAATCGGTGTGGCTTCCACCAAGGCATTCACTGGACAGGTTATCGTTTTGACCATGTTGGCCCTCAAGCTGGCAGAGCGCAACACTTTATCAGAAAAAGAGCTTGACGAATACATATCCGAGCTCGTCGACCTGCCAAACAAGGTTCGTCGTGTACTGGACCAAAATGACGCGATCAAGGAGCTTGCACAAATGCATCGATATGCATCGAATTTCTTATACCTGGGTCGCGGCCCCAATTTCCCCGTAGCTCTAGAGGGTGCTCTAAAACTGAAGGAGATTTCCTATATCCACGCCGAGGGTTATCCCGCGGCCGAGATGAAGCACGGCCCGATTGCACTGATCGACCAGCTCATGCCGGTGGTGTTTATCGCCATCAGGGATAGCACGTATGAAAAGGTCGTCTCAAATATCGAAGAAGTCGTGGCCCGAAGTGGGTACGTAATTGCGATCACAGACGAAGGGAATGGAGAATTGGACGCTCTGTGCGACCACGTTATCCGAATTCCAAAGACGCTCGAATTTCTGTCACCTCTACTGACTGTTCTGCCTCTTCAACTTCTGTCTTATCACATTGCAGTGATGCGTGGCTGCGACGTGGATCACCCTCGGAATCTCGCCAAGAGTGTTACGGTTGAGTAACGGTCTCACTTGACCTTTCTCTGCGGAAAGCTGGATCGATCCCTGAACGGGGATGAATCGTAGCCAATTCTACGCTTTGAACCATCGCGCTCACCTTGCGTACACGCCTCGATTTGTACGACGGAGCCCACGATGTAGAGATGATAAACCCCGAGATTCTTCAGGGCATTAAGTCCCGCCATGAGGACGTGACCAACGAAATGTTTCGCCCGGAGGTCGCTGTCGATCCGGTTCGTATGGCCCAGCTGGGTCGAGAACACGTCTCTCTTAAAGCTGTCGTCGAGTTGATCGATGAATTCGAGCGCTTGCTGCGGGAGGAAGGTGAGTTGAGCGAGATGGCTGAAGCGGAAACGGATCCTGAGCTTCAGGAACTCGTGCGTCAGGAGTTGGAAGAGGTCCAGGTGAAACTCCCGGAGGTTGAAAATCGTCTCCGCATCGAACTCATTCCCAAAGATCCGGAGGATTCAAAGAACGTAATCGTTGAGATCCGAGCGGGTACGGGAGGCGACGAGGCAGCTCTGTTTGCGGGAGATCTTTTCAGACTGTACAGCAGATTCGCAGAGAATCAGGGGTGGAAGACAGAGTTATTGAGCACTTCTGAAGGCACGCAGGGCGGATTCAAAGAAATCGTCTTCAGCCTCAATGGTCCGGATGCTTTCGGTACGATGAAGTACGAAAGTGGTGTACACCGCGTTCAGCGGGTCCCTGCGACGGAATCGAGTGGCCGGATTCATACGTCCGCTGCATCCGTGGCGGTTCTTCCGGAGGCGGAGGAGGTGGATGTGGAGATAGCCCCCAACGAATTAAAAATCGACGTGTATCGTTCGAGCGGTCCTGGAGGACAGAGCGTTAATACGACGGATTCGGCCGTTCGGATCACTCATATTCCATCCGGTCTGGTAGTCACGTGCCAGGATGAAAAGAGTCAGCATAAGAATCGGGATAAAGCAATGAG
Source organism: Rhodothermia bacterium (assembly GCA_036985715.1). GTDB lineage: Bacteria > Bacteroidota > Rhodothermia > Rhodothermales > UBA10348 > SMXL01. The sequence goes on from BTQE01000049.1 coordinate 2,255, forward strand.
AGTACTGCGATCTAGATTGTACGAGCGCGAACTGGAAATGCAGGAATCCGAAAGAAGTGAAGCTCGTCGGTCAATGGTGAGTACAGGAGATCGGTCCGCGAAAATTCGCACGTATAATTGGCCGCAGGGACGCGTAACCGATCATCGTTTGGAGGGGGATCAGAAGAACCATGCGCTTGAGAGGGTCATCAATGGAGAGCTGGATGATCTGATCGGTGCACTGAGAACGGCTGACAACGCAGAACGATTGGCCAATTTGTAACTCGGCGCACATTTTCGCATCGATTTTGCAATTCACGCGAAGATTTGATCTCGACTAAGAACTCGACAGGGATCGACCTTATCTTACTTAGTTAATTAATCCCTGCTCCTCCCATTGGTGAGGGGCACATCCCATCCAATATTAATCCGAGGGGATTTCATGTCGGTAGAGAAGAATACCTACGAGTTGACGTACATCGTCAACGCGGTCATTAGCGATGATCAGATCAAGGATCTTATTCGTCGCGTCACGGCCTACGTCTCCGAGAGCGGCGGCGAGATCATGGAAGTTGAGGAATGGGGATCCCGCCGATTGGCATTTCCCATCCAGAAGAAACGAAACGGCCACTACGTCAATATGTATTTCCGGGCAGCCGGGACGATGATAGCCAGGATGGAACGGGCTCTGGAGATAGACGATAACATCCTTCGCTATCTCACGCTGAAAATGGACGCGAAGATGATTCGGCATTATGAAAAGCGGAAAGCCGCTGACCCGGATGCAATTGGCCTGATCGCTGAAGAACGCACCAGAGGCTCCAAAGACAGAGACAGCTCAGACAAGATAACGGGCGCCAAGAAACCGTTTGTTGACAAGAAAAGCGAGGACGCATCAACCGCGGAATCCGAAGGGGGATCGACCGCCACTGCGGAACCAAAGGAAGACAAGGACGCGACGCCGGCAGAGAAAAACGAGAAGCCAGAGGGACAAGACGTGATGTCGGAAGAGAAGGAGGAGAAAGACGCGACGCCGGCAGAGAAGGACGAGAAGCCAGAGGGACAAGACGTGATGTCGGAAGAGAAGGAGGAGAAAGACGGAACGCCGGCAGAGAAGGACGAGAAGCCAGAGGAGAAAGATGCGACGCCGGAAGAAACGGAATCCTCTGCGGACGACAGCCCGGAAGAATCGACCGAGGAAAAATCAGATGCGTCTGATGCACCGGTAGCTGAGGCGGCTGAAGTTGAAGGCCAAGCCGAAGACAGGGAAAAGACTGACGCCTAATCATCACTCAATTATTGTTACAGAAACGCCGAGAAGAATCATGTCGAGATCGACAAATATCACAGAACTGGAATACGTCGACTATAAAAATACCGAGTTAATTAAGCGGTATCTCAATGAGCAGGGAAAAATCCTGCCGCGTCGAGTTACAAACGTTCCAGCAAACTTTCAGCGCCAACTAACTCGTGCGATCAAACGTGCGCGTCACCTTTCGTTACTCCCGTATGTGGCGGATTCACTCAAGTAAAGACTTGCCCGGTTGAGAAACGGGCGCATGAGATCGAAGACTCAATTATATCATGAAAGTACTTTTATTACAGGACGTCGAAGAGCTTGGTGAGGCCGGTGACATCATAAACGTCAAGAATGGCTACGGTCGAAACTTCTTGATTCCGAGAGGAATGGTACGTCTTGCCACTTCAAGCGTCGTGAAAGCGTGGGAAGAAGAGAGACGCCAAAAATCGCGCAAGCTCGCCAAACGCCAGGAAGATGCTGAGGTATTGGCCAGGGAAATTGAAGCCTTGGAATTGGTTATTACGGCGAAAGTGGGTGAGGAGAATAGGATTTTTGGAACGGTTACCTCGCAGGATATCGTAGATGCGCTCGCTGGCCATGGAATCACAATCGCGCGAAAGCAGATTCAGTTGGAAGAGGACATTCGCGTTCTTGGCATATACACTGCGTTGGCAAAGATCCATCCGGAAGTTACCGCTGAAGTAAAAGTGCGAGTGGATCCCGAGAGCTGAAGAACCGGGCAATCGGGTCTCTCGATATAATCAAGGCGTAAAGGGAATTCGGCCGCTAGAAATTGTGTTAAAAGCCACAATTGAAGCAACAAGTCACGGTTCGTAACAGTTGGAGCGCTGCTGTCTACCAAACGGAGGTTTTGACCGATCCTTTCGACCCATGTCCAACCGCAAATCTTCTTTTCTAGCTCTCCTTTTTGTTCTGGCACTAAATCCGGTGACAACCGCATTTGGCCAGTTCGATCAGACCATCACGGTCACGGACTTAGTAGCCTGGACGACGAGCGTGAATCCCAAAACGGTAGTGCCCGGAGGGCGCGTTCTGGTCCAGTTCGATGTAGAGATTTCGGGCGACTGGAAAATGTATGCCCTCGACGAATCCTTACCGCCCCAGGAATCTGTGTTATCGCGCCCGTATGGTGTTGAGATAGAGTGGGTCGACCTCCCGGACAATGTCACAAATTCGGGATCTCGTTACCAGGCCGAGCCGGAAGTTGGATACGATCCGACGTTCGATATCTCGCTGAAATACTTCCACGAGTCGGCACGGTTTGCAGAAGCGTTGATTGTCTCACCAGAAGCAAGCGCGGAATCAGTTACCGTCGGAGCCGACCTTCGATATCAGATTTGCAGTGACGACCTGGGAATATGTCTGCGACCGACGAAAGTCAATCTTACTGCACAGTTTGAGATCGATCCAGATTGCGAGGGCGAGGACTGCACAGCGACAGAAACCAGTCTTTCATCTCTAATTCCAGGAGAGGCGGATCAGGACGTAACAGGCGGCCCACTTATTTCTGCGACGACCGATTTTGATGCGAGCCGATCGAGTGGATTCTGGGGATTCCTGCTTCTCGCTCTTGGCGCCGGGCTGGCATCTCTTCTGACGCCGTGCGTATTCCCGATGATTCCGCTGACGATTTCCTATTTCACCAAACACTCCGAGAATCGACTAATAGCCGTCAGGATGGCAAGCGTTTTCGGCGGGTCGATCGTCGTCACTTTTACAGTTATCGGAATTGTGGCAGCTCTCGTAGTCGGTGCTGCAGGTGCGCAGAGGATCGCTGCGAATCCGTGGGTAAACCTATTTATTGCGGTCGTCCTGGTCGGGTTTGCGCTGGGGCTGCTTGGTCTCTACGAACTTCGCCTTCCCAGCCGCCTCGTCAATTTCTTCGATAGCCGGGGCAATGAGCGATCTGGGATCGGTGGTGTCATTTTTATTGGGCTCACGCTCACACTGGTCTCCTTCTCCTGCACGGCACCCTTCGTCGGTGGGTTGCTTGCGGCGGCATCCGGGGGAACGTGGATGTATCCACTCTTCGGTATGATCGTTTATAGTGGGGCATTTGCACTGCCATTCATCCTTCTTGCCATTTTTCCAAACGCTCTAAACTCGCTACCTAATTCCGGATCTTGGATGAACGCCATAAAAGTCGTTCTCGGATTTGTAGAACTAGCGGCTGCCGTAAAATTCCTTTCGAACTCTGACTTACTCTGGGGTTGGGGGTTGATTTCGCGTCCTCTAGGCATTGCCTTTATTGTGGTGGTCTTCTTCCTGACAGGACTTTATCTACTTGGCAGACTACGTTTACGATACGAACCGACAGTCGAGACCGTGGGAGTGGGTCGCGTTCTCGGATCCATGTTTTTCTTCGTTTCAGCGCTGTACATGCTTCCCGGGTTGCTCGGTGCGCCTCTTAATAAGTTGGATGCCTATCTACCCCCCCGACAGGGGACGGACGTGAGCATGCTATCACTGTTTCAGTCATCTGACACGAGGGTTAGCGCATCTTCCGACGACGGCTGGTTCATAGACGACATTGAGGGGGCATTCGGCGAAGCGGTTGATCGAGGTAGACCGGTACTTGTGGATTTTACCGGTTACACCTGCACCAACTGTCGTGAAATGGAGGCCAATGTGTTCATCAGGAAGCCGATTACAGACCGGTTCGAGTCCGGGTATGTCTTGTTGAGACTGTATACGGATGGCCTGGAGCACGGAGAGGAGTTTGCACGGTATCAGCTTCAACTTACGGGAACCGTCGCCTTGCCTACGTATGCCGTCGTTGAACCGGTCGAAAGACGCGTTCTGGCAAAACGGAGTGGCGTGATGGATCTCACAGAATTTGCAGCATTCCTGGATACAGGAATCATCTCGTACCAAAGCCTGATGAGCCGAAACCAGAAAATCACGACTTCTGTGGATAGGTAAAAACCACCGTACTTCGACTTACTCTTCAACTATCGGAAGTAGAAGAACCGGGTAACTGGATTCTCGCGCCACGACGTTGGTAACACTTCCAAGAAGCATTCTCTGAATGGCACTGTGACGTCGCTTGGCCAAGATGATCATATCAACACCGAGTGCGTCCGCGTTTTCGAGTATCAGTCTCGCTGGATCCCCGGTTAGAATAGCGGGTCTGACAGGTCGAGCAAAACGATCGCTCACAAATCGATCGAATTCGTGCTGTTCCGCCTCAACCATGGAGCGCTCGATCGAAGGGTCGTAGAGCGCGTAGGCCATTTCACCAAAGCCACTCATCGGATCTACGGCCAACGGCGCAGTCGGCGCGGGCACATGTACATGAAGTAGATAAAGATCGCTGTTTAGATCGCTGGACAGCTCCTGAACCTGTTGCGTAATACTTGCAGGCTCTCGCAAATCGGTCGCAAAGAGAATTTTCATGTCGACCCCCAGCTTGATTGATGATATTTCAGTATAGCCGTGAAGTTGGCGATGGGCAATGTCATACTGAAAAATTTTTCATATGCGCAGGTTATGAACTGATTCGATTGGGGTCATGAACCATATCGACGTGATTATCCCCATTCATGGTAGACCGACAAACTCTCGTGATCGAATCAGAAGGAGCCGCAGTTTATGACACAGAATTTCCTGAGGAGTGGCTGGATGAGTCGCTCGGTGGCGATGAAACAAGTAAGTCGCGCATGTTTGAATGGGTACACGGGTGCGCCTTGGTCTATTTCATATCAAAAAGCAGCTCGGAACCGCTGCTTTCTACTCAGGATGCACAAGACCTGGCCAGTGAGTGTGTATACGAATTCTCGAAATCATGGCGGCGGGTTCGCTCTGTCTCACACTATTGCCGTCGGATGTATAAGAACAATCTTTTACGATTTCTGAAGAGAAAGCGCAGAAACTTGCGAAGAGAATGCGCGCTGTCGTCGGTCGACATCGATCAGATGGGAACGGAATCTGTCTCCGTCTATCCGAATTTCGAATTTGAATCATTGAGTGACGAGGATCGTCTCCGGGTGCGATTTGCGTCGGAAGAGCTCCAAAATGCTGAGCAGATCGTCAGGGAATTATTTCATTATCGTGTGTTTGAAGGTGCCATGACCTATCGGGAGATCGCGGAGTTGGTAGATGCGACAGAAACCTCGCTGCGAATGAGAATGGCACGATTTAACCGAAGGGTTCGCGATCGCTACGCCAAGGAAAGAGCCCGACACCGACTGGGTTGCTAGCCGAGTCAGTAGACCTGATGGACTTTAGTCAGAACATCAGAGAATCCGCCGTTGACATAGGGGTAGGTGCTAGTGAAGTAAAAGTCCGGCTCGAACTTCAGCTGCAAGCATCCGTACACCGGTTCTGAATCGAGAACCGCAAATAGAAACCCTTTGATCGAGGATTCCCGTCGACCATGAGCATTTTTACCGAGGCCCCATTCTCACTTTTTCTACTTCTCATCAACGGACTGATTGGGCTCTACTCTCTGAACATGGATCCGTCGCTCGTAGGTCGAATGGCCTTTACGCCGAGTCGAATTAGAGAGCATCGCGAATACTACAGACTGATCACGGGAAGCTTCGTCCATGTAGGCCTGGGTCATCTAGCCTTCAACCTGTTCACGCTCTACTATTTTGGGCCTTTCCTTGAGTTGACTCTTGGCTCTGTCTCTTTCTTGCTGATCTATTTCGGATCAAGCCTGACGGCAAGCGCTTTGTCTTACTTCATTCACCGCTCCAATGCAAATTACTCAGCGGTGGGTGCCTCGGGTGCTATATCAGGACTTGTATTCGCCTACGTTCTCTTCAATCCTTTTCGACAGCTCATATTTTTCTTACTCATTCCGATGCCGGCCTGGTTCTTTGCCGTTGCATTTGTCGGGTTCTCCATCTACGCGATGCGAAAGAAGTTCAGTGGAGAATTGGGGCGAATTGCGCACGAGGCTCATCTCGGGGGGGCCATTGGAGGAGTACTCTTTACTATTCTGGTTGAGCCCAGATCAATCCAAATCTTCCTGGGTCAGATTGGACTATAACCGTTATTGCAATTATTTATTATCGTCCTTTTTTTATACTTCTAGAAGTTTTTCTGATATAATGGGCGAATAACCCGTTATTGTTTTTTGCGAAAGGCCAACTCTCAGCGTATCTTCGGATCACTCATGTCGCCTGGAAAGCACCCCGGACCGGGAGCTCTCAGTCGCGTAGAGAAAATGGGCACCAAAAAGCTCGGTCTCTTCGACCGGGCTTTTTGCGCTTTCACGGGAAACCGGTAAAAGGCATTGCTGGATCGAGAGCCCCAGGTAACGAAGAATTCCCGAGTCCGTTTTCAATTCGATCAAGGGGCTGAACCTGGCGTTACCCACCATCGTTCTTCTGCAGTCCTGAACATATCCACGATGCTGTGGATATCTCTGTGCACTCTTTGTGGACGAAAAGCGAACCAAGTCCTATTGACATATGGACGGCCTCGAGATATAATACGTCAGTGCTTAACGGCACTGTTCCTTGACGCGACTGAGTCTCTAGGCTGCATGAGGTTGGCCCGCACGCGATCGCAAGATCGCAAGGACGAAGCTCCGACTAGCGATGAAGGTCATAAACTTCTCGAGAGTGTATGACTGGAGTTAGATCCGCATCGGATGTCAATCACCGTGATGCCGAAAAAAGAAGAACCGCAAGGTTTGGACATTTAAGGCAAGTGACCGGTGAGAGATGGAAGATGGCCTGGCATCGATCGTTCAATTGCTTCGGCAAATGAAAGGTTTATGAAAGGTGAGTCAATCCTCCACGGTACCGATGATGAATCGTCCCGGCGATTCGTTCAGGTCCGAGGAGATCCCTGCATGCTATACTATCGGCGAGACTGCGAACGGCTTCGGCCGCGAACAGAGGAACCGATGGGTTACGTAGCAAGCGAGGAAACATCTTCTCTACATGCTGCCGAGTCTCTTCGGAGGCGAGGCAGAAGGGAAGAGAACCGTGTACGATCTCGGAAATACTTCGGTATTACTGAGCAGGTCCATGGTCATGCACAAAGGATATGATCCCTCGGGATCACACCCGGTGTGTATGGAAGTGTGGGACGAAAGTCACTCTTCGGAGTGTCGGACGAAACACATAAAAGTGTGACTGGAATGAACCTTCGGGTTCAAGAAGGATCACATGGAACCGTCTGTGGGCGAGCTGTCTACGTCGTGTGCCCATACGGTATAGACGAGCGCAGTACGTTCGAAAGAACAGACTGTGTCTCCAGGACATCGGGCAACCGGTGAAATGGAAACCAAGAGATTCTGAACCTCCCAGTTGGTGCGGCGCTACTGCTTCGGTGGGAGATCCAAACCAAGGGAGGTTCAAGCGTCAGGAAACAAAAGGAGCTACTCTTCGAGAGTGGCTTTTTTTGTTTGAAGAAACAACAATCTGGTCGGGGGAGGGAGTCACCCTACGTCGGTTATCTGGATGGAACGTCCATCCACGTCAGTATTTCCGACCACTCCTGGAAACGACGCTCCGGTTTTCCATCTTCGTCGCCAGGGCAGAACCAGGCCACGTTCCATCCTGCACGCCTTCCGCCCAGTACATCGGAGCGGTATGAATCGCCGATATAGAGAATTTCATCGGGCGCACAGTTCACGGCTGAGGCCGCGTGGTCAAAGATTCGCGGATCCGGTTTCATGTAACCGACTTCCTCGCTGATAACGATCGACGAGCTCCGTTCTCCGAGTTCCGGAAACTGAGCCAGTTTGGCTTTCTGGGTTTCAGTAAAGCCGTTTGTCAGGATGCCTACTTGAAACGAGTCAGCAATCGATAGAAATGCGTCTCGTCCACCCGGAATAAATGACCAGTGCTCGCGGTAATGACTCATGTAGCGTGTACTCAGATCCAACGCAGGAATACGACCTGTTAACAAAAGTCGCTCAAGCAGGAGCTCGAATCGCTCGAGTTTAGCCTGTTGTTTCGAGATCAGGCCATCTCCGTATCTCCGCCAGACATCTGTGTTGACCTCGTGATACGTGTCCTGTACTGACAGCAGTCTATGACCGTCAAACACGTGCGAATAGAAATCGTACACATCGCCGAGGGCAAGCCGTTCCGCTCTACGATGGTCAAGAAGTGTATCGTCCAGATCGAAGTAAACGAACGAGATCTCGGCCATCAGGTCAGGGCTTTTTCGTACAGTGCGTACTCGTTTTCTTTGACCCCGCCGATTCCGTCAAGAAAGTTCATTAACCGGGGATTGCTATCCAGGACCCAACTCATTTCGCAACCCTGCATCCCGATGGACCGGTGTCTCTTGAGTATGTCGGCGACCAGGAGAGCATCAATTCCCCTGCCCTGGTGGGTTTTCTTTACACCCATCAGCGGCATGCGTGTCTCTCGTACGAACTTCATTTTCATTCCCAGTAGGAGTTTTAAAGCTCCCGTCGGGAAAAGCCGACCATTCCGAATCGTGGAAAAGATATAATTGAGGTCTGGCAGGGAGGCGCTAAATCCGATGGGTTCTCCATTATCCTCGACGAAGTTGATGAGATCCGGGACCACGATCATCTTCATTTCGTGTGCGAGCTGCTTTATTTCACCGCCCGTCATCGGAACATGGCCCCAGTTTTCAGACCAGGCATCGTTGAAAATATCGAGCATGATTCGTGCTTCGCTCTCCCAATTATCCATGTCAATGATCCGAACGGTAAAACTCGGATTCCTTGTGAGAACAATCTTGGCTCCCCGGGCCAGACGCTCCTCATTGATGAATCTCGCATGAGCGTAGTATGACCACATGGTCATGGCGCGTTCGAAACCGACGTCCAGCAAAAGCTGCTCATAATACGCCTTGTTGTATGGCATGAGAATGGCCGGTTGGCGCTCGAATCCATCGACCAGCAGTCCGGCGATATCGTTGAGAGAAGGATTGACAGGTCCCCGCATGCTTTGAATACCCTGGGCTCCGAGCCAATCCGAAGCAGTGTCAAAAAGCTTCTGGGCGACATTCAGGTCATCTTCGCATTCGAAAAATCCAAAGAACCCTACTGAGTCATCGTATTTCTTCAGGTGCATTCCGTTGATGATGGCCGCGATTCTTCCAACGATCGTGCCCCCCTCATTTTTTGCTAGAAAGAGTTCGATTTTTCCGTGTTCAAAAAACGCGTTCTTTTTCGGATTGAGTACTCGCGACAGATCGAGACGCAGTGGGGGTATCCAATATCGATCATTCTTGTAGAGCCGGTACACATAGTTGATAAAGGCTCGTCGCGCACCGCTGGAGTTTACTCGGGATATGCTTACTGCAGCCATTTGGCGTTAATGGATCCGGTGAATTGTTTCGGAGAATGACCTTAACGTAAGAAGGGGTGCCCTAAAACGGAACGCCCCTTGTCTCCACCACTCCTGCGTCGCGGATGGTATAGATTTTCGTCGGAAGTTAAGACGGTTGACCGTTTACGTTCACAATTCCGTACTTGCGGCCAATTCGTCTAAACGCGTCCAAGATAAAATCCAGCTCTTCATTGGTGTGCGTTGCCATATACGATGTACGCAAGAGAGACTGGCCCTGAGGTACGGCAGGAGGAACAATCGCGTTCACGAACACGCCTTCCTCCAATAAGTCTCTCCAGATCTCGAAACACGTTTTCATATCGCCCGCGACGACGGGAATGATCGGTGTCTGGCTCGTCCAAACGTTCAGTCCGGCATCCCTGAAGCCATTTCGCATATAATCTGATATTTCCCAGAGCCGTTCCAATCGCTCAGGCTCCTGTTCCAGAATCTCGAGACAGGCCAGGACTGTCGCGACATTCGCGGGAGGCATGGATGCGCTAAAAATGTGCGTCGAACTCGTATGCCGGATGTAATCGATGATATCCCGATCGCCAACACAGAAGCCGCCGAGTGATGCAAAACTTTTGGAGAATGTACCCGTGGTCAAGTGGACACGATCTTGCAAGCCAAAGTGCGCAGCACTCCCCTGACCTTGAGGACCAATGACCCCGATGGCGTGGGCATCATCCAGAAGAAGAGCAGCACCGTAAGATTCGGCAAGGTCGACCAGTTCCGGCACCCGCGCAATCGTGCCACTCATGGAGAAGACACCATCCGAGACGATCAGTTTTCCTGCGTCAGGTCGATCTTCTCTTGATTTTTCCAACAATCGGGCTAATTGCTCAGTGTCATTGTGCTGAAAACGAACCGTATCGGCGAGGCTGATTTTCGTACCAGCAACGATACAGGCATGATTATCCTTGTCCGAGAATATAATGTCACCTTTTCCCGCGATGGCTTGCACGACGCCTTCGTTCGTCATGTATCCCGTTGAGAAAAGCACGCAGGCTTCGCTATCGGTAAACTGAGCTAGACGCTCTTCGAGAGCGATGTGGATGTCAAGCGTTCCGTTGAGAAAGCGACTGCCCGTACATCCGGTACCGTACTGATGAATCGCTTTCTCCGCCGCCTCTTTGACACGAGGATCTGAGAGCAGACCCAGGTAATTGTTCGATCCGGCCATGATGATCTCACGACCATTGATGATCGCTCGAGTACCATCATTTCTCTCGATGGCGCGGAAATATGGATATAACCCTGCCTTCTTTATTTGAGCATAAATTTCCCCGGGATCCAGGAAACGTGCGCACTTATCAAATAGCCCTGGCGCCTTAGGTACAGCGGTCTGTACCGCAGATTCTTCGGACAGGGCTTCCGACTTGTTCTTGCCTTCTGGCATCATATACGGTGCCCCAAATATGGGTGAAGGGCATAGGCGCGCGACTGAGGACGAAATGAAGATTCGCGCCGATGTGCCAATATACGGTCTAACTGCTAACCAAGTGGATAAACCACCCAAATCCGCTCGTAGAGAAGATTCGAGACCTGTCTGACGAAATAAGCACCCGTGAATGCGCAAGGCTGAGGTTCGGTTCCATCTCGACTTACAGAACCTGAAAACAGGACGAGTGGCTCAGGGCAATATGATTCGACCGGAAAAACGTACTCCGTTCGGAACCGGGTTGATGCGAAACGCCAGGTTTTCATCAACGTTAAAATCAAGAAGATGGGCACTCACATATGCATCCAGGACCGAAAGAGCGTAGACGAGACCAACACCCAGATAGGAAAAGTCTCTATTACGCCTCAGGGTATCCCTTTGAGCTCGAAGGGGACTGGACGAGATCTGACCAAATTTTGCTGCCAGTTCATCGTAGGAGGACTGATTCGTCTCATATGGATTGACCTCGATCAAGCCTGAATCAACCTGTTCCTGGAAGGCCTTATACAGAAACGCGTTTCGGTATAGTTTATAATCTTCGCCGATTTTAATCGCCGCGAATAAAAGACCGCCGATTGCGCCGTAAACGAACGGTAATTTCAGGTACTGCCCGTTATAGGCCTGACCCCATCCTGGGACCAAAGCCGACCTCCAAAGGGCACCCGTCGGCGTTCGCGCAGTGTGCGTTTGAGGCCCTTCTTCTTGCGCAAAGGCTGTTTGTACCGACGCGAAGATGAGCAGAAAGAAGATGAGTGTGAATACGCAACGGATTGACCGCGTAGCAGCTGTCATATTTCTGATCGCCTGCCTGTTATCCAGCCATAATTTCCACAAGCCGATCGAGGTCGTCAGCTGAATAATATTCGACCTCGATTCGTCCACCGCCCGTATTCGCTTTCGGTTTGATGAAAACCTGCGTGCTGAGCGTATTCCGAAGTCGATCTCTTAGTTCACGAACCGCCGGTTCTTCTGAGGGATCGATCCTCGATTTGCTTTTTTTTGATCGACCGTTTATACCCGTGCCGGCCAGAGTCTTTCGAATCGACTCTTCAACGGCGCGAACCGAAAGCCCTTTTGATTTTATCCGGCGGAGCAACGCGATCTTTCGTTCGTCACTATCCAACGCCAGAAGGGCCCGGGCGTGGCCAACCGTGACCTCTTCGTTTTTCAAAGCGGCCTGAACTTCGGGAGGAAGTTTCAGGAGGCGAAGAAAATTAGCGACCGTCGTCCTGTTCTTTCCGACCTTATCAGACACATTCTCCTGGGTCAGCCCGCATTCGTTTATCAATCGCTGATAGCCGAGAGATATTTCGATGGGATTGAGAGACTTTCGCTGAACGTTTTCGACGAGCGCCATTTCGAGCATGGCTTCTGAGTCGGCCTCCCGAATGTAGGAGGGAAGCGACGAGAGGCCAACCATTTCAGCGGCCCGCAACCTTCGTTCTCCAGAGATCAGCTGATACCGTCCTGACGGGACCGATCGAAGCGTAACCGGTTGGATGATGCCTAATTGACGAATTGAAGCTGCCAATTCCTCAAGTCCGTCGGCATCGAAACTTGTGCGTGGCTGATACGGATTGGGATCGATCAGGTCGATACTCACTTCACTGGTCTGACCGGCCGCGCGAATTCGATCCTCGAAATTGTAGAGCCTGGTCTTGGAAAGATCGGGGACAGTTGTGTCGTCGGCTGACTCGGTAGGGAGTAGTGCGCCAAGGCCTTTTCCCAATGCTGACTTCCTTTTTGACATGCAGTTGAAAATCTCAGATTAACGGATACAGTTCAGGCAGGCTTACTCTCTGTGGTTTCGATCAATTCTTCTTCCGCATTCTGCTCAGAGGGTGCTGACTGCCCTTCGGATTCAACGCCGGTCATCTGTTCGAGTAGGCTTCTGTTGGCAACGAGAATTTCACGGGTAAGCGCCAGGTAATTTCTGGAGCCTACGCTGGTTGCATCGTACAGCAAGACCGGACGACCAAAACTGGGCGCTTCCGAAAGTCGGACGTTTCGTTGCACAATGGTATTAAAAACCTTTTCGCCAAAAAAACGACGAACTTCCCCGGCCACCTGATTCGCAAGACGAAGTCGCCTATCGAACATGGTCAGCAAGACGCCTTCAATCTCGAGACCCGGGTTCAGGTGCTGTCGAATGAGTTTAATCGTATTCAGGAGTTGCCCGAGACCTTCGAGGGCGAAATATTCTGCCTGGACGGGAATGAGTACAGAATTGCATGCAGTTAACGAATTAAGCGTTAGCAGGCCCAGCGAAGGAGGACAATCGATTATGATAAACTCGAATTGATCGCGAACATCAACAAGGTGATTCTGGAGAATTCGTTCCCGGTCGGGGACATCAACCATTTCAATCTCGGCGCCCACGAGATTGATATGACTCGGCGCAACAGAGAGGAACGGCATATCGGTTTCAAGGATGGTCTCCGAAAGTGAGGTCGTCCCTATGAGCACTTCATACGTGGAGGCGGAGACCGTTCTGGGGTCTATGCCAACGCCCGAGGTTCCATTGGCCTGTGGATCGAAGTCGACGAGCAGCGTACTGTGCTCCATCGCAGCGAGCGATGACGCAATATTAACGGCTGTAGTCGTTTTTCCGACGCCGCCTTTCTGGTTTGCTACGGCGATTGCCTTGCCCATTTGAAAAAAGTCCTGGTCAGCGCTGAAATGAATTGGCTGACCACATTCTGGAATGAATACACAGCCGACGAGAGCCGATCGGACCGGCTGCTGACGAGGACAAAAAAGAGAATTCCTGTCAGAAAAAAGAGCCCCCGGCAACCCCTGAAATTTATGGATATTCCGTCCGTCAAACCAGTGTCATTTCGTGGTGAACCATTTTTGATACTTTAGTCGTTAGGACTTCTTTCCGCCAAATTCCTGTCCACGTCTTTTATCGGTATGACTCGTCGTTTCGTCATCAAATCGGATCCAGCACGGGATGTGCTGAAGTTGACGATCAACTACGGGGAGGAATTGAATACGCAGCAACATTCGGCTGCGACGGCGGGCAGAGGCCCGGTCCTGGTGGTTGCGGGTGCCGGAACCGGGAAAACACGTACACTCGTATACCGCGTTGCCTATTTGGTCGAAACCGGAACGCCACCTGAGCAAATAGTTCTCCTCACGTTTACACGGCGCGCATCCCGGGAAATGATATCGCGTGCGTCGATATTGCTCGACGGTCGATGTCAAAACGTACGTGGCGGTACGTTCCACTCGTTTTGCCTATCCATCCTTCGGCAACACGCTCCGAAAATCGGCTTCCCGAATAATTTCACAATTATGGATTCGACGGACTCGGCAGACGTTGTCGACGTCGTTCGGTCCGGATTAAGCATCAAAAAAACTCGTCGCCGGCTTCCACGAAAGCGCACGATCCAGTCGATCATTTCCGGGGTCCGAAATCGAGACACGACCATTCAGGAATACGTGGAGTTAAAATATCCTCAATTCGTCGAGTATATAGATGTTTTTGTTGATATCAGCGATGAGTATGCCCGGTACAAGAGAAGTCACGGACTCATGGATTACGACGATCTTTTGCTCCATAGTCTGTTCCTTCTGGAAGAGCACGAGGACATAAGAAAACGGGTAGCAGGTCGCTGCCGCCACGTCCTCGTCGACGAATACCAGGACACGAATCAAACGCAGGCGGCCCTCGTCCGGGCTTTCTCATCCGAGCATGGCAACATCATGGTCGTAGGAGACGATGCCCAGAGTATCTATCAGTTCCGAGGCGCTGATTTTAGAAACATACTGTCCTTTCCACAGCAGTTTCCTCAAACGGTAACGCTGAAACTCGAACACAACTATCGGTCCACGCAACGAATTCTTGATCTGGCGAATCACGTGATCGCCACAGCGCGACACAAGTTTGAGAAAAAGCTCTTTACAGATAAGGAAGGAGGCGAGCTCCCGGTATTGGTTCAGGCAGCCGACAATCGATTCGAAAGCCGCTTTGTCACCCAGCAGATTCTGGAACTACGGGAAAATGGAATACCTCTCAATCAAATAGCCGTTCTCTTTCGAAACGGATTCAACTCGTACGACCTGGAAGTAGAACTGAACCGTTGCGGGATTCCGTTCGTCAAGTACGGCGGAATGAAGCTCAGTGAAGCCGCGCACATCAAGGATGTGCTGGCCCATTTGAAGGTTCTGGAGAATCCACTTGATTCAGTGTCCTGGAACCGAATCCTTCAATTGCTCGAAGGAGTCGGGCCGAAAACAGCCCACAGAATTATCGAATGGACGGAATCCGGGGCGCACGACGCCTTTCAACTGGATGAAACGCGGTTTTCACCCCGATACATAGAATCCTTACGAGCCCTTTTCGATGTTCTTCGGCGCGTGCTGGATGAGAAGCGATCCATCACGAAGCAGCTGGAACGAATCGTCGCGTACTATGAGCCCATCCTGAAGCGGGTCCACTATGACGATCATCCGAAGCGACTCCAGGACCTGGAACACTTTATTGGAATTGCGGAAAGTTTTCCCGACCGGGCGACACTGCTCTCTTCGCTCGCGCTTGATCCCATAGAACTCACGGCCATTGATACCGAACCCATTCAGGATGATGAACCACCGCTTATTCTCTCCACCATTCACTCCGCAAAGGGACTTGAATTCGACACGGTTTTTCTCATCCATGCGCTGGACGGCATTCTACCGTCTGCGTACTCAGTAGACGATTCCGACGCGCTCGATGAGGAATTACGCCTTCTTTACGTGGCTGTGACGCGTGCTGCAGTCCGGCTTTTCATCTCTTACCCGACGTTGCAGTATCGCAGGTACGAGGGTCGGTTTTTTGCATCGCCGAGTCGTTTTTTGGACAATATCCCTGCAAGTCTGCTCGACGAGGGATCCATTGTTGAAGAGGCTGCGCCGCTCTCAAATGAATCGACGATTGAAACTGAAGAGGAATTTCAGGGTTAGAATTGTCTACCCGCCTAATCCACTGACCTTTCCATGGACGTACTGCAGCAACTTTCTACGTCCTCGACCGATTCGGGCATTCCAGATCTCACGATTTCGGCAGTTTCACTGGACGAGATGGATATCATCGGAGACATGAATCGATCATTGTTTAACGAGGATCGAATCATCAACTCATTTGATCGACAAGATCTTGTGCTGCTCGTTGCACACTTTGAGGGTATACCTGCCGGTTTCAAGGTGGGGTATCGAGAGAACAGATTTGTGTTTTACTCGGCCAAGGGTGGAGTACTACCTGACTTCCGTCGACGGGGAATCGCGCGATTGCTCATGTACGCGATGATGGATCAGGCACGTGAAAAAGGATACTCGCGCATCGCCTTCGATACGTTTCCCAATCTGCATCCGGGGATGACAGTACTCGCGGTTACTGAAGGGTTCAGACTCATCAAGTCCGATTACAATACGGCTTATCGCGAGTACAGACTACGTTTTGAGAAAAAGCTGCAGGACATCTAAGGCAGAGATACCGGGCATAGTTTATCCTGTTCTTCCCGCAACCCAGTCCATGCGGAGACGTACGCCGAGTGCTACCGCCATTGCCGTATTCATCGATTGAAAGGGAAGGAAATTCTACGTGAAGCTCTTCTTTTTTGAACTCTGGGAAAGTCTTCTCATCGCTTTTCGAGCTGTGAGCTCAAACAAGATGAGATCTCTTCTCACAACGCTCGGCATCATCATTGGAATCGTCTCTGTCACCAGTATGGCCACCGTCGTCAATGGAATCGAGCGCAGTTTCGAAGATGATATGGCTGGATTGGGTACGGACGTAATCTATATCGAAAAATGGCCATGGGCCCGGGGAAGTGGATTCAAATGGTGGAACTATATCAATCGGCCAAATCTGAGCGCCGATATCGCCGCAACGCTGGGAGATCGTTCGCAGTTTGTGGATGCTGTGACGGCGGAAGTACGTACCGGAGGGAGTGTCTCGCATAAGAATCGAAGTATTTCCGGTGTCCGAATTCGAGGTGCGCTCTCCACGTATCCATCGGTACACCGCGTTGATTTGAGTGACGGATTTTTTTATTCCGATATGGATGAACAAAGCGCACGCGACGTCGCCGTTATCGGAGCGAAAATTGCCGACGAGCTGTTTCCGTTTGCGGATCCGATCGGAAAAGAGATCCGCGTCCGCGGCAGAAAGTTTCGAGTGATCGGCATCTTCGAACGAAAGGGTCAGGGTGCTGACAGCGCTAGCTCCGAGGACATTATGATTCGCATCCCCTACAATTCCTTTAAAAAACATTTCGGAGTCAGATGGAGGGACGTATCCATTCATGCCAAGCTGTATGCGGGCGTCGAGCTGGAGGACGCGAAGGATGAAATTCGTGGAATTGTAAGAGTTGCAAGACGACTGGATGCCAAGGAAGAAGACAATTTTGAGATCAACGAGCAGAAAACGCTCCGTGAGCAGATCGCTCCAATCAAGAACGCGATTTACGCGATTGGATTAGGATTAACGGCGCTGGCACTCCTTGTTGGCGGTATTGGCGTCATGAACATCATGTTCGTAACGGTTCGAGAGCGGACGCGGGAAATCGGGATTAGAAAGGCTGTAGGGGCAAAACGACGTGCGATTTTGACGCAGTTTCTCATCGAGGCGGTGCTGATTAGTTTTACTGGTGGTTTGATTGGAATCGGTCTTTCGATCCCGCTTGCCATGTTGGTCAAGGCCGTACTTCCAGCGTATCTCGGCTGGAAAGTTATTGTATTTGCTTTTGGCGCATCTGTGCTCATCGGAATAGTCTTCGGTCTGGCACCGGCGTGGACGGCGGCCAAGTCTCAGCCCATCGATGCACTCAGATACGAGTAGTCGAATCACTCAACGCAAACAGGATTCTAAATGGCCATCCTTGAAGCACTACGAACGGCTCTCGAGTCGATACGCAGTCACCGACTACGTTCGTCCCTAACGCTTCTGGGTATGGTGATTGGTGTATTCGCGATCATCGTTTCCGTCACGGCCGTGGCCGTCATCGATGTCTATTTCAAGGAGTCACTTCAATTCCTCGGGTCATCGACATTCACGATTACGAGGATGCCCACGATTGAGCTTGGACATACTGACAGGGCGTTGCGTAATCGACCCCGGGTTACGTACGAACAATTGGCGCGGCTGCGAGATATGATGCAATTGCCCGTCTCACTCAGCCCCATTGAAGGATTTTACATGGGCAAGGTCAAGTTTGGGAAGAAAGAATCTGAAGAGCCCAACGTCAGTCTGATAGGAAGCAATCAGGAAATGCTGGCTAACTATTCATATGAGCTGGACTCTGGTCGGTTTTTCACGGAAGAAGACGTCCAATATGCCAGGCCTGTCTCGGTCCTTGGATCAGAAGTGGTCAAGGAGCTTTTCCCGAATGAAACCCCCCTCGGTAAGTCCGTTCGAATGGACGGTCGACGATTCCAGGTGATAGGCGTTCTAAAGCCCAAGGGAAGCGTATTCGGATTTTCCCAGGACAACCGGGTCTACACACCGATCACGCGAGCGTTTTCGATCTACGGGAGCCAGAACAGAGACATTGCCATCAGTGTTCGGGTTCACGAACAACGACAACTGAGGGCTGCGATAGAAGAAGCCACAGGCCGTATGAGGGTTATTCGGAGGGTAGCCCCTGGGGAAAAGAACAACTTTGAGATCTCCACAAACGACACGATGCAGGCGATCTTTGAAGCATTTACGGGCACGTTGACCATAGGGGGAGCCGTAATCGGCATTATTGCTTTGCTCGGCGCCGGAATTGGCATCATGAATATCATGCTCGTCTCCGTCACGGAAAGGACGCGAGAAATAGGCATCCGCAAATCCGTCGGCGCCCGGCGAAAGGATATCTTACGCCAGTTTCTTTTGGAGGCGTTCTTCCTTTGCCAGATTGGGGGTTTCTTCGGAATCCTGTTGGGTGGCGTTGTTGGAAACGGAGTTGCGCTCTACTTCGATATATCGACCGCCTTTCCTGTAGGGTGGGCCATAGGAGCTGTCGTCATGGTGACCGGGATCGCCCTTCTGTTCGGTGGGTACCCCGCGTTCAAAGCCGCGCAGCTGCACCCCATCGAGTCTCTTCGGTACGAGTAGTGTGGAAGATCAGGCTTCTGAGTACCTTTCCTCCGCACGACGGAGCTCCGCATTCTTTTTGCCTGGATTCAGTCGCTACGCCCATCATGAGAATACCCTAAGATGCAAACTCCTTCGCCAACTACCCGGGACGATGCGAAACGACGTGTCGGTGAACGAGTGGCCGATTGGATTGAAGACGGTATGGTGCTCGGACTGGGTACGGGATCGACAGCTGCCATGGCCATTAAGGCTCTTGGTCGGCGTATTGCAGAGGAAAAGGTCTCGGTCCGTGGAATTCCGACATCCTTTGCCGCTGAACGCCTGGCCCAACAGCATCATATTCCGATCGTAAACCTTGACGACGTCGAACGGATCGACCTGGCGTTCGATGGCGCGGACGAAGTGGATCCTGCTCTGAACTTGATCAAAGGCCGGGGAGCTGCGCAGACACGAGAGAAGATCGTTGCATCTCAAGCAAGTCGGCTCGTCGTCCTGGTCGATGAAACCAAGATGGTTGACCAACTTGGGACCAGAATGCCTCTTCCTGTAGAAATTGTACCCATGGCAGTCGGACCTGTTATGCGTGTGATCGAGTCCTTGGGGGGGCGCCCGGAACTGAGGATGGGTGCCAGAAAGGATGGCCCGGTCGTGTCGGATCAGGGATTGTGGATAGTTGATGCCACCTTCGACGGCATCTCAGATCTAGCCCATGTGAATGTGACCTTGTTGGGAACTCCCGGTGTGCTGGATCACGGGCTTTTCCTTGACATGACGACGGATGTCCTTCTCGGAAAGTGCGACGGATCAGTAGAGCATCTCCGGCGATAAAGTTGCCCGGCAATTGCGCCCGAGATCAGGATATCGACTCCAGCCTGGAAAAGGGAGTCTTCTGGAAAAACCTCTGGAAAATCATCTAGACTGAAGTTCAGTGTCCAGGACCGGGTAATCTAGTCGGTAAGTCACAGTAATATAAAGGGTTAGTGAATAATAATGTTTTACATAATGTTCCCATGTAATTCACAATAATATCCTTGC
>BTQE01000050.1:0-22278 GCA_036985715.1 Rhodothermia bacterium
GCTCCAGGCACTGACCGTTGCCTGGGATACGCGATCGCCCGAGAAAGGTGGACAGCGTTGGTTCGATCTCTATCCGGAAGAGACGATCGACTATGGAAATCCGCTTAACTGGAAGGGGCCGAATCAGAATTGGAATTACATGTGCGCCGATTGCCACTCCACCTACCCCCGGAAAAATTACGCACTGACAGAAAATTCTTACCGGACCACCTGGAGTGATATTGACGTTTCCTGCGAAGCGTGCCATGGTCCTGGGTCTGCACACATCGAATGGGCCTCGACCGTTCAGAAGGGATCGAATGAGGGTAGAGCATCCGGTAGGAGCGATCGGAAGGGACTCCGAGTACACTTTCCTGATCCTGAAAAAGATACCTGGGAGATCGATCCAAATAC
This sequence comes from Rhodothermia bacterium, assembly GCA_036985715.1. Lineage (GTDB taxonomy): Bacteria > Bacteroidota > Rhodothermia > Rhodothermales > UBA10348 > SMXL01. The sequence continues at coordinate 394 of BTQE01000050.1, forward strand.
CGGAAATGCGTCGCTGAAGGTAGATCGGAAATCTACCGGGCTCATGGATACCTGCGCCAAATGCCATTCACGGAGAACGCCGATAAGGGAGGGATACGAGCCCGGGCAACCACTCTTGGATTATTATCGGCCCGTAGTCCTCGAAGAGGGGCTCTATCACTCAGATGGACAAATTCAAGATGAAGTATATGTCTACGGGTCATTTCTCCAGAGCAAGATGTATGCGGCCGGCGTAACCTGCTCGAACTGTCACGACTCTCACAGCCTGATGCTCAAAGCGTCCGGTAACTCGTTATGCTCAAACTGTCACCTGAGTGCAAAGTATGATAGTCAGGAGCATCACTTTCACCCCAATGAGTCAGCAGGATCCCAGTGCGTGAATTGTCACATGCCGGCCCAAACGTATATGCAGATAGATCGGCGGCGGGATCACAGTTTTAGAATTCCGAGACCAGGCCTATCCGACAAAATTGGCAGCCCCAATGCCTGCAACACCTGTCACGACGACGAGACGATCGAATGGGCTGAGCAGTGGAGCAAGACGTGGTATCCATTTGATCGTGCGTCGGAACCCGGTTTTGAGGACGTGATTTACAGAGGACGACGGATGGAGCCCGGGGCAGATGCGATGTTATCAGCGCTTGCTTCCGATTCGCTTCAGCCGGGGATCATTCGATCCACAGCCCTTTCACTACTCGCAGATTATCGAAGCGCGTTTACCATTCAGGCCGCCAAAAAAGGAGTCTTGGATACAGACCCGCTCGTTCGGTTATCCGCTCTAGGATCGTTGGGACAGGCCCAACCGGCCGTTCGAATCCAGTTTGCATTCCCACTATTGCGGGATTCGATTCGCGCAGTACGCGTCGAGGCGGCTCGAATCCTTGCGCCAATATCAATGGAAGGCGCCTCGCCCGAAGAGGCCAACGATTTGTCGCAGGCGATCGAAGAGTACATCTCAACCGAGTTGACAAATGCAGATAGGCCGGAAGCGCACTTGAATCTCGGTCTTCTTTATATAGGTCGCGGTGAGATTGATCAGGCGAAAGCTTCGTTTCTACAAGCACTCAAGGTGGACCCGGGTAGTATTCCAGCGCGAATCAATCTCGCCGATATCTATCGAATACGGAATCAGGATCGACGCGGAGAAGCCGTTCTTCGCGAAGCACTGATTCTTTCACCTGAATCGGGTGAAGCGCACCATGCTCTCGGACTCAATCTGATTCGGCAACAGCGTCATATTGAGGCTCTCGAATTTCTGGGAAAAGCAGCATCTCTCAGCCCGGAAGAGCCCCGTTTTAGTTATGTGTACGCCGTGGCGCTCAATTCAACAGGCGATCCCCAGGCGGCCCTCGCGGTATTGGAGCAGGTGCACGAACGTCATCCGCGGGATATCGATATTCTCGTGGCGCTGGCGACGATCCACCGCGACGTGGGATCGCCAGAACTCGCTCGAAAATATGCAGCACGGCTGGTAGCCGTAGCACCGCAGAATCAAATGGCTCGCCAGCTGTTCGACGAGCTCAGTAAAAAGTAAACGGGCCTCTTCAAAAGATGCGATTCAACGCGTTGAACACAGCCACCCCACCTTGGTCTTTCCCGATTTCTCGCATTTCTTTTCATGATTGGGGCCGGCGTAAAAGAAGATTGGCCGCAGGGGAAGGCTGCAAAATGGCCTCGAGCATGACAGAAAACCGTATCAGTTAGTGACGACCGGGCGAAGCAAAATATTACGGAAAGTTGAACTCCAGGACACCAGGGCATTACTGCGGTACAATGAATTGCCTTGACTGTTCATACCGCTCCTGCTTTTACTCAGGTACGATTCGACCCAGACAACTGACTTTTTCGCCCGGCCCAGGACGGGTGATCGGTCCCCTACTTACCGGAAGTGGAGGATCACAATCCTTGGGTAGATAGTGGGTGTGACTTCCATGGGGTACTTCATAGTACGATCGGTCGTCGAATACGCCCATTGAGTCCACCAGGACAAAGGCGACAAATAGCCCGACTAAAATGAATATTACCCAGCGAACACGAAATTTCGTAGCCATTGTTTGTCAGACGGTAAGGTTGCTACTGTTTATGAATTCAGACAACAGACGTTTCAAAATTATAAGAACCATTCAGCAATATTGGGAGCCAGTCCGCTCCTGACACGTATTTTTTTCTGTTTCTGAATAGCCCACTTCATTTTCGTGTTTAACATCCTCCGCCCACATCTGAAACACCTCGGCACACTCGCTCTGCTGCAGCTAGTTCTCTCTGGATTATCGGTGGATGCCCAGGCTCAACGAACCAGCCTTAGCGGACTCATTACCAGTGCCAACTCGGGTAACCTTATGGTGGGAGCAACGGTTGTGCTCGACGATCTGAGCGGAGAACGAAGGGCGGTGGCTACGGGAACTGAGGGCTTGTTCCGTTTCAGTCGAGTCCACCCAGGAGAACACGTTCTTACTGTTTCGTTCATCGGATTCACGTCGTGGGTCGACACGCTTCAGATCGCCCCGGCAACAGACCAGTTTCTTGAAATACGACTTTTCGAGCAGGAGACCGAACTCGAAGAGCTGGTTGTAGAGACCGTGCGAACCGTAGCGGATAGGTATATCGCAGGATTGGAGACGATCGCTCCGAGCGCTCTTTCTCGGATTCCGATGCCCGATGTGACGTACGATCTTGCCGGCTATCTTCTTACCCTTCCCGGATTCGTTTCTACTGGAGACAGAGGCGGACAACTGTTCGTTCGGGGGGGTACGCCGACACAGAATCTCGTACTCCTGGACGGGATTCCGATCTATCAGCCCTTCCATATCGTCGGGTTTTACTCTGCTTTTCCGGCGGACATTATTTCGTACTCGGACGTGTATGCTGGCGGATTCGGTGCTCGATACGGAGGGCGTATTTCATCGGTCATCGATATCATTTCCAGAAACGGCAATAAGAAAAAGGTCGAAGGAGCGGCAACCCTGGCTCCGTTCCTTACCAGTCTTCGCGTCGAATTGCCCGTTTCGGATGATGATGTTTCCCTCACAGTTTCATTGCGCGAATCGGTTATTGAACGGGTTGCTCCCGAACTGTTGGGACAGGAACTCCCGTTTCACTTCGGCGATCTGTTTGTAAAATTGCATGGGTTCATGACACCCACGAGCTCAATTTCCTTCACGGGGCTCCGCACATTTGACAAAGGAAACATACTGGCGCTCGAATCCGGTACTGATTTGGACGTGCGTTCATCATCTTGGAAGAACCAGGCTTACGGGATTCGGTATTTGTTCTTGCCTCCGGACTATCCCGCCATGTTCGAGTTCGCTGCTCACTTTAGTGGAATGGAGAGCGAGTTTCGTCTGACAGAGGAAGAGTTCAGATCCTCGCAGGTACAAAGTTTTGGCCTGACTATGCAGTTTCATTACCTGCTGGGCGATACTCAGTTGCATTTCGGCATTTTCGGGAATACGAACATCTTCGACTATCGCCTGGGGGCAAACCAGAGAGCGCAACGTTCGTCCGTTACAAGCGGTGGAGGATTCGCAGATACGCAGTTCATTCTGAACGATGTGCTTCGTATCGAACCTGGCATTCGATTTGAGTCGTTCTCACAAGGTACGTCCATGTCCGTTGGTCCTCGCCTCCGAGCAATATTACTGCCCTGGGGTTCGCGGAGTCGACATCAGTTCAGCGCCGCCTGGGGACGATATCATCAGCAAATCATAGGCCTTAACAATGAACAGGACGTATCAGAAGTCTTTACGATCTGGGCTTCATCTCCGCAGGCGCAGGCTGTACCGGAGGCGACCCATGTTATCGCAGGTTGGAAGGGCCGCCTCTTTCCATGGTTGGAGCTTTCTGCCGAGGGGTATCGGAAGTGGATGAAAAATCTGGCTTTTCCGGTTTTTTCAGAATCGGTGGACGGGTCAACTCGCTTCACTCGAGTTAAAGGGGATGCCCGGGGTGTGGACGTAAAATTGGACGTTAATCTACCCTCCTTATATATGGGTGCCAGTTACGGTCTGGCAGAGGTCACGTATACGCGTGAATCAGGAGTGGGAAGGACAATCCTCATTCCCGGTGTCGTCACGACGGCCGTTATTCAAGAGGACGCGCGAACATTTTTTCCTCCTCATGACCGACGTCATCAACTGAACGTGCTTGCTCAGTACGAGTGGGGTAGAAACAAGCTTGGTATGCGATGGCAGTTTGGATCAGGTCTCCCATTTACCAAGGTGAACGGATACTATCAATCACTCGATTCAGATAAACTCACCGCGCCCCAGGGCCTCACGCAATCGGGGTCCACATTTGTCTCACGCTCGACGCTCTATGGGGAACGACTTCCCAATTACCATCGGTTCGACGTGTCGTACGAACGCCGATTTACATTCGAACGCATCGATGCGACGCTTCAACTGGGAGTCATCAACGTGCTTGATCGCGAAAATATTTTCTCCTATAACATTTTCACAGGCGATCGAGTGAATCAGCTGCCGTTTATTCCGTCAGTCGGACTGAAAATTGAATTGCCGTAGGTGAAGCGACAGAAGCACATATCGTTCGTATTTGGGGCCTGGTGTATTGCACTTCTCAGCGTTCTCGGGTGCGAAAATGTGATTTCCCCGCTCACGGACGACGCGGACAAAGTTTTCGCCATTCACGGATTTCTTGATATGGCAGCGGATACGCAGTTTGTTCGGGTAAGCGCTCTGCGTTCAGCCGTTCTTGCAGAAGAGCCGGGGCTGGAAGATGTGGTCGTCCAATCGGTAGATCAGAACACCCTGGAAGTTGTGGAGTGGTCAGATTCGGTTATCGAACTGGATGACGGTACCGAGGGGATCCTGTTTTTCGGTTTATTTACGCCGATAAGTGATAGAACCTACGAATTGCAGGTCCTCAAAGACGGAATTCTCGTGGCGACGGCCAATACAACCCTACCAGAAACTCCCCCATACTTTGCCAGTGTCCCAACCGGGGATACGCTTCAGTTTAGTCAGAGCGTAGTTGTCGAAGGTATTAACGGGAGACCCTTTGAAGTAGCAGTTCAGTATGAAGTTAGCCGGCCGTCGGAAAATCCCTCCGAAACGGTGTCTATCGAGTATGAGCAGGACGGATCCAACACGCTCGGTGGCTGGCAATTCGAAGTGTTTCTGAAGCGAGATCAGTTTAGTGTGTTGCGGCAGGTCGATTGGCCGATTCTTGGCCCACAACTGGAATTACGTCGTGTTAGCGCCATCGTTTCTCTTAAAAGCGAGGAGTGGGACAATGCATCCAGCCCCGATAATTTTGAAAATGCCCACGGGTTTTTTGGCTCAATCGGTAGATTCGAATTGCCGTGGATACTTGCGCCGGCCGACGTTGGCAAAATTGGTTATGTTGACAGGCAGGAACCGTTTTAAGCGGTTTCGCAATAACGAGACCGTCCGAAACAGCACGCCTGATTTGACAATCATTTCGAACCTTTTCGGCTTAGAATCCGTTCATTGAGCCGTATCATCAGGGTGATGAGGGGCTATCCCCGAGCCCGGAATTAACCGACCTGTAGAGATTGAGAAGAGATCAGCTATGCACGAACCAGATATTTGGAGAAATGGCGAGTTTGTCCGTCACGAAGACGCGACCGTCCACGTTCTTTCCCACGCTCTCCATTATGGGACGTCTGTATTTGAGGGAATACGGTGCTATAAGACGGAAAAGGGATCTGCGGTTTTTCGTCTGAGAGAGCATACTCAGCGGTTGATCGACTCCGGAAACATTTACAGGATGCCTTCGCCCTACTCTCTGGAAGAGCTGGAACAGGCGATGCTCGACACGATCTCCAACAGCGGTCTCGAGGAATGTTATATCAGACCGCTCATCTTCAGGGGAGAAGGTCCGAAGGGTGTAAATCCACTCGACAACAAGATCGAGACGGTGATTGCCGTTTGGGAGTGGGGTGCGTACCTGGGGGCCGAGGCGCTGGAACAAGGCGTTGATGTTCAGGTGGCTTCCTGGAATCGAATGGCGCCTAACACCTTCCCTTCGATGGCAAAAGCGGGTGGGAATTACCTCAATGCCGGGCTTGTAAAAATGGATGCCGTCCTGAACGGATTTACGGAAGGCATCATGCTCAGCTCAGACGGTTATGTAGCAGAGGGCAGCGGAGAGAATCTGTTCATGGTCAAAGACGGCGAGATCTACACGGCGCCGACCTCGCTGTGCATTCTCCCGGGTATTACGCGAAACTCCATGATGGAGGTTGCTCGCGATCTGGGCATCACGGTTCACGAAGTGAATATTCTTCATGAGGCGCTATACATCTGCGACGAGCTGTTTTTTACCGGAACGGCGGCCGAAGTCACACCCATTAGAACCGTCGACCACCACGTGATTGGGGATGGCAGTCGTGGTCCGGTTACGAAAAAGCTGCAGGATGCCTTTTCCGATATCATTGAAAAAGGAAACGACCCTTACGGTTGGCTGACTCCTGTTCCTATCGCGGCTTCCGTCGAATGAGTAGCGTAAGAATCTGTCTCTGATTCAGCGTCATGTATCATTTCCTGCGCTACGTCGTCGCCCAGGTAGCGATCCATCAAGTGGTGTGCTCCGTAGATGACGGGTGTAATCACGATCGCAACGATGAATTTGTACGCGTAGTTGAATAGCGTGACGGCGATGATTGTTTGGATCGTCATAGGTCCGTAAAAGGCCACAAAGAGGACGATAAACGTATCCAGAAACTGGGACCCGAATGTGGAACCCGTCGCTCTGAGCCACAGGTGTTTTCCCTTCGTCAGTCCACGCAGCCAATGGAAAAGCGTGATGTCGGCCAACTGACCGATGACGTAGGCGATCAGGCTTCCAATGATGATTCGACCCGACGCCCCGAATACCGTGTTGAAGGCCTCAGACGGTACGGGGGAGATTGGAGAGGTCGGTACGTTCATGGCCACCTGCAGCAACCCGAACTCGAAAATAATCATCACCATTCCGATGTAGGTGACGAAACGAATTCCCGCTTTCCCGTAGTACTCGTTCAGCAGATCCGTGATGATAAACGTGATCGGAAACGCGATCACTCCGGCGGTCATCACGACGGAGTTGAACTGTTCTCCAAAAATGCTGATGGAAAACGGAAGCTCGATCACCGTAAAGAGCTTCGAAGCTGTAGCTTCAGCAACGACAAGCGCCGTCACAAAAATGGCTGCACCGACGACGTACAGTTTCTGCGGTCTCGATAGAGAATAGGCCGATCGTAGCATATGAGGCGGGGTTCATGCCCTGATCAATCGACCGCTCGGCGTGCTCTGGTAGCCAACGGAAGTGAAAACTGGAAACTGGATCCGATATCTGGCTCGCTGGTGATCGTTAACTGCTGTTTGTGAGCAGCAAGAATGTGTTTCACAATCGCCAGGCCAAGGCCCGTACCCCCGGCAGACCGAGAACGACTCTGATCTGTACGGTAAAAACGCTCAGTTAGACGAGGGATATACTTCTTCGCGATACCGATTCCCGTATCGGAGATAGAGATACCAACCGTACCATCCGATTCCTTCACCGCAGCAACATTGACCGTCCCACCGGCATCGGTGTATTTGAGGGCGTTGTCGATCAGATTGACGAGGACTTGCCGAATGTGGTTAGGATCGCCGACAACGGTGGGAAGATTCGGTGGGATGGACGAACGCAGCGTGACTCGATTCTTTTTGGCCTTCTGCTCCAATGACTCAATGATATCAGATACAATCTCGCCGAGGTTGAACGGCTCAACGGTCATCTGTAATTCGCCCGATTCCAACCTAGAAATTTCAATCAGATCACCAGCTAAGTTATTGAGTCTCTCAGCGTTGTGGAGGATTTTCTCCACAAAGGCACGATTGGCGTTTTCATCTTCGATTGCTCCATCCAACAACGTTTCTGCGAATCCCTGAATGGCAAATACAGGTGTTTTCAGCTCGTGTGAGACATTTCCAATGAAGACGCGGCGATAGTTTTCTACACGATGCAACTGCCTGATTTCTCGCTCGAGTACCTGGCCCGTTCGATACACCTGACGGACAAGCGCGTTCAATTCATCGCCTTTCGGAAAGTCGGCTTCTTCAAGTTTCTCGAACTTGTATTTCCGTGTGCGGCGAAGTGTTGCTCGCGCCAATTCGATCCGCTTGTTTAGAAATCGCTTTGCGCTGAAATAGGTTGTTACGGTAGCGACAAAGACGAGTACGCTGATCGGGAGGAAAATATCCAGTCCGGAAATCACTACTGTCCGGTTAAGGGTTTTTCTAATCTCTATAACTAATTAAGCAGCATGGAGTTGCGAGGATATTTCGCCGTTATCGATTTGAACTCCAATTCCCTGGTGTCCATCCTTGTGTTCACACACAAAATGGATGCGCTTATGCACGAAGGACGAATGATTTTCTCCCAACTCATGGACTTCGTGCCCAAACAAGAGTTTCGCCGATGTGTCGGCCGCTACAGAGGCAACTACCGGGTCCGAACCTTTTCGTGCTGGGACCAATTTCTCTGCATGGCATTTGCCCAGCTTACCTGGCGCGAAAGCCTGCGTGACATCGAAGCGTGCCTGAGAGCCATGCAGGACAAGCTTTACCATGTGGGCATACGGGGGAAGGTTTCCAGGAGCACGATAGCCGATGCCAATGATAACAGAGACTGGAGAATCTATGCCGATTTCGCCCAGGTGCTCATCCACGACGCCAGACGATTGTATGCAGAGGATTCGTTTGCCGTAGATCTTGATGAGACCGTCTACGCGCTCGATTCGACAACCATAGACTTGTGTCTTTCGCTCTTCCCATGGGCACACTTTCGCAAGACAAAAGCAGCCGTCAAAATGCATACGCTTCTGGACCTTCGTGGCAATATCCCTGCATTTATTAGCGTTACGGAGGCAAAAGTGCACGATGTAAATATTCTTGACGAACTCATTCCCGAGCCTGGCTCCATTTACATTGTGGACCGCGCCTACATAGACTTCGCCCGTCTCTACGATCTCGATCAGCAGCTCGCCGTCTTTGTCACGCGGGCCAAGAAGAACCTGCAGTTTAGAAGACTCTATTCCCGTTCGGTAGACAAAGGGGCCGGTCTCATATGCGATCAGACGATCCGGCTGACCGGCTATTACACGTCGACGGATTATCCCGATCAGCTTCGGAGGATCCGCTATCGTGATCCAGAGACCGGAAAAGTGCTTACTTTTCTTACGAACAACACGACACTTTCCGCACTCACGATAGCCGAGCTTTACCGCTGCCGCTGGCAGGTAGAACTCTTCTTCAAATGGATCAAACAACACCTTCGGATTAAATCTTTTTACGGCACGTCCGCCAACGCGGTCAAGACTCAGATCTGGATCGCCATCTGCGTCTATGTGCTGATTGCGATCCTGCGGAAGCGCCTGGAGATCGAGCGGGATCTCTACACAATTCTACAGATTTTGAGTATCACGCTATTTGAGAAAGCCCCTGTCCGACAATCACTTATGGAAATGGAATACACATCCCAAGGGTTCGGTAATCCTAACCAACTGGGGCTCTTCGACTTATAACCGGACAGTAGTGTCCGGAAATGACAATAATCAGAGCGCCGATGACCCCTAAAATAAGACCGGACAACAGTGCGATTTTTGCCGACAACACGTGATACTGAAACGTTTGCCTGCCGTCAACGTGAGCACGAGCGTTTTTAGATAATCGGAGTCTCATCTGCGAATCGGTGAACCACGAAAGACGTTCGGCAGTCGCATCCGTCTGGCATCTTATGGCGTGAAACGATATCCCACGCCTTTGACGGTCTCAATATAATGGTCTCCGATTTTTCCCCGGATCTTTCTGATATGTACATCAATAGTTCTATCCCCGACGAAAACATCCGTGCCCCAGACTCGATCCAGAAGATTCTGTCGAGTGTAGACAACACCAGGCCGCGATGACAGGAAGTGAAGGAGTTCAAACTCTTTACGTGGGAGCCGGAAGGAAGCCGCGTCCGCACCAGTTCTTTTCACGATATAGCGGTTCTTATCAATAACCAGATCATGGATGCGTACAATTCTGTTCTCATCTTCACTACGGCCTGATCCTCGCAGCGCGGCTTTCACCTGACTGAGCAGCACGGGTATTGAGATGGGCTTTTTCAGATAAATATCCGCACCGGCTTCTAATCCCGAGACGTGATAGGAATCCTCCGTTTTTGCCGTCAACATCAAGATCGGGGTATTTCGAAAACCGGGGTGCTCTCGAAGTATGCTACAAGCTTGGAGCCCATCCATGTTGGGCATCATGACATCGAGAATGATCAATTCCGGGCTCTTCGATTCGGCAATCCTGACTGCTTCCTGTCCATCTTTCGCGACCAGCGTCTGATAACCCTCTTGCTCCAGGTTGTAAGCCAGAAGCTCGAGAATATCCTCTTCGTCATCGACTATTAAAATCGTGGGTGCTTTTTCGGAAGACAATTTACTGGTAGGGTACGTTGCCGATGGGTAGCTCAGATCCGAATACTGAAAGGTACGATGGATACGATATTGACCGTATTATGCCAGTGTTAAGAACGCAATCGTTAAGATTGTCGTGGGCTCACGATATACTCGATATTGACGGAGATGGTTTGCGATATTCGCATTGATTGTAATTTTGTTCACTGCGACAGATTTGAATATGGATCGAAAGCTTAGATTCGGAATGGTCGGTGGTGGACCGGGCGCTTTTATCGGAGGGGTTCACCGGATGGCTGCTGCTCTAGATGGTGAAATGGAACTTGTAGCCGGAGCGTTTTCTTCTTCTCCCGAGAAATCCCGTGCTCAGGGTAAAGATCTCTATTTGTCGTCAGAACGGGTGTACAATTCATACAAGAAGATGGCGGAGATGGAGGCCGCGCGTCCTGAAGGAGATCGAATCGATTTTGTATCCGTTGTGACTCCGAATCATCTCCATTACGACGTTGCCAAAAGCTTTATTGAGGCCGGCATCCACGTTATATGCGACAAACCCCTTACCAATACGGTTGAGGAGGCTGAATCTCTCTGCAGGTTGGTCGCAGAGAAGGATCTGGTTTTCGCGCTAAGCCACAACTACACCGGGTATCCGATGGTCAAGCAGGCCCGGGCGATGGTTGCCGACGGCAAATTGGGCGAGATCCGAAAAATCGTCGTTGAATACCCGCAAGGATGGTTGTCAACGCTTCTTGAAGCTGAAGGGCAGAAACAGGCCGAGTGGCGTACCGACCCCGAACGGGCAGGGGCGTCGTCAGCGCTCGGTGATATCGGCACACATGCTGAAAACCTTGCTGAATACATCACCGGTCTGAAGATGGTAGAGCTCTTCGCGGATCTGGATATTGTGGTGGAAGGAAGGCAATTGGACGATGATGGAACCGTGCTCATCCACTATGAGAATGGCGCACGTGGCATCCTTAATGCGTCGCAAATCAGTGTCGGCGAAGAGAACAACCTTCGAATTCGAATCTACGGTACGGATGCGGCCCTTCATTGGTCGCAAGAACACCCGAACTGGTTACATGTCGGGTATCCGGATGGACCGGAAGAGATATTCAAAAGAGGGAATGCGTACCTGTCGCCTATTACGCAGCACAATTCACGCATTCCGCCGGGTCACCCGGAAGCCTTTCTCGAAGCGTTTGCCAATATCTACCGGAATGCCGGACGGACAATCGCAGCAAAAATTACGGGTCAAGTTCCGTCCGCGTTTGACCTCGACTTCCCGACCGTTCAGGACGGAGCCAGGGGCGTACATTTCGTAGTGTCGGCGGTTGAGAGCAGTCGCCGAAAACAATGGCTTGATGTCCGCTATGAACCACCCCAACCGTAACGGGAACTAAGAAGAACCGACCAACCAGACACGCACCGATTTTCAAAGACACGATCATGGGAAGACCCGTAACGCTGTTCACCGGCCAATGGGCCGACCTGACACTCGAAGACCTGACACAAAAAGCGAGTGAATGGGGATATGATGGACTGGAGCTGGCATGCTGGGGAGATCATTTTGATGTCCAGCGGGCACTGAATGAGGACGCCTATTGTGACGGCCGCAAAGAGATTCTCTCCAAATACGGGCTCTCGGTTTACTCGATCAGTAATCACCTGGTGGGACAAGCCGTGTGCGACCAGATCGACACCAGGCATAAAGCGATTCTTCCAGCCCATGTCTGGGGAGATGGACATCCAGAGGGCGTTCGAGCACGCGCCGCAGAGGAAATGAAGGACACAGCCCGGGCGGCCGCCAAACTTGGCGTGCGGGTGGTAAACGGGTTTACCGGAAGCAGTATCTGGCATTTACTGTACTCGTTCCCGCCAGTCAGCCGAGATATGATCGACACCGGATACGCCGATTTCGCCCTCCGTTGGAATGATATTCTCGACGTGTTTGACGAATCGGGGGTTCGGTTCGCTCTGGAGGTGCATCCAACCGAAATCGCTTTTGACATCGCAAGTGCCGATCGTGCCCTCGATGCCATTGGTCGTCGTGAAGCGTTTGGGTTCAACTACGATCCGAGCCATTTCGGGTATCAGGGAGTCGACTACGTCGAATTCATTCATCGGTTTGCCGATCGGATTTATCACGTTCACATGAAAGACGTCTGGTGGGCTGAGGAGCGGACAGAGGCCGGCATTTTTGGTGGGCATACTGAATTTGGAGATTCGCGCAGATGTTGGGACTTCCGATCGCTCGGCCGGGGTTGTATCGATTTTGAAGAGATCGTTCGAGCCCTGAACCGGATCGGATACAGGGGACCCTTATCCGTAGAGTGGGAAGACGGTGGAATGGACCGTGAGCACGGTGCGGAAGAAGCTCGCGAATTTGTTCAGAGCATAGATTTTCCGACATCAGACGTGTCCTTCGACGACGCCTTTTCAGAATAGAACCAATTCATTTCCAGAATCGATGAAATCTGACACACCCAGCAATGAAATTCGTGTCGCTACGTGGTCGACACTAGCCGACAGAAAACCGACCTACGCCCTCGTTGCAGGTGTCGATCTGGTCGTCATTCGATTTGACGAAAAGGTATCGGTCCTTTACGGCAGATGTCACCATCGAGGGGCGCTGTTGGCGGATGGATTTATCGACGGCTCGAATCTGATATGCGGTGTACATAACTGGGATTACCGATACGACACGGGAGTCAGCGAGTACAATAACGCTGAAGCCCTTGCTCTTTTTACGTCGTGGATCGATGAGGGAAAAGACGCCGTCTTCGTTAACGAAAAAGAGATTTCAGACTGGGCTGTATCCAATCCGCAGCCCTACCAGAGGGAAGAATATTTAGGCCTCTATCAGGACATCCACGGTGCGCCAGAAGAGCCGTTCAACAGTCAGATTCAGGAGCTCGCCCGGAACGGGTTGACAGAAACGGGTCATCATGGATCGGTATCGGCGATGGGAGTTCCTCTTACTGAGCTTCCACGGTGGGTGGATATCCAGATCTTGACAGGCCAGATGGCGCATCGACCGCTGGCCGACGATGCCGTGGTATCGACAGAGTTGATCATAGGACCGCGAGCGATAAAGCCGCTGCACCTGGAGATACCACTCTTCGTCAGCGATATGAGTTTTGGCGCGCTTAGCGAGACGGCGAAAGTTGCACTGGCTACAGGCGCCGAGATGGCGGGCACGGGTATTTGTTCGGGAGAGGGCGGGATGTTGCCCGACGAACAGCAGGCCAACAGCAGGTATTTCTATGAACTGGCTTCGGCGCGCTTCGGCTGGAGCCTTGAAAAAGCGGCCGTGTGCCAGGCGTTTCATTTCAAAGGAGGACAGGGGGCCAAAACCGGTACGGGCGGTCATCTTCCAGGAGACAAAGTAGTGGGAAAGATCGCAGAGGTTCGAGGTCTTCCCGAGGGCGAACCGGCGATCAGTCCACCGCGGTTTCCCGACTTGATTACACCTCAAGACTTCCAAAGAGTGGCCGACGAGGTGCGGGAGGTTTCCGGTGGAATCCCGATCGGCTTCAAACTATCGGCCCAGCATATCGAGGATGACATCGATTTTGCACTCGAAGCAAGTGCCGACTACATTATTCTGGACGGTCGTGGTGGAGCAACGGGTGCCGCCCCCAACGTATTCAAGGACAACATTTCTGTACCCACTATTCCCGCTTTGGCACGGGCCCGACGCCATCTTGATTCACAGGGAGCCGAAGATGTCACTCTCATTATTACGGGAGGTCTGCGTACGGAATCCGACTTTGTAAAAGCGATGGCGATGGGCGCAGACGGTGTGGCCGTTGCAAATTCTGCCTTGCAGGCTATCGGTTGCCTGGCGATGCGAGCATGTCACACGAACAACTGTCCCGTAGGTATTGCAACTCAGAAAGAGCACCTGATGGCCCGGCTGCAGATACAGGCCTCTGCAAAGCGCCTCGACAATTTCTTCAGGGCAACTGTGGAATTGATGTGTGTCCTGGCGCGTGCCTGTGGCCACGACGCCCTCTCCGGGTTCAGTCCGAGAGATCTCACGACATGGAAGGAAGAAATGGCACGGCTGTCTGGGGTTTCTTTTGCAGGAGTCATTCCACCCGCATCCTAGTCGTCTTGCGGGTTTTCGACCGGATTATGCAATGCTGCGCTGACCCTGTCTTCCCCGAGTATTTGGTCGAGCGAATTGACCACGTGATCAGCATTCTCCTCTGTGAAAACAAGGGGCGGCTTGATCTTGATGACATTGTTTAACGGTCCATCTGTGGCCAACAGGACGCCCTTTTTCAGCATTCGATTCACGACATAGGAAGCTTCTCGGGGTGCAGGCTCAAGCGACGCCCTGTCGCGTACCAATTCTATTCCAATGAACAGACCATGGCCTCGCACGTCACCGATGATTTCGTGGTCAGAAGCCAGGTCTTGGAGTCTCTCGAGAAAATATGTTCCGACTTCAAGGGCTCGTGCCTGTAGGCTGTTTTCTTCAATCTCATCGAGCACGGCCATTCCGATGGCACAGGAGACGGGGTTGCCACCAAACGTATTGAAATATTCCATCCCATTCGAAAAGGAATCGGCGAGCTCTTTGGTCGTGACAACCGCCCCTAACGGATGGCCATTGCCAACGGGTTTTCCGATTGTCACGATATCTGGGACGACGCCCTCGCCCTGGAACCCCCAAAAATGAGAGCCCAGCCTTCCGAGGCCCACCTGTACCTCATCGGCAATACAGACACCGCCCTGGGCCCGAATTGAATTGTACACAGATTGTAGATATCCTTCAGGGAAGAAGATCTGTCCACCACACGAGAGCGCCGATTCAGCGATGAAATTACCGGATTCACCTTGAGCCCCCAGTTCGGAAACCAGTTCTGCGACATGAGCCGCATACCGCTCACCCGCGTCCGCGCCCTTGTAGCGTCCTCTGTACGTATCCGGCATCATCGCCGCGTGCGTTGTAGGTTGGGCACCCCTCCCGCCTCTTCCATCGTATTTGTATGGACTCAGGTCAATGAGCGATGACAAAGTTCCGTGATAGGCACCTTCGATCACGATGGTGTGATGGGCGTCAGTATGAGCCCGGGCGATGCGAAGCGCAAGATCATTGGCCTCGCTTCCAGAGTTCACGAAGAATATCACTCGTAGGGGCTCGGGCATGGTGGCCGCCAATCGATCTGCGTACCGAACCAGGTTTTCGTGCAGATAGCGTGTATTGGTCGTCAGCGTGCGCAGCTGCCGTGCCCCGGCCTCCACGACCCGAGGATTCGAATGACCGACGTGGGGGACATTGTTCACGCAGTCCAGATATTGCCGACCGTCTGCATCGTATAGATGCTGCATGAATCCGCGCACAATATGAAGCGGTTCGGTATAGGAAAGGTTCAGCGACGGACCCAGTAAAGACAACCTCGCACTCAGGATCTGGTCGCGATTCATCGCGGGCTCGGGAAACTGTTCACGCGAAATTTTGCACACGAGATTGGGGTCTGGACACAGACTCTTCCAGACCTCTCGTTCTACGAGTGTCGCTACGCCTGGGAAGTTTCCATCCGACTCCAGCAGGTCACCGATGATTTGAAAATGGAGATGCGGGGCCCAACCACCGTTTTCATCCACGTCTCCAAGCGCAGCCAGTTCATCTCCTGCGTTGACACTGTCGCCTACAGCGAGTTCGCAAGTTGACTTCCTGCTCAGATGGCCGAAAAGCGTATAGAAGACGGGTCCATCCTCCGGATCATGACGAAGAATCACGGTAGGGCCATAGTCGCCGGAAAGGTCGTTATCTCGGACGCTATGTACCGTTCCGTCGATGGGTGCATGGACGGTCGCCCCTTTTTTCTGAAAGAGGTCCAAGCCGAGGTGGATTGTTCGCTGATCGCCACTCGACGTTTCAAACTGATCGCTCGTGTAGACAAGTCTGGGTTCGTCGTACCGACCGATGCCCAAATCGGAGCCTGAGGATTGCATGCGGGATACTATTTCTGCATCGGCCAATCCAGGCTTCATGAGATCGCTCGGCGACCACTGGGTGCTTCCGACGCTGAAATCGAAAACGACACAGGAATCGTGGTGGATAATTTCGGCGAATTCAGTCTGATGGTGCCCGAGCCAGTCACTCAGCTCTTCGGAACCGGGAAAGGGATCCACGTGACACGCGTCTCGCAAACGGTACCACGCCAGTCGAGGATGGACATGGGTTAACTTTTCCAGCAACTCCCAAACGGGTTGCTCACTGATCGTCAGGTATTCGTTGTCCGGCTCAACTTCCTTTTGAAACGCGGCCATGCATACGCTCACACCTAGCCGCGAGCAGATCAGCGGATAGAGCACGCTGATCTCGTCGTCCGATATTGGATTTACCGAGTGATACCCGGCGGCTACGTCGCATGCGGCTGCCACGGGGTCATCCTTATCCAGCATAGCGTATGCGCATGTGATCGCCAATTCCCCAATGCGGACCGAATGGGTGAGATCTCCGAAGTCCAGTAGTCCAGAAATCCTATGGCCGTCTTTGCCCATTTGAACCACTACGTTGTAGTCATTGAGGTCACCATGGATCAGTTGATGCGGGAGCGAATGCAGCGCTGCTGCTGCCGTGCGTTCATAGAGAGTAAGGACGTTAGCCACCATCACGTTTCGTTTACGATCCGTGATTCGGTCGACGTGAGATCGTATGGTTTGGTCCGTAACTCGAAGGTCCCACGGAAAATCTCGGTGGGCGCCCGGATGATCAGCAGCGGCAAGAATCGTGTTCAGGTTTCCGACGCACCGCCCCAGCTCATTCAGAAGGCCCGGCAACTGGGGTTTTGCCTGAGCAATCGGGAATCCGTCGATATAGGACAAGAGCCGTACTAAGTGGTCTCCTGTTGCCGGATGAGAAAATTTAAGGAGCGTTGAACCTGAAGCTGCGGGAATCACCCGAGGCACCGGTAAGTTAGCCTCCGCGCTCAGGATCATGGCCAGTTCCTGGGCCTCAAGGTGGGCCCGATTCGAATCGGAATTGGAGATTTTCAGTATATAACGCGAACCATTGCCGATCTGGATCACAAAATTCTGATCACGGTCGCTGGGCAAAAGAGTGGCGACACCCTCTATACCATACTCAGATCGAACCAGGGTCTCCGCGTCTGCAGTCTCGAGATGCGGCCGGCCCGGAGTTCCTTTCCCAAGACCCACAGAGATTTCTGTTGACTCGACCTCAAACATAGCCATGGCCTAAAAGCGATTCGGATTGAGCGAGGATATATCAACGCTGGGCTGGGTGCCAGCAACGAGATCTGCCACAATCTGTCCGGTGATCGGTCCCTGTGTCATACCCAGCATACCGTGGCCGGATGCCACGATAACGTTTTTCCATTCGTCAGCTTTGCCTATCGCAGGAAGCCCGTCTATCGTGCACGGCCGAAATCCCGACCGAGTCGCCGGAAGAGGCGTGTCATCAGTACTGAACTCAGGGCAGTAAAGCCTCGCCTGACGTTGCAGCGGTATGGTTCGTCGCGTATCAATTTTCTCATCAAAACCGACGAGCGTAAGCGTACCTCCAATCCGCAGGCGACCGGCCATGGGTATAACAGCCACCTTTTCATCGGTGACAACCACCGGGATTCGCAACTGAGAGCTGGGATTCTCTATCGTAATGCTGTATCCGGTAGCCGGTTGAATGGGCAGACGAATTCCGAGCTTATTACCCAGAAGACCGGACCAAGAACCGGCACAGAGCACCACGTGGTCTGCTGCAACGGGTTTGTTCTTGGTCTTGACGGTTGATATTCTATCCGAATCACTGTCGAAATCGGTCACCTCAGTCTGGGAGAAAAAGTGAACGCCGTCTGCTTTGAGCTGACGAATCAGGGCACGCATAAATTGCTCCGGATCAAGGGTACAGTCCTCTCGAAATAGTACGGATCCCTTCATAGGAGTTTTAATGCCAGAATCGAGTTCGTGAGTCTCAGACTCGCTCAACCGTTCAACCATTAACCCGGTTGTTTCGGCAAGATCGGCCAGCGCAAGATTGGCCTTCTCACTTTTCAGCGAATTGTGGAGCATGAGGAGGCCACCGTGCTTAAAGCCGGTGTTTTCAAAACCAGGGAGTTTGGCCAGCTCATCATGCAGTTCAAGCGAGGCAAATGCGAGATCTCGTAACACCGGAATGGCTCTCTCTACGTTTTTCTTTGTGCAGGCAGCCTGGAAGCCCCATAGCCACCGCGTCAGTTCCATATCGATGCGCGGTTTGATGTAGAACGGACTCTCTGGATCGGCGAGCCACTTGAGACCTTGCGCGATTACGCCCGGAGCGGCAATGGGCTCGAGGTGACTGGGCACGAGGAGTCCTGCATTTACCCACGATGCCCCATCGGAAAAATCACTCTTGTCCAGAACAACCACGGAAGCCCCCGACAGTCTCAAGTAATAGGCCGAACAGAGCCCGATAACACCTCCTCCAACAACTACAACATCGTACTTCTTGTCCATCAGGTCACCTGAACTCGTAAGAATTCAGGTTGTCGCTAGACAACCTGAAATCCGTGGGCATAAGGATCATCGTCGTCGATCAGAATCGTATTGAATCCTGTGATTCGGGCCCAGCCTTCTATACTGGGAACGATTGCGGGCTTGTCTCCGACCGTTGTTTCAGATTCGACACGCCCCGTGAAAAGACTTCCAATGATACTTTCATGGACGAACGTGTCACCCACCTTCAGCTTTCCATGCGCCGCCCACTGGGCCATCCTGGACGATGTACCCGTTCCACACGGTGATCTGTCAATGGCACCGCTTCCATAAAATACCGCGTTGCGGCTGTCCGCTGCCTGATTGGTAGGATCTCCGGTCCACAGCAGATGGGCACACCCGTTTATTTCCGGATGAAGGGGATGGATGAACTCATACTTTTCGTTCAACTGTTTCCGGACGGCTCGACTCCACCGAATGAAGTCAGATGCCGTGTGGTCGGCGATGTCGCGGAAATTTTCCTGGCGGTCCACGATAGCATAGAAATTCCCGCCGTAGCCAACGTCCAGAAAAATTCGACCCAATTCAGGGCACTCTACCTCGCATTTCTCCGCAGCCAGATACGAAGGTACGTTGAACAATTTAACTGCAGAAACGCGTTCTCCTTCCAGGGTATACTGCGCGTCAACACGGCCTGCCGGGGTATCCAATCGAACCAGTCCGGGAGTCTCAGGTGTTACCAGGGATTGCTCAATCATCGCCGTAACCGTACCGATGGCACCGTGGCCGCACATCGGCAGACATCCGCTCGTTTCGATAAACAGAACAGCTACGTCACAATCGTCTCGGGTGGACTCAAACAAGAAGCTGCCGGACATCAAATCATGACCACGCGGTTCAAACATCAATCCGGTTCGAATCCAATCGTATTCCCGAATAAAGTGTTGTCGGCGCTCAATCATGTTCTGGCCGGACAATTCAGGGCCACCCTCTACCACAACGCGAACCGGGTTGCCGCACGTATGCGAATCAATGCAGGTATAGGAGTGTCGTGCCATCGGGTTAGATGAGCTCGAGGGCTTCTCGTGTGAAGCGTTCCAGATAGTCGATCAATAGATCTGATGCCTCCTGGGCCTTCTTCTCCTCAGCATCCGCTACCGCTTCCATAATCGCTGCGTGGAACGACGCAGATTGCGTCAGGTCACCGTTGTGTTTGTACATCGACCAGAACCGCCTGCAGTGAGCGTGTAACGGGCCTACCGCTTGGGCGGCGAACGGATTACGCGCGGACTTCTCAAGAATATCATCGCAGGAGCGGTCGAGTCTCATGAATGCATCCATATCACCCTCGTCAGCAGCAATTCGGATCTCATCTGCGCATTTATTGAGCGAACGTCGCTGTTCCGGGCTGCTTCGTCGACAGGCCCGAACGACGATGAGCGAGTCCAGTACACGCCGGGTATCAAGCAGCGCCAGATATTCGGTCACGTTGATCTCGGTAACCATCATGCCGCGCCGTGGAAGGGCTACGACAAGTCGATCACCGGCCAGGCGTTGCAGCGCTTCTCGAAGCGGGGTCCGACCGATGCCAATTCTCTCGCTCAACTCAACTTCGGAGAAGACCGTTCCGGGCTGGAGTTCGAGCGTCACGATCATGCGTTCGACGAGTCCGTACGCCTGATCAGCGAGTGATTCGCGACCGTTGGTGGCATTCACAGCCATGATTGCTTGACGGAATCAGGAATGGATATACGTAGTCTTGACGGTCGTGTAGAACTCGGCGGCATAGGAGCCCTGCTCCCGACTTCCGTAGCTGGAGCCCTTCTTTCCTCCGAATGGAACGTGATAATCGACACCCGCGGTTGGCAAATTGACCATTACCATACCGGCGTCAGCGCGCTTCTGGAAATCCCGCGCATATTTGAGAGAGGTTGTACAAATGCCCGTCGATAGTCCGAACTCCGTATCATTTGCAACGGAAAGCGCCTCTTCGTAATCCTTAACCCGGATAACACTGGCTACAGGGCCGAATATTTCCTCTTTGTTGATTCGCATTTCGGGCGATGTCTCGGTGAAGAGGGCCGGGGCTTGATAGTAACCTTCCGTCTCGCGTGTGAGTCGCTCGCCGCCCCAAACCAGATTGGCGCCTTCGTTCTTTCCGATCTCCACATATTCGAGATTCTTCTTCAGCTGATCCTCGCTGACAACCGGACCGATCTGCGTTTCGGAGTCGAGCGCATTTCCTACGCGGAGATTTTTAATACTCTCAGCAACAGCGTCGACGAATTGATCGTGGATCCCCTCCGTAACGATTAACCTGCTGGATGCCGTGCAGCGTTGGCCGGTTGAGAAGTAAGCTCCATTCACCGCGATTTTTACAGCGACATCCAGGTCCGCATCGTCCAGAACAACAAGCGGATTCTTTCCGCCCATCTCCAACTGAATTTTGGCTTTTCGCTCGACGCACTTCATGGCGACCAGATGTCCAACCGCTTGCGACCCCGTGAACGAGACGCCGGCGACATCCGCGTGTTCGGTGATGGCGTTTCCTACCGTGCTTCCGGATCCGCAGACCATATTAAAGACTCCCTTTGGTAATCCTGATCTCGATAGTATATCGGCCAGGATCCAGGCGCACCCGGGTGCCAGTTCCGCCGGTTTGAATACGACAGCGTTTCCATAGCAAACCGCAGGAGCAATTTTCCATGCCGGAATGGCGATGGGAAAATTCCAGGGTGTAATAATGCCCACGACACCAATGGGCTGTCGTGTTATTTCAACGTCTACGTCGGGCCGAATGGATGGGATTTTCTCACCGGCCAGGCGCAGGGCCTCTCCCGCAAAAAACTTAAAGATCTGTCCGGCCCGATTGGTCTCACCAATCCCTTCGGGCAGCGTCTTGCCCTCTTCCCGGGCCAAAAGAGTTCCGATCTCCTTCTTTCGAGCCAAAATCTCCGTTCCAATCGCATCCAGCACGTTGAATCGCTCCTGAGGGGTCGAAACAGACCATTTTTCGG
>BTQE01000051.1:0-21939 GCA_036985715.1 Rhodothermia bacterium
AATAAAGGTGATACCTGTAATCAGATATCCGACACCAAGAAACGGAAACGTCTGCGATCCGAACTGATCAAGCAAATGTGGCAAGTGACGCCATCGTAGGAACTGGGAGAAATACGGCCGATTGTCGGTTGCCGGACGAATGTCGAAGTCGTAGGCCTCGTAGAGCTGGTACCGCTCGCCTGAGAGCAGCTGATCCACATACTCGAAAAAGCGCTCGTCCTGGACAGCGTTGAACACTTCTCGTTCCGCCCGAGCGAGACCGGGAAGAAGAAGCGGATCAAAAGACGCACGACGCGAGAAGGCACGAATCCTTCCCACTTCGTCTGCTGTGAAAGCTGATCGGTGAACAACAATCGTTACGGATCCCCAGCTACGGACGGCCGTCAGATGGTCTGCTGTGTTTGTTACGCCTGCTTCTTCGAGAACTTCAACCAAACTTGCCAGCATTTTCAGAATGTACCGGTATGGGTAATCCATCCACACGGTAATGCTGAGCGCGCCGGTGGAACTCAGCCGATCCCACATCGCACGAAGACCTTGCTTCGTCAGCAGGTACTGCTCCTGCATCGCGGATAATCCCACAGTGCCGCCAAAAGCTCCTACGGCCGGGATGGTTATCACATCGTAGCTCGACGTATCGGTAGCCAACATGGCCCGCGGCTCCAGCTTGAGGACGGTAACTTCGTCCCGATAGAAAAGCGAATCGGTAAATCCAGCCAGCTCAGAGCGCATAAGCCCGACCAGAGATTCATGGGGCTCTACCGCCACAATCCGCGTGGCGCCGTTCGCTAATGCGTGGGCAATTGCCTCTCCTGTTCCTGCGTTTAAAGCCAGGACCGATCTTCTCTTACGGATGACGTACGGTAACGCAGAAGTTGTGCGGTCCAGAATGTGAATACTGTCCTCCGGCGTCCAGGCCGTAACAGGTCCAACCCAGTCTCCGTTGTTGAAGACACCTAGTTGGGCTGGAATATCAGCCGGATTACTCAGACTCATTCCGGGAGCGAAGCGGAGCGCTGAGGAGGACACTACCTGCAGAAGTCCTTGAGGACTGTTGCGCTCCAACTCGATCCGAGCGTCGGGTAGTGTAAGGGTTCGGCTCAAGCTCTTGTATTGAGACAGAATGAGCTCCGGACGAACCAGTAGGGCAACGTACACCAGCGTCAACGCAAGAATTCCGAGCGCGACGGGCATGCGCGCTTTTTGCTTCGGTATGATGAGTAGGCCGGCTACAACGGCCAGAAGCCCTGCAAGCGCGGGCAATTGTTCGGCGTCGACCGTCCAGAGCAAGACGAGAGCTACCAGGCCGCCCACCCCCGATCCAAGCAAATTGGCGAAATAGTACCGCCCTATTTCTTCGACGTGCTTTATCAAGGTGAGGCCTATTGCAAGCGCCGCAAAGAAGAACGGAATAAAGAAGAGTAGATAGCTGAGGAATAGAGATGCAACCTGAGCAGCGTCCACAAACAACAGATACGAGTCAAAACGGGCAACCGCGGTTTGCGATAATCCGAAGACCCAGGCCATCGAGGCACCACTCGCCATCATGAGCGCAGGCAGGAGCGAATCGAATCGATCGAGCAACCACTTCCGCGCGAGTGCAATTACCGTCCCACTTGCTCCGAAACCCAACAGCGCAACCGAAATCACCATGTACGCGAAATGATACCACTGCACGATGGATAGCAGGTGCATCAGTATCAACTGATAGGCAATGACCGCCGCTGACAGCGCTCCAATAGAAGTGTGCAGGCGAGTCATCTAAGAGCGTGAACGCTTCATCTCCATCTATAGCATACGTGATTTTTGTTTCATAAATAGGCGGAATCGCTTATTTCAGGCGCGTGAAGGGCACGAAAACGACAGGCATCATGCTCTTCGTCGTCGTGCGCCCTTCCTTCTTCTGCACGAGCATGAGCGACTGTGTGAAAAACGGGGATCCAACAGGAATGACCATCCTGCCTCCGTCTTTCAACTGCCGTATTAGAGGCGGCGGAATGTGCTCGGCCGCTGCCGTCACAATGATGGCGTCGAACGGCGCATATTCTTTCCACCCGTAATATCCATCCGCATTCTTGGTTCGAATGTTGTCATACCCGAGACTGCGAATCCTCTCACTGGAAGCTTTTGCGAGCTCGGGTACAATCTCTATGGAATAGACCTCGTCAATAATTTCCGCGAGAACGGCTGCCTGGTAACCCGATCCTGTTCCGACTTCAAGTACACGATCGCCGGGTTCGAGCTCAAGCAGTTCCGTCATGTAGGCAACAATGAAGGGTTGCGAGATAGTCTGCCCGTATCCGATAGCCAGCGGCCGATCGTCATAAGCCGATTCAACGTATTTCTCCGGCACCAGACGATGCCGCGGCACGGTTCTCATTGCGCGCAGTACGGCCTCGTCCGTGATTCCTCGACGGACGATCTGTGTCTCGACCATTCTTGCCCTCCTGGTCTCAAACTCCTGGCCGTATGAAGACGCAAATGCAATGACCAATAAACCGATGACTGCGACTATGATTTTCTTCATGATATCACGTCAATTTCGGCTCCCCAGTAAACGTGGACGCGCTCAAGGAGAGGTACGGGATTCCAAACGGAAATCGCCTCCCCGATCGGTATGGACTTGGCTCGTAGTTCGGCGCGCTTCTCTTTGATTTGTTCCTGAACCCAGACGGATGCGTTCCGGTCGTCTTCCTGGGGTGTCATCTCGTATAAAGCCTCACTCAGAGTAAATAAATCTCGTTCATTGCCCAGATGATCCGTCAGTCTGAACACCGTCTCCTTGTACGGAGTCATCTCTTCAAGCCACAGAGGCTTCAGAAGGCGAGTGTGGTACCAATGGTTCTTCGCGCTTTTTCGCCACTCGTGATAGTTCTCCGTTGTCGGATCCGCTCGCGCTCTACGCATAGCTTTCACGACGCGCCGGTACGCTTTGAAAAACCCTTCCTGCAAGAACACGCTGCACACAGCGTCGAGTTGCCACTTCAGAACGCGTTCCCGACCCGAGACAAACCGTTCTTTCGTCTTCTTAAGGCGCCCGTCAATTCCACCTTCCCTTTTTTCCACGACTCGGCAACGGGAAACCAGGAAATCACGGAAGATCGGCATCGTATCAGGATACGCGACGCTACCAACGATTTGATCGAAGACTTCGATTGTGATCTGCGCATCCCTGACATCCGAAAGCAGCACAGACGTATCTCTATACCACTCTTTTTCCATTCGTACTTCATCACTCCTGCCAGGATAGACCAGGCGCAGGAGCGCTCTCATTTTCTTGCAGCGTTTCCGGAGGTCATGAACGGCCTCGACGGGCCCACTCTCAACAGCCTTGATTCGAGCGAGTCCTTCATCCAGCTGTTCCATAGCAATCTGCTGGACCGTTTCTCTCAGAGAGATATTCGGGTCAAAAGCATAGCTCATTTTTCAATGGTGGACCTTGTGGCCTTCGTCGCCTGCCAGAAAAGAAAGATACCCGAGAGCATGAAAAAAGATCGTTGTATACCGCTCGTCCTCAAATCTTCAAAGCTCGTACGATCTTAAGTTCCTACAAGTGTAACTGGTCTTCCCCGATAAAACGGAGAATGAGTTAAGCCCTATTGTTTCTCAAACCGAGTAAATCGACCATGAAACCGTAGACCGATTCTATGCTGAGGGGTAGGGCATCAACAAATCTCAGGCCGTTAGTCGAGCTTTGCGAGCTTCGTTCCCATATCCTATGTAGCTCGAAAAACGAGTTTTCGGCCCCTTTTGGACCCTTTATCAGTTTTTTGTTTTCCAAATCCAGGAGATCCGTGCTGGCCCCTGACAGCCGTTTGATATGTCACTCGCTGGCTATTTTTGTGACTTTCTATTGTGTATTCGGCCGAAGGATTTCGCAGGGCATGACCGACAGGAGACACTTGTCGATCTTCAGTGCTAGACTCGGTCTAAGGAGGGCCTCCGTTTGGCGAACCTCCATCATCTTATCTGCTAGATATCTGTTCATGTCATCTGTTGCACGAATTATTACACGCGAAAGCACAGCCATCTTCCACCCGACTGAACCATCCTGCCAATCAAACTGGTCGGTCGTGAGAGCAACGACACTTTCAGGAATTTGAGACTGGGCTCAGGTGACCTGTATCGTGGTGGCTAAGACAAGCAGGAAGGCTGTTAGCAGCCTCACAAGTGCGGATAACTTGAATGCCATGGCAAAAACCTCAACTAGACAGGCAGACAAATTCAGCTCGAGAGACAATACTCAGAAGAAACTGGAAGTGGCCCGAGGTTGCCTGGTTTCGAAAGGAAAATTGCGAAAATCTTGGTTTCAATAAGTCCTGCTCGTGTAAACCAGATAGAGTTGTAGTTAGAATATGTACCCACCAACAAAACAGTGTTTTCTAAGTTATAATCATATATTAACCTTATATAATAAGGTAACCGATCGATATAATCTCTGTTTTAGAGGTATTTAAATGGTGTCGCGTTTAGTCACTCATGATCCTCCAGAGAAATTGCTATGCGTTAACGTAGCCACAACATCCCCATTGGATGCCACCTGACTACTACCTTGCCAGATCCAGCACCCAGATGTCGCTCTCGATTTCGGATATGGTGTAATAGATACGATGATCGTCGACCGCTGATAAGCCAAGCCCCGTTTCAACGCCTGTCAAGTCAACAATCATGCGCGGCAATCCTCCGTCCGCAGAGACCGCCCAGAAGGACTCATTCCCTTCATTGTTTACAGCCCTGAAATAGATCGTATTCCCGTCTCTGGACCAGTTGGCGACCGACGTACCTAAGGAGCTGACGGATCTGAACGCATCCTTGTGTTCAACGTCTGCGATCGTTCGTGACTGCCCGGTCTCTGGATCCCATAGATATAAATTTTGAAAGGAGAAGTATGCGAGCAGGTTTCGAGCGGCGGACCACCGAGCACCAATCAGAAGCTCCTCAATAATTACCTCCGGAGTTCCCCAGTTTCCACTGGAATCGCGATTACTTCGAACGAGCTCAAATCCACCTTCTACTGCGGCAAAGCGGTGAAATGCTATGGTGTTTTCGTCGACAAGCCAGAACGGCCACATTCCGTGAACCGGTTCGTCTGACACAATTTCATAAGTCAGACCGTCATCTGACACAATGCCTATATCCCTGCTGCCTTCCCTAAATGTGTGAAACGCGAGTTCGTCAGTGTAAGGGGACCAATCATAGAGAAAATCCGGTTCATCCCGGGACGTAACCTGAAAAGCTGTACCGCCGGAAAGCGGCATCACGAACAAGTGCGCCAGCCCCCGCGCATTGGAGTCGTACGCTAATCGTGTGCCATCCGGAGAGATGTCGATTCCTTCGATAACCTGGTCACCGCTGGTGATCGGGATCGCATCCCGGGCCGACGCTACGGCGCCCGATTTAAGCTCCGAAGCCCATATATTCTGCCGATAACTTAGCTCCCCCGCGACCAGACGCAAGCCGTCGTTCGACAGATCTATCGAATGCAGATTGAGTCCGGTTGTCAAGCGTTCAGG
Organism: Rhodothermia bacterium; assembly: GCA_036985715.1. Classification (GTDB taxonomy): domain Bacteria; phylum Bacteroidota; class Rhodothermia; order Rhodothermales; family UBA10348; genus SMXL01. The sequence goes on from BTQE01000051.1 coordinate 5,514, forward strand.
GCGTCCAATCGCCTCCCCTGTCCCGGAAATCGCTTGCCTGTACACGTCAAGACCACCCCCCTGATTTGAGATATAAAAAAGAGCTGATGCATCAGGAGCCCACTTGGGGCTTAGATCCATGAACTCTTCCGTAGTGATCCGTCGCCGCGTACCCTCGGTAGTGTCCATCAGCCAGATCGATGTCGGTGCAATATTGGTTCCTCTAGTAGCATGACCGGTGTTCAACCTGACCACCGCCAGATACTTACCATCCGGTGACCACGAGAGCGAATGTGATCTGTAGAATGGTACAGAGAGATATGGCGAACTCGCCCCTAACTGAAGTACGTGAACACTGTCATTGTTTGATGTGTAGGCGATCGCCTTACCCGTAGGAGACCACGTCGGATACTGATAGAAGGCTGTCTCTGGAACCGGTTTGATGATAGGTCTCGGAATGCCACCGAGAGCCTCCACCGTAAATATTGACCCGCCGGATTCAAACAGGACAAGGTTCCCATCCGGTGAATAAGACGGATAATTTTCATCCTTCTCGGAACCCTCCACGAGCCTTTTAGGAGGTCCGCCCTCGATCAACCTGTAGTACAGACGCTTATCGTAGGTTTTTCCAGCCGCGTAGACAATGTGATCTCCGGCAGGATGAATCGACGGGTACATCACAGTGACCGGCTCAATGGTGACCCGATTCATCGCCGTAACGTATGGGGCGTCGGAACCACCTTCCCCGCTGGTCGCAACCCAAGTCGCGACTGAGGCCAGAATTGCCGTCGCGACGAAGGCTACCGGCAGCAACCACCTACGCGGTGACTCAGCATCAACTTTTTCGACAACTGCTGTTTGGTTCGCGACACCGCTCCCTGCACTGTGCTTCAGTTCACGCACATCCATGCCGTCCAAATCTGCGATCAGGTCGTCCGCATGTTGGTAACGGTGTTTGGCGTCCTTTGCCAGGCACTTTTCAACAATACGTTCAAGCTCCATCGGAACACCCGTTCGTAATGCCGTAAGCGGTTCGGGCTCCTGATTCAGAATTTCGTAGACGACGGCCTGTTCGTAATCTCCAGGAAAGGGATGTTTTCCGGAAACCATTTCGTAGAGCACCACGCCGAGCGACCAGAGATCAGTCCGCGAATCGACCTCCTCGCCCCGCGCCTGTTCAGGGCTCATATAGGAGACTGTCCCCATCGTCGCCCCCATTCGGGTGAGCTTGGTAGACGCGGCGGTTTGGGCAAGGCCAAAGTCAAGGACTTTGGCCGAGTCCTTCGTCGTCAGCATGACATTCTGACTCTTGATGTCCCGGTGAACGATATTTTTCTCGTGAGCAGCGTCAAGGCCACTGGCTATTTCACTGGCGATGCGGACAGCTTCTTCGAGCCTGAGCGGTCCTTTCTCAATTCGTCCACTAAGCGTATCGCCATCGATGTACTCCATCGCGATGAACGGACTCGACTCAACGCCATGAGGGGCATCCGACGGAACCGCCTCATCAACCTGAAACACACTCGCGATGTGAGGATGATTTAGCTGTGCGGACGCTTTCGCTTCGCGGTAGAATCGAGCGCGGTCTTCCTCGGATGCCAGCGCAGCCGACGGTAATACTTTTAATGCGACTACCCGGTCAAGCGAAGTGTCCTCGGCCTTGTATACGATTCCCATTCCCCCACGGCCGAGTTCTGCGAGAATCTTGTAGTGGGATAAGCTCTTGCCGACCATCACGCTTTCGAGTGAGTGAGCCTAAAGAAACGCTGCTCAGAGCGAAAGTGCAATGAAAGTAGGGTACCGATATTGATTTCGGACTGAAGATCGCTGCCGTTCCATGCGATAGAAGGATTTAGACGGAAACCCCGAAAATCAAGATGTTTTTGGGCAATACGTTTTGACGATCAAAGTTCGTACTGCGCCTCCGACGGCCATGATGAAGTCGAAATGCAGGGGGACGCTGTTCAATCCGGTCATTCGAGAAACCCGAACACATTTCCTCGTTGCAAAAATAGATTCTACCTGCGACCTTTCTGATGAGAGGTGCCCGGAATCCCCTGACAGACGTATGGTGAGAGGATGATTGGCCAAACAATTATGCATTACCGGATTACCGCCGAGCTAGGGCAGGGCGGAATGGGCGTGGTGTACAAAGCTCATGACACACATCTCGACCGCAACGTCGCGCTAAAATTCCTTCCACCTCACCTCTCGACGGACTCCGAGGCCAAGAACCGCTTCATTCATGAGGCGAAAGCTGCGTCAAGTCTCGATCATCCAAATATCTGTACAATCTATGACATCGCAGAGACGGAAGATGGGCAACTGTTTATCGCCATGGCCTATTACGAAGGCCAAACCCTCAGCGACCGTTTGAAAGACGGGCCTCTTGGCGAACGCGAGGCGGTCGACATTGCATCTCAGATGGCCAACGCGCTCGCTCGTGCGCACAAAGCTGACATCGTTCATCGCGACATCAAGCCCGCCAATATCATGTTGACCGAATCTGGACTCGTGAAGCTCCTGGACTTCGGAATCGCCAAGCTCAGCGATGCAACCGTGCTCACCCAGGAGGGCTCAACAGTCGGCACCATGTTCTATATGAGTCCGGAGCAGGTCCGTGGAGAATCGGTCGATGCTAGAACAGACCTTTGGTCTTTGGGCGTTGTGCTATATGAAATGCTTTCAGGAGAACGACCATTTGTAGGCGATTATGCGGCAGCAACAATCTATTCCATTCTGAATGATTCTGAAAAACAACTGGATGTCCGGGAATTCAGTATTGAACCCGAGCTTTCTGCCATTGTCAGCCGTCTCTTACAGAAAAGGAGAGCCAAACGCTTTTTAAGTGCAGAACAGTTGGCCGAGACGCTCCTAACGCTATCGACGAAAAATTCGGTCGAGAACGATACGGATACGTTTAGAGCCCCTTCAGCCAATTCGAATACCATACGAAAACACCTTCTCCTCGGCGGAATCGTACTGGTGATTGCGGGGCTGATATTCGCCGTTCTAATTGTTTCGAAAGCATCGAAATCTGGCGGAAGTGAGGTCGCAAAGCTGGCTGTGCTGCTCTGCGACGATCGCTCGCCCATAGCAAACGATCCCTACTTCAGCGATGGAATGACGGAAGACATCAACACGCAACTGTCGAAAATTCAGGAAGTATCGGTCATCGGATACAGTTCCGTCAGACAGATATCGGCGGACACGGATTATGACCACAAAGCGTCTAGACTCGGGGCCGATTATCTCGTGGAGTGTAGCATCAGACGGTCGACCGAAACCATCCGTGTAACCGCACGGCTCATTGATCCAGCTGCCGGCGTACAGCTATGGGCGGAAGATTTTGATCGTTCACTGTCGGTTCGCGACATCCTATCCATTCAATCGGAAATCGCAGTTCAAATCGCTAATGCCCTGGAATTTCACTTGTCGAGCGAGGCGACCCAGGAACAGATAACAGCGTCGACATCAGACATGGAAGCGTATGACCTATATCTGCGTGGGAGGTACCTATGGAATACGCGTACCGAGGAAAACCTGGTTCGGGCGATTGCGCTCTTTGAAGAAGCCATTTCAATCGACGATACGTTCGTCGAAGCCTATAGCGGTCTGGCTGACAGTTATTCTTTAGTATCGTTTTACGGCAGTAACTGGGATCTCGCGGATGCTATTCCAAAGGCCATCTCTATTGCCACCGCAGCGTTGGAGATTGATTCCGTTTCGGCAGAAGCCACAGCGTCAATCGCTCTAGCCCGGTCATTGTCATACAACTGGGAGGCATCCGTTTCCGGGCTCAGGCGCGCCACTGAACTTGATCCTTCTTACGCTACGGCCCAAATCTGGCTGTCCGATGTGCTGTCTGCCATGGGCAGGCAACAGGAAGCTCTCGTCTATGCCCAATCCGCACTATCAACCGATCCTCTCTCCTGGGTCATGAATTATAATCTTGGATTGTTCTATTACCGGGCAAAGCAATATCAGAAAGCTGTTGATCAGTGGAAACGCACGTATCGTCTTTTTCCAACCCAGCTAACGCGATTGCACGATGCGTATGCAGCAATGGCTGATTTCGATCGTGCTGCCGATGCGTATTTCCGCATGCTGAAAGAGGGCGGAACAGATCCAGAGACGATCCGGTTTTTTGAACAGTCGTACGCCGACACGGGGTGGGGGGGGTTGGCTCGCGCCAGGTTGGACAAGCTGCTTGCGGAGAATGGGGAGTACCCAACGAATTATCATGGTCTTGAAGTCGTGCAGCTGTATGCTATTCTAGGGGATGGCGAGAAGGTGATCGAGTGGATCGAATATGCGTACGAGATGAACCGGTCGGGCCTGCGAGTGATCGGCGTGGAGCCACTGTTAGTTCCGTACCAGGAAGATTCACGGTTCCAAGACGTGCTTCGCAAGATCAACTTGCGTTAGGATACCCAGATCGTTTCTTTCGCGACGAACAAATCTGGAATGCCCCCTGTTGTTACATTCATGAACCATTGCGATCACCCTTACTCTCGCTTGCTATCCTGTATCTGCCCAAACCAGCCGCTCTGAAATTATGATAGACTTCCTTTCCGACACGCCCTGGGTCTTGCAGGCTGGCTTTATCCTGGGAGGATTTGTGATAGGAATTCTTGCTGAACTGATTTTGGTCCGCACCTTTAAAGCCCTCGCTAAACGCACCAAGTCCGCGTGGGACGATCTGCTCGTTGAAGGGCTTCACCGGATGCCCATTGTATGGGGGACCGCGGCTGGATTGTGGGGAGCGATGCTTGTACGCGATGTGGATCCGTACATCCGCGTGATCTTGGAGAAGGTGCTCATCGCTGTCATCATCGCGTCCTTGACACTTGTAGCCATGCGGTGGGCCTCAGGCGCTGTGGACCAGTACACCAGCCGCGGCGGTGCTCGTGTTACTTCTACCACGTTGGTCAACAACCTGATCAAGCTGCTGATCTTCACCCTCGGGTTGTTCCTGATCCTCCAGAACCTGAACATTGAGATTACGGCGCTGATTACGGCGCTCGGCATTGGAGGTCTGGCCGTTGCGTTGGCCTTGCAGGATACGCTTGCCAACCTGTTCGCGGGCATATCCATTATCCTTTCTCGCCAGATTCGACCAAACGATTACCTGCAGTTGTCCGGAGGCGAGGAAGGCTTCGTTACCGATGTAAAAGCACGGAATACTACCATCCGCACGTTCCCATCCCGGAATCTGGTAGTGATACCCAACAATGTGCTCGCTTCATCGATCGTAACCAACCTAAGCCTTCCTAAAGCGAGTTTGTGGATCACCGTTCGAGTAGGCGTCAGCTACGACGATGACTTAGAGGAAGTAGAACGGGTCGCGGTCGAAGTGGCTGAACAGACTCTTGAGGCGGTAACGGGAAAGGTACCCGGTGAGTCCCCTCATCTGCGTTACCGGGCGTTTGGAGATTCAAGCATCGACTTCGATGTCCTCCTACCGGCCAACAAGTTTGCCGACCAATTCCTCATCCGCCACGAGTTCATCAAGCGCTTGCACGCCCGCTTTAAAGAAGAAGGAATAGAAATCCCCTTCCCGATCCGGACCCTGGTCATGTCAAAAAAGGAGAATTCAGATGCGGGCGATACGTCGGAGACGTCACTGTAGCGGGTTCGCCAGGTAGTCCCTCGTGACAGGAACCGTGTCTTGCTTTTTAGCCAGTTGAATTTGGAAAATGACGTGGCCAATATTTCTGAAAGCGAATTCGCTGATCTTGAGGTAATATTCGAACATCCGAAAGAACGATTCGTCGTACTCGGCGATGATTTGATCCCGAACCGAATCGAAGCGACGACTCCATTCCGAGAGTGTTTTGGCATAATGCGTACGGAGCACTTCCACGTCGGTGATGTAGAATCCGGTCTGCTCAACGGCACGAACGATTTCTGAAAGTGACGGCGCGTAACTGTTCGCAAAAATGTACTTGGCCGTCCATGCATCCGTAATACCCGGTCCATCGGCTCGACCGATGGTGTGAAGAAGAGCGATGCCGTCGTCCTCCAGAATCTGGTATAACTTTTTGAAGAACGTCTTGTACTGAGGCAGTCCTACATGCTCCAGCATTCCCACGACGGTAATCCGATCGAATTTATCCGGTACATCCCGGTAATCCTGGAGGCGAAATTCGACTTCGCCCGATACGCCTTCCTGCTCTGCACGAGCGTTCGCGGACGCCAGTTGTTCGTTCGAGAGCGTTATTCCCGTGACGTGCGATCCAGTCAGTCGCTGCATGTGAATAGCGGGCCCACCCCACCCGCAGCCGATGTCTAGGATTTTGTGTTCCGGTCTGGCGAGTAGTTTTTTGGCAATCAGAGCGGTCTTGTCGCGCTGGGCACGATCGAGATCCATTTCCACGTTCTCGTTTGTGAAATAGGCGCAGGTATACTGCAAGTCGCTGTCCAGGAAGGACGCATACACGTCAGCCTTTATGTCGTAGTGGTGAGCAACGAGCTTCTTGGAGCGTTCGCGCGTGTTGATCTGGCGATAGTAGTTTTTCAGTCTTTTGAGACGAGCGTTGTTTGCATTCAGACGATTGTCCGGCTTCCATCCGATGTTGCCGGTGACCAGATCGATGAACTCATGTAGCGATCCTGACTCGATGGTCAGCGTGCCGTCCATGTAAGCCTCTCCGAGCGCGAGCTCCGGGAAGAGGGCCAGACGCCACGCCAAATACCTCGTATGGAGTCGAATCGTCGCATTCGGGCCCGAATTGTCTCCATACACATACTGTCTTCCGCTCGACGCGATGACGGTGAGATGCCCGGAATTAATGAGCTTCTTCAGAAACAGATTCAGTAACAGCATATCAGATGATCGGGATCATTGGGGTAGGAAACTCCAAAAACAAGACCATTATAGCAATTCCTGCCGCCGAGTCGGACGCTGAGATGGGTCGATAAAAACCACCTCGTAGCCGTGTAAACTATTTGTTTCCTGTCGTTGTCTATAATTCGTCGCCCGCGGCTACCTACTCGGTGTCGCGGGGCTGTTCTACGCGGAAGACGCTCTATCCGCACACCTCTTTCATCCAGTCGAATATGTTCTTTAGCTATCTAAAGATTGCCCTGCGCTCGTTGCGCCGTAACGCTGCCTATTCCAGCATCAATATTCTGGGCCTTACCATCGGGTTCGTGGCCAGCTTCTTCATTCTGCTTTGGGTGCAGGACGAACTTTCGTACGACGATTTCTATGAAGGAAGCGAAGATGTTTACCGTGTACTGAGGACGTCATACTACGGTGAAGGACAGGTTTTTACATGGCCAGCCATCACATTTATGCTTGACGATGTACTGGACGAGGACTACCCCGAGATCGAATACGTTTCCATTGTATCCTGGGAGCAGTACATGTCGTTCCGACGAAATAACGTCACGTTTCGCGAGCGAGGCTTCCACGTCGGACCAGATTTTTTCCGCATTCTGCCAACCGATTTCCAGGCCGGAAACCAGGTCAGCGCCATGGACGCACCTGACGCACTGGTGGTCACGGAATCCATGGCGAAAAAGTACTTCCCGGAGTATTACGACGAATCCGTGAGTGTGGAGGAAGCGGGCGCTCGCGTCGTCGGTGAGCAGCTCAGGCTTAACAACGACATCGACCTGGTTATCACGGGTGTCGTTAGCGATACACCAGCGAACACGTCGTTTCGATACGACTACGTGCTCAACCAGGAAGAATTCGTCCGTCGGAACGATTGGGTGAACGAGTGGGGCAACAACGGCTTGCGCATGATTGCACGCCTGACACCCGGAGCGGATTACGAGGTCGTCTCAGACAAAATCGAACAGATTATCAACGACCGCACCGAGGGTAGCAACGACGTCCTTTTTCTTCAACCCCTCAAGGATATCTATCTAAAATCTCGATTTGAGAATGGCGCTCTGGTCGGCGGGCGGATTGAATACGTCCGGATATTCAGCATCGTGGCGCTGTTCATTCTTCTGATCGCCGCCATCAATTTCATGAATCTGGCAACAGCGCGAAGTGCGCAGCGTGCACTGGAAGTTGGAATTCGAAAGACCTTCGGCAGTACACGGATACACCTAGCAAGACAGTTTTTGGGTGAATCTGTTCTGACAGCCGGTGTCGCGCTCGTCATCGCTATGGCCGCAGTCTACTTCCTGTTGCCTGCATTTAATGGACTGACCGGAAAGAGCATCGAATTCTCCAGCGCCGGCGGATCGATCTGGTTGCGGTTTGCCTTGCTCGCTGGTATTACGGGCGTCGTCGCTGGCATCTACCCGGCGTTTTATCTCTCAGCACTCAGCGTTATTCGAGTCATCCGCAAGGGAATACGAGGTTCACACAAAGGAGTCGCACTGCGGCGCGGGCTCGTCGTCTTTCAATTCACGCTTTCGATCATGCTCATCGTAGGCGCCGTGACGGTGTACCAGCAGATCAATTATATCCGAACGAAGAGCCTCGGACTCGATCGACAGGACGTCTTTTACAGCCGCCTTGAGGGCCCGATGCAGCAGCAGTACAACACCTACCGGACGCGCCTGCTCTTAAATCCGGCGATCGAATCGGTCTCGGCGTCGTGGACCAATCCGCTCTCAGTCGGCTCATCGACAGGGGGCTTCGAGTACGACGCTAAAGATCCGGAGGATCGGACGCTTTACTACGTGTTACCGGCCGAATTCGACTTCATTGAAACCATGAAAATGGAGATGGCGGAAGGACGCGATTTCAGCCGGGAATTCGGTGCAGATTCTGAGAACGTGATCATCAACGAGGCCGCAGCGCTCACGATGAATGTCGAAAACCCCATCGGGACGAACGTCCAGATTTGGGGCCGGGATGGACAGGTGATAGGCATCGTAAAGGACTTTACCATGGGTTCGTTCTACGATCCCATCGAGCCCACGGTCATGATGCTCGACACCGAAAACAACTTCCTGACGTTCGTTCGCCCTGCGCCCGGCAAGACGGAAGAGGCGCTTGCAGCATTTGAAGGAATCTTTAAAGAGTTTAATCCTCTTTTCCCGTACGAATACGACTTTCTCGACGAGACTTTTGAAGAAAATTATCGCAGCGAGATCATTATCGGAAATCTGGCTCTCTGGTTTATGATACTCGCCATTTTTATCGCCTGTCTCGGACTTTTCGGTCTTTCGTCCTTCACGGCCGAGCGCCGAACCCGTGAAATCGGAATTCGAAAGGTGCTGGGTGCGTCCGTTCCGGACGTGGTAGTGCTTCTCTCGCGTGAGTTCGTCGCGCTCGTCATCGCCGCATTTGTGATTGCAGCACCCGTCTCCTGGTACGTGATGGATCTCTGGCTGGGCAAATTTGAATTCCGAACCGAACTTGGACTTGGCGTTTTTGTCTTGGCAGCCGGAATGATCATCGTTATCGCTTACGCCACCGTCTCTTACCAGTCGATCCGTGCTGCCCTGGCGAACCCGGCTGATTCGCTGCGTTCAGACTAGAATCCGATACGGGAGCACTACTTGAGCTCCTCGAACCAGTTTATCACGAAATGTAGTGGGATGGCTGGTGCTGCTGTGGAATCGGTTGTCGAAGGATCATCAACGATATCTGCTACAATGGCGCGCTCTCCGTCATCAAATACATCGAAGTATGGGACGGTGTTGCCAATAATGGCCTGTTCCTCCCACCCCTGAGACACGGAGAACTGTTCCCCTGGATCGATAGAAAATCTTTGTACAGAGCCGCCAAGGGTGAGCTCGAGATAAAACCTTCCATCGCTCGTAAATCTCGGGAACTGAGCGAAACCTTTGCTCATGTTTAACGGAAGTCCAGTACCATCAATCGGACGGACAAATACGCTCAGATTCTGTTTGTATGCAACATACCTGCCGTCGGAAGAAATCTGAGGATTGAACATGGAAGATGGGATATCGAGCCCTGCGATCGTAATGTCTTTCCGCGAACGCCGATTATATACATTCAACACGCCGATTCCCGGCCCGGAAAAAGCAACGTAGGCGATCGTATTTCCATCAGCTGAGATGTCGATTTCACCCTTCAGCGTTCGTCCTGACATGATACGGCGTTCTTCCCCTGATCCATCCGCCGCTCGAGCGTAGATGGAGTGAGGTCCACCCGGGAGCGAAGGCCTCGTATATGCCACAGAATCGCTACCGGACATCCACGTAACCGCATTGGGGCGATCACGGTTCAAATTTGTGATTAGACGGACCAGCTCCGATTCCAGGTCCATCACCCAAACAGACCGGCCCCGTTGACCACCCGGCCCTTCGTGCTTTAATAATACGAGCTTTCTCTCGTCTGGGCTCAACTCGACGTCACTGTAAAGTCCGGCCTCGATGGGTAACCGTTGCAGAAACTGCGGGAACTGCAGAATGGCCGGAATGCTTCGGACCAACCTCGCCGCTGCACCGGTTTCACCGATATAGACCAACGTACCGTTGCGGGAAATACCGACCCGATTCTCCACGACGCCCGCAACGACGGGAATTCTTGGTCCGGTTATTTCGAGCCGATCCACATCAAAGGGTACAACCACGAGCCCCTCGTCGCCCACGACACCAGAAAGGTGGCCAGACGGTAAATATTGCACTCTGAATCCGGCAAAATTGATCGTTTTTAACACTTCTCCGGATTCAAAATCCCAAAAACGTACTTGAGAACGGGCCACTTCTCCCCGTTCCAGCGTTCCCATCACGGTTTTGCCATCCGGCAACAACGAAGGCCAGTCCACGTCCTCCTCTCCCAATGTCGTGTCTATTCTCGAGATCTGAACAAGCTCGCTTCGGGATTCAGAGTATTTGAAGACGTTTTGTTTGTCCTCGAATACAATCCAATCACCCGGCCCCCAATTGGCTCTAGGACCTCCTTCGCTCGTTGTGATGATCGAGACGGAAGTTCCGCCCTTGACTGGAATTCGCTCGATTGAAACCGTTTTCGTCAGCAGCAACCACTCGCCGTCTGGAGAAAACTCCACAACCGTCGTGCCTTCCGTCCCTTCGAGCTCATACGACTGTCCAGTTGAAAGATCCAACACATGTACCAGATCCGACACGACGTAAGCTACATTCGTCCCATTGTCGGAGATATCGATGACGGTCGGTATAAAAGATGTAGGAATCGTATGGGTTAGCCGGAGGGTTGGACTTTTGTTGACCTGAGGCGAGTTGTTGGATGACACTATCCAGATTAGAACGACAAGTGCCGCACCGGCTGCCGCGCCGATCACTAATCGTGCTGATCCGGAATGTGATGATTTCGATTTTGGGGTGACGCCCCCTGCGGTTGAACCAGACGGTCTTGCAATCCGACTCATCCCCATCGAACTCATATCTACGGTTCGAAGATCAACGAGTAAATCCGAAATATTCTGATATCGGTCGTTCGCGTTTTTGGCTAACAGCTTTGACACGATCCACTCGAGACCCATCGGCACACCTGTACGCACGGCCGTCAAGGGCTCCGGTTCTTCGTTCAATATGGAATACACTGCAGCCTGTTCATATTCGCTGGCAAACGGAAGTCGCCCACAAATCATCTCATAAATGAGTACGCCCAATGACCAGATGTCGGACCGACGATCGACCTCTTCTCCGCGGGCCTGCTCAGGACTCATGTAGGCGATGGTCCCAAGCGTCGAGCCAAGCTGTGTGAGCTTGGTCGACTGAGCGGTTTTGGCAAGTCCAAAATCCAGCACTTTCGCGTTGCCCTTCTTCGTGAGCATCACGTTGCCGCTCTTCACGTCGCGGTGGACAATGTTTTTCTCATGGGCGGCTTCGAGCGCGAGTGCAACCTGGGTTGTGATTTCGACGACTTCCTTGAGCTGCAGAGGGCCCTTTGCAATGTGCTCGGTGAGGGTCTCACCCTCGATGTACTCCATCGCGATGAAGGGCTGGTCCGCCTGGCCCTTGGACGAGGCCTCTTCGATGGCATAAACGGTTGCGATGTTGGCGTGTTGAAGTTGGGCGGCCGCTTGGGCTTCCCTGAAAAAACGGGCCCGGTCGTCCTGGTTACCGAGTGTCGAAAGCGGTAGCAGTTTCAGCGCGACGGTTCTCTTGAGCTTCGTATCCTCGGCCTTGTATACCACGCCCATGCCGCCCCGGCCAATTTCAGCCACGATTTTGTAATGCGAAAGTTGGGTTCCGATCATTTCGCGAATTCCCTTTTCAGGTGATCGGACCAATTCTGGAGCCAGACGATGCTCGATTCAGAATCACCGCCAGAATCAAAATTAATTCCAGTCGTAATAACAGCAACCGTCTTTTCGCCTGGCGAAATGTCGAACCCAAATACCCTGCCTCCAGGAGTGAAAAGCTGATCGGCATCTCCGAGAACATTAAATGCGGGTAACGTTCGAACAGGGAGCCGATAACTGCGACGTCCTGAAAAATAAATACTGTTTCCATCGCCTGACCATCGCGGATAGACGCCCTGAACATCTGGTAAATCGAAAATCCTGGATCCGTCCACGGACGCAACCCTAAATTCGAATCCGTTTAAAATATTTTGATAAACGATGTACTGGCCGTCTGGAGAAAACTCGGATGCAACTTGATCTCCGCCAGAGGTATCAACCGGAGTTATTTCTTTGGTTTCCAGGTCAAGAAGCATCAGGTTTCGATCTCCACCGCGTTGACCCGACGTGAATGCAAGTAACCGACCATTCGGAGACAGACCACCAGCTACTGCGTTGGAAATAACAGGCTCAGGTGTCGAAGACGCGACAGGTCTTTTCCGATAAACATCGGAGGCGGAATCCGAACGAATGGAATAATAGACCCAGTCGCCGTCCCATGACCAGGTCGGTCGGAATACGTTAACACCAAACGTGATTTGCGTCAATGACTGATCCTGCAGATCGTATATCGCCAAATACTCGTCATTGCCGCCGTCAACGGTGAGGACGAGCCGACTGCCGTCCGGAGAAAAAACCACGTCGTTTATCTGAGAACCAGCCGGAATCACAAGCTGAAGCGGGTTCACTTCGCGTTTTTCTAGATCAATCAGATACAGCTGATCCGTAGAAGTAAACGGAGCGGTTGCAGATGGGATGTACAGTAAATCGCCATTCGCTGAAACAGAAAAACCGCCCCAGGCCGTCGTCTCACCCGTTAGGACTTCTTTGGGTGGACCGAGGAACTCGCCTGTGGCCGGATCAACGGGCCGAACAACCAATGTGCCTGAATCGTTACGCTGCTGATACGCGAGGAACCCGCCGTGAACATATTCCGGATTCATGATGGGAGATTCAACGATTTCAACATCTTTCCCGTCTTCCATAGTCGTTCGTATCAACCAACTGGTTGCGGTCTGCACGTTGGCGCTCCTACTCAATCGGTGTCCGAAGGTTATCCCGGATCCCGGAATGCGCGTCTTCCAAATGTTGACATAATCCGCTTCCAAATCACCCTGTTTGAGGGAAATCTGTTTCGGCTCGCCGGCGCCGAGAGTTTTTCGGTAGGTTGCACCACCCGGAACATCGTCGACAAAAACAAACGAGGCCGCACTCTCCCAGAATGAAACTCTTCCAGTGCCGGTCTGTCGTTCCGGAAGACCCGCCGGAATGACCACGGTAAATACGCCTTGATTGATACTACTGGTAAACGCTAAACGTGCCCCGTCTGGCGAGAAGACAATCTCACGGTTTCCAACTGCTTCGCTTCCCTGAATGTATCGGATATCGCCTGCTGCCATGTCGCGTAGGAAGATGCCGTCCTGTCCGACAGTGTCTGTGCCGGAAAAAGCGAGGAATTCTCGCGTGGGTGACATCACAGGAAACCGAACCCGTCGCATGCCGGGGAGGTCAATCGTGACCCGCGTGAGCGGCTGTACCTCTGGCGCCCGTCGAAATACCAGAAATCCTGCCAACAGACCTAAAATCATTGTGAAGGTGGCTACACCGATGAGAGGCACCAGCGATTTTTTCGCCTGAACCGAAGCCCGGGCTGGTGCCAGCGCCGATGCTGAGGAATGAACGGGTGCCATCGACGCCGATGAAATGCTCGACACGCCGGACGCCTTCAAGTCCAAATTGCGTAAGTCCACCATCAGATCCGATGCCGTCTGGTAACGATCGTTGGCATTCTTGGCGAGGCACTTGTTGACAATCCACTCAAGACCCATTGGCACGCCCGACCGCAGCGCTGTTAGCGGCTCGGGCGGTTCGTTTAGGATCGCGTACACCACTGCCTGTTCATACTCACCGGCGAATGGCCTGCGACCCGCAACCATTTCGTAGAGCATCGTTCCGAGAGAATACAGGTCCGTACGGTTGTCCACTTCTTCGCCGCGAGCCTGTTCTGGACTCATGAAAGCGACGGTTCCGAGTGTCGAGCCCATCCGGGTCAGCATGGTGGAGTGTGTCGTCTTCGCCAACCCGAAATCAAGCACTTTGGCCTTCCCTTCGGTGGTCACCATCACATTGGCGCTTTTAACGTCGCGGTGCACGATATTTTTTGCGTGCGCTGTTCTGAGCGCATCCGCCGTCTCCACGGCCAATCGAACCGCTTCCGCCAGCTTCAAAGGGCCCTTTTCGATTCGCGTCTCGAGCGTTTCTCCCTCGATATATTCCATCGCGATAAAAGGACGCGGGCCATCTGACGCATTTAGTTCATTCCCATCTGCGTCCCTCAGAACGGCCTCATCGATTTCGTAAACCGTCGCAATATGGGCGTGCGTTAGCTGTGCGGCCGCTTGTGCCTCGCGAAAAAAACGGGCACGATCGTCTTCGCTCGCAAGCGCGGCGGCCGGGAGCACCTTGAGCGCAACGGTGCGGTTGAGCTTCGTGTCCGTCGCCTTGTAGACGATTCCCATTCCGCCGCGGCCAAGCTCCGAGACGATTTTGTAGTGGGATAAGCTGGAGTCAATCATGTTTGGCTGGGTGGCGGCCTCGGAACACTCTAGTTGGTTCCTAATGTCATCCGTGCTGATTATACGACATTTCCGGCACGCTAACGTCGAAATATACATAAGGCGACTATCAGGCTGGCCATACCATCGTATTTATTATCCTTGCTATTTCGGCAGATAGTGCCGATATTTCAAGGTTATAATTAGGCAATTTGATCTAATGATTCTCCCCAGAAGACAGACAGAAAGAATTGTCGGTGTGCTCAGTAATTTTCCGGCCGTAGCCGTTCTTGGACCGCGTCAGGTCGGAAAAACCACCCTCGCGCGCGAAATTGCCAGCGATCGGGAATCTATTTATCTGGACTTGGAATCGACTCCGGATCTTAGTCGGTTGTCCGAACCGGAACTGTATCTCCGCCTGAACGAGAATCGCCTCGTGGTTCTCGATGAAATCCATCGCGTTCCCGAAATATTTCGGGTTCTACGCGGCTTGATCGATGATGGAAAGAGACGAAATCTCAAAAACGGCAGATTTCTATTACTGGGATCAGCATCTATCGAATTGTTGCGGCAATCGGGAGAATCTTTGGCCGGTAGGATTGCTTTCGTGGATCTCGGTCCCTTTGACGCCAGAGAAATCGAATCGGGCTACAAAAATCTCGGAGGTACTAGCCGACTTTGGTCTCGGGGTGGCTTTCCGGATAGCTTCCTTGCCAGCTCCGATGTAGCGAGCGCGGACTGGAGGGATCAATTTATTAGAACATATCTCGAGCGTGATATTCCGCTTTTGGGACCTCGCATCCCGGCTGAAACACTCCGGCGGTTGTGGACAATGCTTGCTCACTCCCAGGGCGGCATCTTAAATCTGTCGGCTTTGGCGCGAGGTCTGGGAATTGACGGAAAAACCGTCTCCCGCTATATCGATCTTTTAACTGATCTTCTCCTGGTTCGACGATTGACTCCTTGGCACTCGAACACGAGAAAACGACTCACTAAATCTCCTAAAATCTACATCCGCGATTCCGGAATTGTTCACACTCTTCTCGGAATCAAAAGCCTGAATGATGTCCTCTCGCATCCTGTCTCAGGTCAATCGTGGGAAGGATTTGTCTTGGAGAACCTACTGGCAGCAGCTCCTCAAAACACACTGCCAACCTTTTACAGATCTAGTGGAGGCGCGGAAATCGACATTGTGCTAACACTACCAGGTGGAATGTCGTGGGCCATCGAAGTTAAAAGAAGCATTCAGCCCAAAACGGGAAGAGGATTCTATTCGGCCGTCGAGGAAATCCAACCTGAACGACAACTAGTTGTTTATCCTGGATCGGATTCATTCCCCGTTTCTCGTTCCGCGACGGCGATATCCCTATCCCAACTTATGGACGAATTAATCTGTCTCTAACTTTCGCACGTTACACTCCGTCTATGTGTATAATCCGGTTCAAATCGGCCACCCAATCCGGTTTAAATCGGCCACCTAATCCGGTTCAAATCGGCCACCCAATCCGGTTCAAATCGGCCACCCAATCCGGTTCAAATCGGCCACCCCTCGTGAGAGGAATTCTGGAGCGTTCTTGAGCGCGGGATAATCCTGTAATCTGACTCGTTTGCCCTTCTTTTTTC